>DATFXR010000866.1:0-5569 GCA_035315685.1 Vicinamibacterales bacterium | reverse complement strand
GGATGAAGTTGTCGAGGTTGACGCTGCCGACCTCTTCTTCTCCTTCGAGGATGATCTTGATGTTGACCGGCAGTCTGCCCGCCTGCTTCAGGTGCGCCTCGATCGCCTTGAAGTGCATGAACACCTGTCCTTTGTCGTCGGCGGATCCGCGCGCGTAGATCTCGCCGTCGCGGATCGTCGCCTCGAAGGGCGGCGATTCCCAGAGGTCGAGCGGATCGACCGGCTGCACGTCGTAGTGGCCGTAAAAGAGCATCGTCGGCGCGCCTGCTGCCCCGAGCCAGTCGCCATACACGACCGGATTGCCGGGCGTGTCGATCAGCCGGACGTTCTGCAGGCCGATCCGGCGCATCTCCTCGGCGCACCACTGGGCGCACCGTTTGACGTCGCCGGCGTGCTGCGCCAGCGCGCTGATGCTGGGGATCGCGAGAAACGCCTTCAGCTCGTCGAGATACCGCTCGCGATTGAGGTTGATGAAATCGATGACGTTGTCCATAACGCTCCGTTGACGGGGGTCACGGCCGCCACTGGCCGCCGGCGTGCGAGGCACGTCCCTCCGACTGCAGCTTTTCGAGGTGCGCGCGCACGTTTTCGTGCGCGGCCGGCATCAAGGCCGGCGCGAGACCATCATAGATGGATTCGGCGATCGCCTCCACGGTCGTACGACCGGCGCGGAGCGCCGCTTCGACCTGGCGCTCACGAAACAGGCGATGCGAGATGTAGCCGGAAATCACCGCTCGTGGATCGTCGATCACCGGACCGTGCGCCGGCAGCAGTCGCGCCGGCTCGAGTGCCAGCAGCCGCTCGAGCGAGGCGAGATACTGCGCGAGGTTGCCGCCGCGGCTCGAGTGGATCATCACGCTGCTGCCGCGGACGACGAGATCGCCGGTCAAGAGCGTGCGCGACGGCTCGTGCCAGAACGCAAGATGGTCTGGCGAGTGTCCAGGCGTATGTAGGGCGGTCAGCGATGCTCCGCCTGCCGTCACGACGTCGCCGTCGGCGAGCGTCCGCCACGCCACCGCGTAGCGGTGGTCCTCCTCCGGCCACGGAAGCTTCGCGAAGGTCGTCGCGGGATACCGAGCCGCGAGCGCGGGCGCGCCCTCGGCGTGATCGCGATGACCGTGGGTGACCAGCACCGTCTGGAGTTGCGCACCCCTCTCGGTCAGCGCGGCGGCGATCGTCTGCAGATGCGTCGGGTGACCAATGCCCGCGTCGATGAGGACAGCTGACCCGCGGTCGGCAACGAGATAGGTATTGTTGCCGTCGCCTGTCATCGGGCCGGGATTGTGCGCGTTAAGGAGCAGCGGCTCGAACATGCGGCGTGATTCTTCACCGTAGCGCAGCCGGTCAGGGCTGGCCGCAGGCGCGTCTAGAAACTATACCGAAGCGCCCCTTTCACATACGAGTTCAGCCGGTACTGGCCGAGGAAATCGTCGGGCTCGCCGCGAATGAGGACGCCGCTGATCGTCGCGCGCCAATGGGCGCCCCGCGACTGCGAATACTCTCCCTTGGCGTACATCCCTGCACCGTTCTGGCGGATGGCGCTTTCGAACGCGACACTTCGTGTCGGCCCGATCGTGTACGAAACGCGCGCGACGATCGACTTCGTGAGCCCGCGATCGGGTGCGAAGTCCAGCGTCGATCGGCGCAGCGTCACGACTTCCCCCGCGTAGCCAGCGACGATCACCCACTCGCCGGTCTGCCGCTCGACCTGTATCACGTAGAGGACGTACTCATCGGTGGCCGGAGACGCGGTCGTGAAGTACGCCGCTTCACCCTTCAACGTGAAGAGGCGGGTCGGGACTGCGGTGTCGCCGCCGTACATGCGCATCGACGGATAGATCCGCGTCAGCTCGGCGGACGGCGGCGCCGGTTCCACCGCGACGTCGAAGTTCGGCAGGTGGTTGAAGCCGTCGAAGAACGACAGCGAGTACTCGAAGCCGGCGCCGGTGTGGCCCCACCGCACGCCGGTCTGCGACGCGTCGGGAAAAATCGCGCCGCCGTCGACGAGCGGGATGTTTGCCGCCGCGGCTGGAACGACGGTCCATCGCTGATCGATCAGCGGGACGCGGCTGGGTGTGAACCGCGGGAGCCAGACCGCTTCAAATGTCTCCGCGCCGACCAGCACCACGCCGCGAAGACCAGTCACACCGATGAACTCCGCATCGACGACGTTGAGGAAGTCGCGCGGCGCGAACCGATCGGTCGGCGTGAGGACGTCGGTCTTGCCCCAGCGGATGAACTGCTTGCCGGCATCGATCGTCAGCGGTCCGCGCGTGAATGTTGCCGACAGCCGGCGGACGGCAAGGCGCGGCCGCAGCATACCGCGGTCGGTAAAGTCCAGTCGCCATGAGTCCTCGACCTGATCGTGCGAGTTCGCGCGGGCGTCGAGTCCCGCTCCGAATTGCAGCCAGGTCGCCGGCTTGAAGAACACTTCTTCGCGCGCCAGCAGGTCGGCGACGGCTTGCGTGGAGTCGTTGAGCGCCTCCTGCGGAAACAGCACGACGCTGCCATCGACGAAGCCGCGTTGCGTCAGCGTCTGCGCAGCTGCCTTCGGGGACAAGGAAAGAAGGGCAACAAAGGACGCCAAGGTCAGCCACCCAGGCGGCCGCGGCCGGCGTGACTCGCGAGAGCCGCCTGGCCAGTCCGACCTGCCCGACCCACCAGGCCTGCCAGACCCGCCTGACCTGCCCGACCCACCCGCCCCCGGAGTCACTGCCGCCGGATCGCCTGCAGCGTGAAGTCTTCGTCCTTGAGCGGCACGTCGTATTCGAGCCTGTCGAGCGTGAGTCGGGTGCGGCTGCCCCGCTTGACGTCGCTCATCTCGAGCTGACGGGCGGTCCAGATGCCCTGAATGTTCTGGATGTCGGAGTAGCTGAGCCGCCGGACGAGCTGATCCTTGCTGTAGTTCTCGATGCGCGCGAACGCGTAGTTGTCCTTGCGAACCCAGACGATCGATCGCGTGTACTGCGACGACTTCGATTCGCGCGGCGTGGATTGGATCTTCCAGCACGCGACGCCGTCGATGGTGTCGTCGCCGGCGAGCGTGTAGTCGAACTGATCGACGTCGCGCTCTTCGAGATCCTCGAAGCTGAAGTCGGTGCCGAAGAAACGCGTCGAGCGATCCTGCAGCGCAATGCGGCGATCCCGTTCGATGGCCGGCGTCCACATCCATTGATCCGACGCGCGGTCGGGATGGTTGACGACGAGCAGCGCGACGCCTTTCACCTCGGCAGGCGCCGTGAAGCGAAGCACGGTCTTGCTCCGCCCGTGCGAGCCGAACCGCTCGAACGTCCACCGCTTGTCGCTGATTTTGCCCTTCGCGTCGAACACCTGTAACAGCCCTTCGTAGCGCTGCGACTTCGCGTCGGTCCGCTTTTGCGCCTCTTCGACAATCTGCCGCGCGTTGTCGGCCGCGCGCACATGGGACGACGAGACAGCGATCGCAACGACAAGCAGCATTCGACCTGCCCGCCCTGCCTGACCTGCCCGACCTGTCCGACCTGTCGGACCCGCCCGACCTGCCCGACTCTCACTCATACTCGAGCGCCTCCACCAGCGAGCCGTGAACGGCGGCCTCCGCCGGCCAGAGCGCCGCAATGAACGCTGCCCCGAGCATCGTTGGCACCATGGCGGCCATCGTCGGCAGCGGCAGCAAATAGTCGAGTGCGAAGCCGCCGATGTCGCGCCGCGCCACTTCGAGCGTGTAGTACAGATTCACGGCACCGAGGAGGAAGCCGAGCACGAGGCCGATGGTGCCGATCGCGAGCGCTTCGATCCACACGGTGCGGCGAATCTGACGATGCAGCCCGCCGACCGCGCGGAGGACACCGAGCTCGCGCCGGCGATCGGTGATCGACACGGTTAGCGTATTGACGATGCCGAGAATCGCGACCAGCACGGCGACGGCGATCTGAACCGACGTCAGCCCGAACCACTGATCGGTAATCCTGATGATGTAGCCTTTCAACTCCGCATTCGTGAACACGAACAGCTGTCGCTGGCTCGAGAAGCGCTCGAGAATGCGCTGCCGCACGTCGGCGACGTTCGCACCGCGCGCGACGTAGACGCGGAAAACGTTCACCGAGTCGTCGTTCCAGTGCTCGATGAAGAGCGACCGATCCATGAGGATCGTGCCCTGCTGATCCGAGTAGTCGACGACGACGCCGGCGATGGGCAGCCTGATCAGGCCGGTCGGCGACGGGATCTCGATGATCTGGCCGGCATGCAGATCCTGGAGCTTCGCGAGGTTGTCCGACACCATCACGCCTTCGCCGGCGGCGGTCTTGTCGTACATCTCCCGGGCGTTCCCTTCGACAGGCGGCCGTCCGACCGTCTGCTGAATGCTTCGCGTCTCGACGGCGACGAGCATCACCGGCGTTTTGCGAAACACGATCCGGCCGTCGCGAACCAGCTGCACGCGCTCGACACCCGGCACGGCGGCGATCTGCGGACCCATCTCCGCGGGGAACCTGATCGTGCGAATCACGATGCTCTGGGACGGCGTCACGAACAGATCGGGATTGAGCGTCGCATCCATCCAGTCGATCACCGATGCGTAGCTTGCTCGCGCCATGCCGGCAAACGCGACCACCAGCGCGAGCGACAGCATCAGCGCGGCGACGCTCGCCGACGTCCGGCGCGGCGCCTGGATCAGGCTGTCGGCGGCCAGCGCCCCTTCGACCGGCCGGACGAATTTCAACAGCGGCCGGACCGCCTGCGCCAGCGCGAGCGAGAGCAGCGGCGCAAGGAACAGAGAGGCGGCAATCGCCAGCGCGTAGCCGACGTAGAAGACCGGCCGCGGGCCACCGATGGCCAGGCATGCGATCGAGACAGCGCCGAGAATCGCCGCGACGGCCACCCGCAGCCGGCTCTCGCCGGCTGACAGCACCTGATATTTGCCCTTCTGCAGCGCCTGAACGGGATCCACGCGGGCGGCATTGCGCGCCGGGACGCTCGCCGCGATCATGCTCGTCGCGACGCCGAGAACCAGCGCGGCCGCGAGCAGCATCGGGTTGTTGGCAATCTCGTCGGTGTGCTGCGCGACGCCGTAGACGTCGGCGATCAGCGTCCCGATCGACGCGGCGATCGCGTGCGCGATGAGGAGACCGAACGCGACGCCGCCGATCGATCCGATCAAGCCGGTCACCGCGCTTTCGCCGAGAAACAGCCAGCGGATCTGGCGGCGGGTCGCGCCGAGCGCGCGCAGGACGCCGATCTCCGATCGGCGCTGTGTCACCGCGATCGCGAACGCGTTGTAGATGATGAACATGCCGATGAACAGCGCGAACGCGCTCGAGATGTTCACCATCATCGAGTAGGCGGCGAGCATCGACTCGAACTGCTGGCCGCGACCGGACGGCGGCTCGACCTGGAAGCCGGGACCGACGAGCGCGGCGATCTCGCGCTCGGCCCCGCCGAGCGTATGACCCGGCTTCACGGCGAGGTCGATGCGATCGAACTTCCGGCCACGGCCGAACATCTTCTGCGCCGCGTAGATGTCCATGATGGCGAGGTTGCCGCCGAATGCGCTGGTGAGACCGGTCGACTTCATGATGCCGCGAACCGCGAA
>DATFXR010000865.1:0-5207 GCA_035315685.1 Vicinamibacterales bacterium | reverse complement strand
AGAGAAAGCGCGCGGGATCACGATTGACCTCGGGTTCGCGCATCAGGTCATCGACGGTACCAACTTCGCCTTCGTCGACGTCCCCGGCCACGAACGGTTCGTCAAGAACATGCTCGCGGGCGTCGGCGGCATTGACATGGTAGTGCTGGTCGTCGCCGCCGACGAATCGGTGATGCCGCAGACCCGCGAGCATTTCGACATCTGCCGGCTGCTCCACATTCCTGCCGGCCTCGTCGCGCTCACCAAGGCCGACCTTGCAGACGCCGACATGCTGGAGCTTGCGCGGCTGGAAGTCCGCGAGCTGGTCGCAGGATCGTTTCTCGACGGCGCACCGGTCGTGCCGGTCTCGGCGAAGACCGGTGAAGGTTTCGACAACCTGCGCGCCGCGCTCGCCGACGTGAGCAGAACGGCTGACGCACGCGGACATCGCGGCGTCGCGCGGCTGCCGATCGATCGTGTCTTCTCGATGAAGGGGTTCGGCACGGTCATCACCGGCACGCTGGTGTCAGGACAGGTCGCGGTCGACGATGAGCTCCTCGTCGCGCCGGGCGAACGACGCGTAAAGGTCCGTGGCGTTCAGGTGCATGGCGCGAAACAGCGCGCCGCTGTGGCCGGTCAGCGCGCCGCCGTCAACCTCGCGGGCGTCGAGGTCGAGGAAGTCCACCGCGGCCAGGCACTCATCGCACCTGGTGCGTTCGAGCAGACCCGGCTCGCAGACGCGACGCTCGAGCTGCTGCCGGACGCCAGACCGCTGAAGCACGGTGCGCGCGTCCGCTTTCACCAGGGCACGGCCGAAATCCTTGGCCGCGTCGCACTGATCAGGCCGCCGGACGAGGGCGAAGCGCCCTTGCCGCCCGCCCCGCGGACCCGGCATCCGCGCCCCGCCGCGGCCGATGCCGGCCGCCTGACGCTGCAGCCTGGTGCGCGTGGTTACGTCCGACTGCGGCTGGAGTCGCCGGCAGTCCTCGCGCGCGGCGATCGCTATATCCTCCGCGCGTACTCGCCGCCGATCACCATTGCTGGCGGATTGATTCTCGATCCGAAGCCGCCGCGGACCGCGATTCGGTCGGCAGCGGCGACCGAGCGGCTCACGCAGCTCGATTTCGATCCGGCCGCCGGCGACAGCGTTGCGGCGGACGAGCGCGCCCTCGCCGCGATGCTCGACGAGGTCGGTCCGGCAGGCCTGTCGCTCGATGCCATCGTCTCGCGCGCCGGCATCCAACCGGCGGACGTCGTGGCTCGTGTTGACGCGCTCGTGGCGGCGCAGCGGGCTGTTCGAGCGGGCGATGCCATTGTCGGCGCCGGCGTCTTCGCGCGGCTGAAGGACGCCGTGCTGGCGGCGGTTGCCGACCATCATCGCGCCCAGCCGATGTCCGACGGCATTCCCCGTGAGGCCCTGCGCGAGCGCGTGTGCGGACGCGGGAACACGTCGGTGTTCGATGTGGCGCTCGAAGAGCTGGCTGGCGCAAACCGCGTTGTCGGGCGCGATCGCGTGGCGCTCACGACGCACAGGCTCGCGCTGACGCCGGAAGAAGATCGTGCGCGGACCGCGATCGAACGCGCCTTTCGCGAAGGCGGTCTGAAGCCGCCTGACGTGGCGACGGCTGGAGCAATCGCCGGTGTGGCGGCGGACGTCGCCGACCGCGTCCTGAAATTGCTACAGCGCCAGAAAGTGCTCGTGAAAGCAGACGTGCTGCTGTTTCACGATGAGGCGCTGAAGCAGTTGAAAGCGGACGTCAGTGGGATGAAGGCCGCGGGCGGGGCTGCGGCAAAGATTGACGTCGCGACGTTCAAGGAGCGTTTCGGCGTCACGCGCAAGTTCGCGATCCCCCTGCTCGAGTACCTGGATCGCGAGCGCGTCACGCGCCGGATGGGCGAAACGCGCGTGGTGCTATGACGCCTTGCGGTCCTTTTCGTCGGCGTCTTTGTCCTTCTCCTTCTCGGATCCCATCTCGTCCTTGAAATTTCGAATGGCGCTGCCGATTCCACGGCCGAGTCCGGGCAGCCGGTTCGCCCCGAAAATCACGATCACGATGGCCAGAATGATGAGCAGTTCTGGCATTCCAATACGACCCATGCTGCACTCCTCGGCCCGGAATTGTACCACGTTAGGCGGTGAACACCCGCCAGGCGAGGCCGATTTCGAGAGTCTTTACGAGTCGCCACTTCAGGTGCGCGTAGGTTTGTCGGCCGGCCACGAGATCGGCCATGACCGCGCGAACGGCGGCGCTTCGCCGGAGCGCGTGCAGCAGGTGCCGGATGAAGATTGGGCGGAAGAATCCGGCCTTCAGCTGCGCCGCGCGCCGCAGTTCGGGGACCGCCTCGTCGTTGACCTGCTGGACGTATGCACGCAGCGGGTAGGCGCCAGTCGACAGCACGTCGGCGATCCAGCCTCCTGAGGCGAGCGCGAAGAAAATGCCCTCGCGCGTGATCGGATCGACGAGACCGGCGGCGTCGCCAACGAGCGCCCACCGATCGCCAGCCAGCGGCAGCCGCTCGAAGTCGCCAACCGACAACGACGGGATTGGCCACGAGTACGGCGCGAGCCGCGCGCCACGCGCGATGCCCGTCGCATCGATCCAGGCTGCGGTACGCGCTCGAAGCGCGGCGGCGCCGATGCCTGCATCCGCTTGCGCACAGATACCGATTGCCAGGTGATCCGGGCGCGGAAACGACCAGATGTAGCCGGCCGGCTGCGCCGTCACCTCGATGGCGATCTCGTCGCTCGTCGCGCCGTGCGCGAAGTATCCGGTCGCGATCGAGAGTTGGTCGCGCCGGAACGGCGAGACGAGCCGGCGGCGGACGAGGCTGTTGGCGCCGTCGGCGCCGACGACGAAATCAGCCGTCGAACGGCCCATGGCCGTGTCGATTGCCACCGAGTCTCTCCGGGCGACGATGTCGGTCACGCGTGCCCGGACCAGTCGGGCGCCTGCACTGATCGCCCGATCGAGCAGCGCCGCGTCGAACGCCGCGCGGCTTGCGACGATGAGCGCCGTGCCCAGCCCGTCGTCCTCGAGTGAGACGATCGCGTCCGGCGCGAACCGCGCCCTGCGAATCACGGTCCGTGGAAAGGTCTCGGCGTCAATCGCGTCGCCGACGAGGCTCAGCGCCCGCCCGGTGACACCGCCGCCACACGGCTTCTCACGCGGATGTGACGCATCGAAAATCGTGACACGAGCGCCAGCCCGCGCCAGCGCATAAGCCGCGCGTGCACCCGCCGGTCCGGCACCAACGATGGCTACATCAATCACGGGAAGCAAGAACCAGAACCAGAACCAGAACCCTGAACCGTGAACCCTGAACGCTGAACCCGTGCGTGATACATTACCGCCCATGGTCGACGTCGACGCGGGGCGATTCACCGTCGGGGTTTTTCAGGATATCGCGTGGGCAACCAAGGGTCTCGACGCGCTCAAGCGATCGGGATTTACTCCGGATATGTTGACCGTGCTCGCGAAGGACACGCCGGACGCCGCGGCGCTGATCGAGAAGACGACGGGTGCGGCGGGAGAGCGGATGGAGGTCGCCGGCATCGGCACGATCGTCGCGCGCGGGCCGCTCGTCGAGGCGCTGCAGGGCAGCGCACGCGATCTCGCGAAGCTCGGGCTTGCGGGCACGATGCGGCGTGTCGGGTTTCAGGCCCACGATGGCCGGATCTTCGAGGCGCTGGCTGGACGCGGCGGCATCCTCGTGGCGATTCGCAGCGAGCCGCGCGCCGCTGATGCGCTCGCGCTGCTGCATTCGTACGGCGGTGGCAACGCGGCGATCGGAGCATGGACGGGACGCGTCTAGCGGTAACCGGGTTTCGATTCTCGGACGCCAGCCGTGACTTGTGCAGCGCCGTCCTAAGAAACAAGCCAGCCTGCTGAGGCACTTCTTTTGCAGTTGCGGGTCGAGAGACTGGTGCGCGACAATACTTCGAGGAGCAACCCTCTCGCATTCCCGATGGCTGACCCCGCGCCAACAGCAGAAGTCCGCGTCAACGAATCCGCGGGACATCTGTCCTCTAACTTTAATGAGTCCGCGGGACATCTGTCCTTTCACGTGGAAGGGCAGCACCCCGCCGAGATCCCGTTTCTTTTCGAGCAGGCACAGAAACGGGTCGCGCCGGCCGCTGTCGCGTCGTTCGTGTGGCACGTCGCGTTCGCCATCTTCGTGATCTTCCTCATCCGCAACAGCTCGACGGCCGGCGTCACGCCGGCGATCCTCCCTCTGCAGCCGAACGCCAACATCATCTGGCTGAATGAGCCAGGTCCCGGCGGCGGCGGTGGCGGCGGCGGCAACAAGATGAAGGAGCCGCCGCGGAAGGCAGAACTCCCGGGCAAGGACAAGATCACGGTCCCAGTCGAGAAACCGCCGTCGCTCGAGATGAAGCAGGCGAAGAAGGACCCGGACCCGGTCGAGCAGCTGAATATTCCGGCCAAGACGCTCGCCGCCGCCCAGGACTCGCTGCCGGGCGCGATTGAAGCGCCGCCAGGCCCACCGACGCTGTCCCAGGGATCAGGCAGCGGCGGCGGTGCAGGTACCGGGACCGGCTCCGGCATCGGACCTGGCACGGGCTCGGGCCTCGGTCCGGGCAGCGGCGGCGGCACTGGCGGCGGTGTCTATCGCCCGGGGAACGGTGTCACGTTGCCGCGTGTGCTGCGCGAAGTAAAGCCGCAGTACACCTCCGATGCGATGCGCGCCAAGGTGCAGGGCACCGTGCTGCTCGAATGTGTCGTGAAGGCGGACGGCACGATTGGCGACGTGCAGGTGATCCGATCGCTCGACTCGACGTTTGGCCTCGATCAGCAGGCGGTTCTCGCGGCCCGGCAGTGGCGCTTCGCGCCTGGGACCAGGATGGGAGAGCCGGTGCCCGTCCTCATCACCATCGAGCTGACGTTCACGCTGAGATGAGTGGAGTGCAGGACCGATGGGCCCATGGGCTGGGTAGGTCAGGTTTGCGTGGGCCCGAAGGCCGCGTAGAGTCGGTCAGAAGAAGGAAGGCCCGGAAGCGCGAGCTTCCGGGCCTTTTTCATTTCACGAATTCCAAATTCCAAATTCCAAATTCTTAATGGTTCGATCTCAGTACATGCCGCCCATGCCGCCGCCGCCCGGCATGGCGGGGGCGTCCTTCTTTTCCTCCGGGATTTCGGAGATGAGGGCTTCGGTCGTGAGCAGCAGCGAGGCAATCGACGACGAGTTCTGGAGCGCCGAGCGCACCACCT
>DATFXR010000864.1:0-3217 GCA_035315685.1 Vicinamibacterales bacterium | reverse complement strand
CACGGCGAACGGCCGCTACGACATCAACTACACCTACCAGAACAACGGGACGAACACGAACCTCACCGGCTCGCCGGATTATGCGGCGAAGATCGTCTACGTCGGCGATCCGGGATCGGGCTGCTCGAGCGATCAGTACCGTCAGATCAACACCGCCGCGGTCGCCGGGCCGACCTACGGCAGCGTCGGCCTCGAGTCGGGCCGGTTCGTCCTCGGCGGCTGCCCTGACCACACGGTGGACATGGCGATCGCCAGGAACATCCGCGTCGGCGGCACCCGGAACCTCCAGTTCCGCCTCGACGTGTTCAACGTGTTCAACGCGGTCATTTACAACGACCGGAACACCACGGTGATCTATCGCAGCCCGACGGATCAGACGGTCGTCAACTCGCAGTTCCTGGCCGACGGCTCGCTCGATCCGAACCGCCTGACGCCGCGTACCGCCGGCTTCGGCGCCGCGACGAACGCGCAGCCGCTGCGGAACCTGCAGCTGCAGATCAGATTCCTGTTCTGACGGAGAACACTGACAAGGACGCAAAGGGCAACAAAGGACGCGAAGGAAAGAACGCAGAGGAACGCAACCGCGGAGAACGCAGGGAGCGCAGAGAAATCTGCGCTCCCTGCGTTTTTCGGTCTCGCTGACGCCGGACACTGCCGCAGCTAAAGCACGTTTCACTTCTACGTAGTGTCCGCCTTCAGGCGGACCCCGAAGAAGTCCGGCTAAAGCCGGACACTACGCGCTGCAGAGAAACGAGAAATCTCTAGCGCCGAGCCCCCGATCCACAACGCCCGATCGCCGATCCCCAGCCCCCAGCGACCAGCCCCCAGCCTCAGCTGCCAGCCCCCAGCCCTACTCAGCGCAGGTCGGCGACATTGTCTCCAGCGCGCTGATGGTGATCCGCTGCTCCCCCGGCATCCTGATCAGCAACCCGCGCACGTAGATCTTCTGACCCTTGTGGCTCTCCGGCGCGTAGGCCATCGCGTCGAGCAGATGGTAGGTCTCGTTCCCCAGCTTCGCTGAGGTGTCGTGCGGCGCGGTGGCGGCAGTCGTCATCGCCGCTGACACCGGCGCGCTCGCCTGCGTCAACTGCCAGGCGTGCTGCGCGTCCGCCGTCAGGCAGCCGACGACTTCGACATACGAGAAATCTCCGACCGCCGGCAGCGCCTTCGGGCGTCCGGCCAGCACGCGAATCCCGTCGAGTCCGTCTGCTGTCAACTCCTTCGTGCCGGCCGGGAATCCGTTCTCCTTCAGCAGGTGCGCGACGATGTCGAGATAGGTGGCGTCGCCGAGGCTGCCAGGCGTCGCGCGCGGCATCGTCGTCGCAACCTTCGTGAACAGCGTCTTCAGATCCTTGTCGGCGAACTGACGCGCGAACCGCTGCGCTTTGAGCGCTGGACCGGTCGCGCCGGCGAGATCGGCACGATGACAACCGGCACACGACGTCTCGTACGCGGTCGCGCCGCGCGCCGCCTGCGCGTCTGTGTAAACGCCGTCAGCGACGGTCTTTCCTGATTCCTGCGCGGACGGAACCGCGAAGACACGTAGAAGAACGAAGATCACGAAGATGGCTTTGTAGGGTTCTGTCCAAGAAGATTTTCGTGCCTTCGTGCCTTCGTGGCGCTTCCTCATGATGCGGCTCATAGTCCGGGCTGCGGCGGCTTGACGAGCTCCCACGCAACGACTCCGGTTCGCTTCGTTTCTCGGCGGAACAGCTTTCCGCCCTGCACCACGTACAGCCACGCCCGGCCCGGCCCGCCGAATGCGATGTCGGTGACTGGCGTCGAGGTGAACTGCGGCTTGTTGAGGATGTTCGTGCATCGCCCGGGCTGCTCGCAGATCTGAATGCCCATCGCGCTCGTCGCCCACAGGTAGCCGATCGAGTCCATGGCCAGTCCGGCGACGCCGCTGTAGAGTCCTTCCTCCGGCATCTCGAGACGCTGGAACGGTTCGCCATTGACGAGCGACCCATCGGCGGCGATCTGGAACGACCACTGATAGCGATCCATCCCGTCGGACACGAGGAGCATCGCTTGATCAGGTGTGAGGGTGAGCGCGGTCGGATTCATGATGTCGCCGCTGGTGTAGACAACGCGCCGGTGACCCTTGTCGTCGATGAGCGCGACTGTCTTGTGCCCGGTATCGACGAAGTAGATCGCGCCGCTCTTCGTGAGCGCGAGATCGTTGGCGTCCGCGTTCTCGGCGACGACCTTCTCATCCCCGCCCGGCCCGTACGAGACGAGCCGGCGCGACGAGAGCTGCGTCGCGTAGAGGCGGCCGTCCGCGCCGAATCGAAGCGCCCGCGCGCCGCGGGTGTTCTCCTTGAACAGGGTGACCGTTCGTGCCCCATCGGACTTGTAGATCCGGTTGTGCGACGGGTCCGCAAAGAACACGTTGCCGTCTTTGTCGGTCGCGGGGCTGGCCACCGACCCGTAGTCGTCGCCGATCGGCTCCCACCCCTTGTCACGTGAGATCAGCGCGTAAACCGCGCCGCGAGGACCGGCGCCACGACCTGCGCCAGCGGCCGGAGCAGAAGCGCCGCGCGCTGGACCGCCCTCGCGTGGGGGGGTCGGAGGCGGCGGCACCATCTCACGCCGCGGCACCAGCTGCGCGAAGACGCCGCGGCCGGCACCGGGCTGCGGCTCTGCTACCGTGATCGGCTGTGGATAGTCACGCCACAGCCAGCGCAGTGTGTCGGGCAGTACCGACGCGCCATGGCGGTTGCTGTGGCCGTCCTCGCCGAGATCGATCTTGACGTCGTTGCCGGCGAATTCGAGCGCGGCGGCCATCCGCGGATTCTCGAGGTACCAGCTGCCGGCGTAGTTCACGAGATCCTGCCGCCCGGTCTGCATGAAGACACGAATCGGCCGCGGCTCGGTGCGCCGGATCAGCCCCGGCAGCCGATCGGCGCCTCGGAAGTTGCCGAAGCTGCCGACCCACGTGATCACGCGGCGGAACTGATCGGGACGATTCCACGCCGCGACGAAGGCGCCGACGCCGCCCGTGCTGATACCGGCGATGCCGTGATCGTTTGGATCGGTGGAGAGCCGGACGCTTCTGCCGACCTCCGGCACGAGCTCGTCGATCAGAAAATTCGCGAAGCGCGGCGTGAGCGAGTCGTACTCGAAGATGCGTTCGTAGCGGTTCTGCGCCTGATCGTTCAGCGCCGGCATGATGCCGGGATCGATGAACATGGCGGCCATCACCGGCAGCTCGTGC
>DATFXR010000863.1:0-8521 GCA_035315685.1 Vicinamibacterales bacterium | reverse complement strand
CATCACGCCGCGCGGCTCGCCGGCGATCCACCGGATCGTGTCGAGGTAGTGGATTGAGTGATAGAGCACCTCGAGACGCGGCGCGTGCTTCATGAATGGCCACTGCTCCCACGGCTGGCGATCGACGACGCGAACCTCGATGTCGGTGAGATCGCCGAGCCGGGCGGCCGCCACGAGATCGGTCAACGCCAGCACGTTCGGACTGAAGCGCAGCTGAAAATTCATCGCCGCGACGAGTCGCCGTTCGCGGCAGAGGTCGAGGATCGCCTGCGCTTCCGCGAGCGTCTCCCCCATCGGCTTCTGAATCAGCACCGCCGCGCCAGGCGGCAGGTGTGCGAGCACGCCCGCGACTTCCTTGCCTGGAACGGCGACGTCGAACACCGCGCCGCCGATCGCGCACGCCTCGCCGAGGGTTCCGAACACGCGCAGTCCGGCGAAGTGACGCGCCGTCTCCTCGGCGGCCTCGCGGCGGATATCGAAGAGCCCCGCGATCGGCAACTGCAGGCGATGATAGGCCGGCAGATGCGCCGTTCGAACGATTGCGCCGGAGCCGATGATCGCGATCGGGCGCGGCACCGCCGGTGTCGGCCATGATTGCCGCAGATCGATCATCCGGCTACCGCCGGCGCCGGCACACGGGTGTGAGAATGATCGAGAAGGGCCATGTCTCCCGGCTCGTGTCGAGGCGCCCGGGCAGAGCGCCCGGTGTCATCAGGCGAGCGGCGACGGAAGTACTACTCTTTACCGCCAAAGTCAACGTATTCTGCCGGTCCCGATGACGTGGGATCTGATCGCGCTCGGCGAGACGATGGTCGTGTTCACGCCGCCGCCGGGCGAGTCGATGCGAACCGCCACGCAGGTCGCGGTCGACCACGCTGGCGCCGAAAGCAACACCTGCGTCGGGCTCGCACGCCTCGGCTTCCGCGTCGCATGGGTCAGCCGGGTCGGCGGCGATCGTGCCGGCGATCGCATCCTCGACGCGATGACGGCTGAAGGCGTCGACACTCGTTGGGTTCGCCGGGATCCGACGCGCCCGACCGGTTTGATGCTCAAGGAGCGAGACGGCGTGCGCTACTACCGCAGCGGATCGGCGGCAAGCGCGATGACGACCGCCGATCTCGACGGCGTGGAACTGCCCGAGGCGCGCGCGGTGCTCGTGACCGGCGTAACCGCGCTGATTGGTCCCGGCGCGCACGAGGCCGGCCGCACGCTGCTGTCGCGCGCGAGCGGACTGCGCATCGTCGATCCGAACCTCCGCGACGGCCTCTGGGGATCTGCTCGCCGCGCGGAACTGGTCACCGTGTTCATGGAGCGCTGCGACCTGGTGCTCGGCGGCGCCGCGGAGCTGCGCGAGCTGCTCGCCGGCTCGGACGATCACGACGTGGCGCGACGCGCCGCAGCGCGCGGCCCGCGCGAAGTGGTCGTCCGTGGCCAGCAGAGCGTCGGCGCGCTCTGCGAGAGCGTGTGGCGAACCGCTCCGATCAGCCGCGGCGACGCCGTCGATCCGGTCGGCGCTGGTGATGCGTTCAACGCCGGCTACATCGCCGTTCGCCTGCGCGGCGGCTCGGTCGAGGAAGCGCTGCACGCCGGCGTCCGATGCGGCAGGGCCGTCACGACGGCGCCGAGCGATACCGCGGCGTTTCCGCGGTCTCTTGGTTGACGGTCCGGGTGCCGAAGAAGACGACCACGCCCGAGACCAGCGCCGCGGTCGCGAGCAGCCGCAATCCAACCAGGTAGTCGCCGGTCGCGTCCTTCATCCATCCCATCACGTACGGCGCGAGGAAGCCGCCGAGATTGCCGGTTGCGTTGATGAACGCGATGCCGGCGGCGGCGCGACCGACGCGGTCGCGAGGCCGGCGGCGGCAAGACACCCGCACGCGCGCCATCGTGCGCTGACCGACCGGCTCACCGTGCCCACTGCCGGTGCTGCGGCGCGGTCATCACGACCGATCACAGGCGCTCCGTGCCACCACGACGCTCCCATCCCTGTTCGAACAGACGGATTCGGCCGCCGCTGCGCGGATGCGCGCGACACGCATCGGCATTCAACGTGACGCCGAGGCCCGGGCGGTCCGGCAGTGCGAAGCAGCCATCCTCGGCGCTGACCGACGGCGCACTGTCGACCAGCTCGCCGACCCACGGATCCGCGAAATCGTTGAAGTGCTCGAGCACCTTGTAGTTGGGCGTTGCAATCGCAAAATGAATGTTGGCCATCGTGCCGACCGGCCCGCACACATTGTGCGGCGCCATCAGCAGATGATGCACGTCGGCCCACCCCGCCACGATGCGGGCGGCGCCGAATCCGCCGAAGTGGGTCAGATCGATTTGAATGATGTCGGCGAGCCCGCGCTCGACGATCGGACAGATCTCGGCGATAGTGTGCGCGCGCTCGCCGGTGGCGATCGGAATCCGCGCCGCCGCGCGCACCCGCGCGAGGGCGTCGTCGTTGTCGGGGGGCACCGGTTCCTCGATCCAGTCCGGACCGTACGGCTCGAGCATCGCGGCGACACGGATCGCGGCGGCGGACGTGAATCGGCCGTGCATCTCGATGAAGATCTGCACCTCCGGACCGACCGCGTCGCGCACCGCGGCGACGATCGTCTCGACACGGGTCCATTCAGCGGGCGGCAGCTCGGCATGCGCGGCGCCGAACGGATCGAGCTTCATCGCTCGATAGCCACGCGCCACCACCGCTCTGGCGCGGGCCGCGATCGCGTCGGGCTGGCGCTCGGTCTGATACCAGCCGTTCGCGTAGGCAGGCACGCGATCGCGGAACCGGCCACCGATCAACTTCCAGATCGGGACGCCGAGCGACTGTCCCATCAGGTCCCAGCAGGCGATGTCGAAGGCGGCGAGCGCCGACTGCGTCACCTCGCCCGGCCGGCCGTATTCCGCGGTGTGAACGTTCCACGCGAGGCGCTCGATGTCGAACGGATCGCTGCCGATGAGATATCGCGGCGCGAGCTCGTGGATGCACGCCTCGAGCGTCTCGGTCTTGTTCACCATGCGCACTTCGCTGACGCCGACGAGACCGCTGTCCTCGACCGCTTCGAAGAACAGCAGGTCGCGCCACGGCGTGCCGACCACGATCGTCCGGAACTCGCGAATCCTCACCACCCCTCCGTCGACACCGGACGTGAAGGATAGCGGAGGTTTGCGAAGACCGCAGGTTTTTTCGTGGAGCGCGCCGGGATGGCGGGATCAGCCAACTGGCGGGCAAGCCTGAGCTGCGCTACGTCCATTCGAACGCGCTCTTGAAGCTGAAGAGCGGTCTACGAGCGGATCTGGTCGCCCTGCTCGAGTGCGATCGCTCTTGGGAACAGCACGTTATTCTCGAGATGGACGTGCTGGTGCAGGTCGCGTTCGAAACGCGTCAGTTCGGCCATGCACACGCGATACGTCGTGCAGCCATCATCGGGCGCGGCGTATCCGTGCGTCAGGTCGCGAATCGCCTGCAGCGCGTCAGCCGCGTCCCGGTGCTCGCGCTCCATCATCCGGATCGGATTCTCGACGGTGCCGAACGGACTGAGGCGGCGTCCGCAGGTCCCGGCCTGCGCTTCGAGTTCCCGCACGTACGGGAACAGCACGTGCTCTTCCTTCAGCATGTGGTGCGACATCTCTGCGGCGATGGCGTCGAACGCGGCGGCAACGTTCATCAGTTCTGGATGCCGCTGACCATGGACCTCCACCAATCTTGCCAGATACTGCTGAATCGTGGGCATGGATGACCGCACGTAGCCGTGATGCATCGTCACAATGTGATCGATCAAGCGATCGAGAGGCCACACCCTCACGTCGAACTCGCTGGCAGCATCGGGCGGCAGCGCCTCGATGGCGGCCTCGACGTCCTGCGGATTCACCGCAGCGCTGCGGCACGCCTCGGCGACCGAACGCCGCCCGCCGCAGCAGAAATCGATGCCGAACTGCTCGAAAACGGCGGCTGCGCGAAAATCCAGGGCGACGATGTCCCCGATGGTCGTTCTCTCGAATGCCTCGCTCATAATGCCTCCTGACCGTCAGAGTAGCGAGGCGGCTGCCAGTACGGTATGACCGTCGTCATATCGAGGAAGACACGTCGAGCATCGATTGAGGCCGGTCACAGATCGCGGGCGCGGATCATCCAGACGCCGATCAGGAGCGGCACAATCGACCAGACTGCCAACGCTGCCGCGACAGTGATCGTCGCTCTCGTCGTTCCGCCGAGATACCGCACCCACGCGTCGCCGGCGGCGCCGAGGACGTTCGGGATGCCGGCGACGGACAGCGTGGCGACGCGGATCAGGTCCGCCGGATTGCCGAAGACCGATCCGAACAGCACCCGGCCGCCGCGCGGGCCGGACAACCATCCGGCGGCGGACAACGCCGCGCCGTCGTAGAGGAGCACGAAGAAAAACCACGCGAAGATGCCGGCGCCGAGTGCCACCACTCGCCGGTCGGTCGCAGCGGCGATTGCGGCTGCCATCGACAGGAAGACGATCGCCAGCAGCGCCGCCATTGCCACGAAGAATAGGAACTGCAGCAGGCCGTCCGCGCCGCTGGCCATCGACGCCACGGCACCGCCGGCGCCAAGCCCGATCACGATGGCGCCGACCAGCGCCGCGCACTCGCCGAGCCATCGGCCGGCGAGAATGGTCGATCGGCCAATCGGCTGGCTGAACAGAAACGCCTCGCTGCCCGTTTCCGTTGCCTGGCCCGAAACACCAAGAACCAGCGCAGCGAGCGGCACCAGGATGAGGACGACGGGGACCAGCGCCATCGTGGTTCTGGCAAAGCCATCGGCGCCCGAGAGCTCGTTCGCCGCGCCAGCTGAGTACGCCGCCGCCACGGACAGCAGCGCGAATGCGATTGTCAGAAGTCGCATCCACTTCAGCCTGACCGCGGTCGTCCATTCGAGACGCGCGATGGTGATCAGCTGGCCGGTCACTGATGTCCTCCAGTCAGCCGCAGGAGATCGTCGAAGGTGAGCGCATGGCCGTCGCGGTCGGCGGCGGTCGCTTCGGCCTGCGATGCAAACGCGACGAACCCCGATCCCATCGCCGTATGAGCGCCCTGCGGCCTGGCGTACGCCGCGGTCTGCGCGTCCTGCCAGCGGCCGTCCGGAAGGCGCAGAAACGCACGCGCGCCGGCACCGTGTGTCGTCCAATCGGCAGCGAGACAGCCGACATCGTCGTAGAACCGGGTGTCGGCGGCGGCGGAGAGAATCTCGCCGCAGCCGGCGTCGCTGGAGATCAGCATGCGGCAGCGGGAGCACTCGACGCGATCGATCGGTATCGGCTCAGGCGACCGCGCCTCCGCGGCGCAACCGATCGTCCACAGCGACGCCATCACAATCGCCGCCTTCGCATGTCGCAGTGTCATCCTCGTCTCCCCAGATGTCTCGTTCCAGCAGACGTTCGTAGCGCCGCAGTTCGAAGGCGCCGGCGCTGTCCGATTCGATGCGACCGTCGCGAAGAACGATCGCGCGAGTCGCCAGACGCCGAACGTCCGCGGGCAGGTGCGTCGTGAACAGCAACGTCCGGCCCTCACGTTTCAATTGGCGAGCCCTCCGGAACAGGATTCGGAGGGCGGTCGGATCGAGGTTGGCCGACGCCTCGTCGAAGAGATACAGATCGACTGCCGGCAGAAACGCGACCGCCATCGCCAGACGCTGCCGCTCGCCCCCTGACAGCTGCGCGACGTTCCGATCGGCGAGCGAGCTGAGATCGCAGGCTGCCAGTTCGCGATCCACGGCGGCCGCATGGGTCGAACGCAACCGCGCCACGACCTGCAGCGTTTCCCGGACGCTCAAAGTGCCGGGAAAAAGCGAACGCTGCGGCAGATAGCTCATTCGCGCTCGCGCGCCGAGCGGATCGCGCGCGGCGTCGATGCCGCCGACGGCGATCCGGCCGCAGTCGGGATGTGCCAGTCCGACGATGCATCTGAGCGTTGTCGTCTTGCCAGAGCCATTCGCGCCGAGCAGCGCAACGCTCTCGCCGGCCGCGATCTCGAGGCTGACGCCGTCGAGCACCCGTCGACGGCCGAAGGACTTGGTGACGCCGCTCAACGTCAGCACGGGAAGGCTCCTCTCGTCACGCGCATCGCAACCGCCATGAGGCACATCAGGATCAGTGCAGTGGCGACGGGATGGACTCCCCTTCGGGGCTGGCCCATCGGCACTTGCTGCCGCCGCGTAATCGGTCGGTCATCCGCGGCATCGGCGCGGACGGTCCCGCTTAGACGAGCCGCCACCTCGAGCCCCGCCGCGGCGGGGCTCTGAAGGAAGATTCGCGCCGACGGATTCAGCCCCTCGAGCCGTTCGAACGCGCCGACGACCGGATGGCTCGAGTCGCCCAGGCCATCGCCGTCGAAGTCGAAGCCGCGATAGCGGCTCCAGTAGTTTCCTCGGCCGTCGATCGCCCAGCGCGTGCCCGAGTCAGCACCGCTCAGTACCACATCGCTCCAGTTGTCGACGAATTCGTTTCCGCCGAAGGCATTCCGCTCCGCGCTCGAGAACAGCGTGACAGCCGTATCGTTGGCGCGGAATGCGTTTCCGCTGAAATGGTTGGCCGACGATCCGTCCAGCAGCAGGCCGCGCGCGTTCTCCACGATCTGATTGCGGTCAATCGTGGAGTCGTCGCAATCCTTGAGCGTCAGGCCGATGCCGGGGATGCCGCGGTTCCGGCGAATCTCGTTGCCGGCGAACCGGATGCGGCGCGAGTTCATGATGTTCGCGCCGACGGCCGACTCCACGAACGTGTTCCTGGCCACCGTCGTGTCGTCCGAAAACATGTCGTGCAGCCCGTAGCGCGAGTCGGACACGACGTTGTCGACCGCGCGGCCACGCGGCGCGTACTGAAAGTAGATGCCGTCACGCTCGCCGGAGATGCGATTACGCGCGACGAAGTTCTCTGGCGCCCGAAACAGATAGATGCCGTCGCCGCGGCGGCCGAACGCCAGTTCGCGCAGGCCGGTAATTTCGTTGTCGGCGATCTCGTTGCGCGTGCCGTTGGCGACCACGACTCCGTAGAACACACGCCGCATCCGGTTGTCGACGATGCGGTTGCTGCTCGAGCGGACTTGAACGCCGGCGTCCATCTCGTTGGTCTCGCCGATACCGCTGCCCTCGATCGTGAGGCCGCTGACCTCGCAGCCATTGGCGACGATGGTGACGACGGAGCCGACGCCGGTGCCGAACAGCACTGGCCGCTGTTCGCCGCGGATCGCGAGCCGCTTGTCGAGGATCAGGTCCTCGCGGTAGACGCCGCCGCGGACGCGAATCACGTCGCCGGCGGTTGCGGCGGCGATTGCCGGCGAAATGAGCGGAAAGTCGGCGCCCGCACCGCCGACCGTCCAGTCGCGCGCCTCGGCCCGGCCGCACAGCGCCGCCCACGCGACGACGACGGCGGTCCAGCGGCGCATTACGCACCCGCCCTGCGAGTGCCGGCCACCGACAATGCGGCGGCCGCGATCAGCAGGCCGGCACCGGCGTGCGGGAACGACCACACGGTGAAGTTGCCGACTTTCACCGGGCCGACGAGCGGCGGCGTGAAGTCGTGGACCGCACGAATCGGTGCCGTCCGATCGCGGTCGTGTCCGACCTGATACAGGCGCGCCTGGACCGCGGCAGCTGCCGCGCCCAGGAACAGCAGAACCACCACGGCGCAGCTCACGCGATAGATGTGCGCCAGTCGGCCCGCGCCGACGAAGGCGGCACACAGGAGAAGCGCCGCCAGCGCCAGAATCGCCCGTACTGCCCAGGTCAGCTCGGGCAGGCTGGTTGGAAACCGCACGCCGATGTACTGCTGCAGCGTCGAGACCTCGTGCAGATCGCCGACGATGCCGCTGCGCGCGACCCTCAGATGCAGCGTCTCGTCGGGATACTGCGGCGCCGACATCGCGAACCCCCACAGCGGCAGCAGCAGCGCCGCCGCGGCCATCAGCGCGGCGGCGACGTACAGCGTCCTGGTGTTCACTGCTTGTCTCCCGTCGACGGCACTCCGGGAACGACCTGCCCTTTGACGTTCGCCGCCGCATGCCAGTCGGTCAGCGTCACGGTCGACTCCTTGGGCTGGACAACCATGCGGCCGCGCATTTCGAGATGGAGCGCGCTGCAGAAGTTCGTGCAGTAGAACCAGTACACGCCGGGCTTTCCCGCCGCGAACGTCAGCGTCTTCGTGTATCCCGGCGCGAGCGCGATGTTCAGGTTGTGATCCGGCAGCGCGAAGCCGTGGATCATGTCGCGGATCGTCTCGACGTTGGTGATCTTCAGCGTCACCTGATCGCCTTCTTTCACCTCGAAGGTGTCCGGCGTATACGCGCTGCGGATCAGCGTCATGTCGATCGCCACAGCATGCGGTCCGGTGCGAACGACCTGCTCCTGGCCGGCCTGCACCGCGTCCGCCGCCGGCGTGTAGGTCTGGTGGACCAGCGGCCGCAGCGCCGACACCGCCATGAACGTCGCGTCGTGCGGCTCGGGCGGCGTCGGGAACGACGCCAGCATCTTCATCTTGTCGCCCGAGATGTCGATGATCTCCTGGTTCTC
>DATFXR010000862.1:0-10507 GCA_035315685.1 Vicinamibacterales bacterium | reverse complement strand
GGCCGGTATCCGTCCCAGGCACGTGCGTAGGCGCCGTTCGGCTTGACGCACAGAAACCGTTCCTCGACGAGGCCTTCGAGGATCGTCGTGCAGGTGCGCCGTTCGATGCCGCAGAGTCGTTGAACCTGGTCGATCGTCAGGTGGAGGCCAGGCATCTCGAGATATTCCGCCCGAACACGTTCACGCGCGTCGTCCACCATTCGCATCCTCCCATTGTGAAGCGCGCCAGCGATTGGGGCAACTGCCAGTTTTGCAATGCGTCGGTCAGAACTGACCCGGACCTGATCAGCCCTGCGAACCCAAAACTGTTACGCTCGCCGCGATCGCCGCACCCTAAGACCATGGACTGCCGAGAGTTCCGTGCCGTCCGCGCGAGCAGCCAGGGCGCCGCGCGCGTGCCACCGCCCCATCACGGCGTGACGCGGCGCCGGTGCGCGATCGCGGCGATCCTCGTGACCGTGTCGACCGTGTCGTGCATCCAACCGCCCACGCCCTTGACCGTCGCGATGACATTTGCCAACTCGTGGCGAATCGCCGGTGAGCCGTTGACACAGACCGAGCAGGCGCAACTCAAACAGGCGGCGCTCGACGCGATGCGTTCCGCCTTCAGGGGATTTGACCTGGTCGTCGGAGAACAACTGTCGCGCGGCGCGCGGGAGATCCGCGTCGAAGACACGCCGTACGGGCGGCGGCTGGATTTCGGCGCGACCGGCGTCACCTATCCGGCGTCGCGGAGGAGCAGCGTGCGATTCGATGTGCTCGCCAACGTCGAGCTCGCCGTCGTGCAGTGCCGGACTCTCTCGCATTGCCCGGGAACCTCGCGCGCCGCGCTCATAGAGGGGCTCGGCCGCGGCGTCGGCGCCACGGCGGCGCACGAGCTCGGGCATCAACGTGGATTCGAGTTCACGCGCGATTCTCACTGCGATGACTGCTACGACGGCACCGCGTCGACTTCGTACGCGCATTTCTTCGGTGCCAAGCACTGGTCCGACGCTGCGCTGGAGGTCATGAAGCGGACGCTGCGTCAGAAAGGCACGTGAGGAGGGATCTGCAGGTTGACGTCGAGCGCGTAGCCGCGGGCGAACGGTCGATGACGTGACGTCGATTTGCCGCCTCCCGCCGAACCGCCGCGGTCATAATGGCCGCGCCCATGCATGCGCTGATTGTTGTCGTGATGCTCGCGGCCGGACAGACCGCGCCGTCGCCGCCGCTGCTGCAAGATCCGCAGACGATTCTCCTGTGGCCGTCGGGCGCGCCGGGTGCGCTCGGCGGAGACGACTCGGACAAGCCGGCGCTGACGATCTACATGCCGCCGAACACGACCGGTCCGATGACGGCAGTGATCGTCGCGCCGGGCGGCAGTTATGCGCGGCTGTCGATGAACCTCGAAGGCCGCGCGCCGGCGAATTATCTCAACACCCTCGGCCTCGCCGCGTTCGTGCTGCGCTACCGTCTCGGGCCCCGCTACCATCACCCGATCGAGCTCGGCGACGCGCTGCGTGCCATCCGCACCGTGCGCGCGCGCGCCGCCGAATGGCACATCGCTCCGGATCGGGTCGGCTTCATGGGCTTTTCGGCTGGCGGCCACCTCGCCTCGTCCGTGTCGACGCACTTCGACGCCGGGAAGGCCGACGCGGCTGATCCGATCGATCGCGTCAGCAGCCGTCCCGATTTCGCGGTGCTCGGCTACCCGGTGATCTCCTTCGTCGAGCCGTGGAGCCATCAGGGATCGAAAACGAATCTGCTCGGCGAATCGCCGGACGCCGGGCTCGCGCGCGGTCTGTCGAGCGAAACGCAGGTAACTCCGTCGACGCCGCCGACGTTCATCTATCACACCAACGCCGACACCGTGGTTCCGGTGGAGAACGCGGTCGCGTACTTCCTGGCGCTGCGCAAGGCGGGTGTGCCGGCCGAGATGCACGTGTTTCGAAACGGCGCGCACGGCAGCGGCCTCGCGCAGCAGGATCAGGCGCTGGCCGAGTGGCCGCGTCTGCTCGCGAACTGGCTGCGGGTGAGCGGTTTCGCGAAGTGACGGCAGGCTCCACGCGGAGGACGGCGCAATGAAGAGAGCAGGCATCGTCGCAGGCACGCTGCTCGTCGCCGCGTCGGTCCGCGGCGATCAATCGGTGTTCGGCGACTTCCGTGTCGATCGGCCTGGCGCGCTGCATCGGATCACGGTCGCCGATCTGCCGGAACCGTTCGCGACGAAGTCGGTGAGCAACTCGCCGAGCCGCGTACCCCGTCCCGCCGACGCCAGGCCGCTGGCGCCGTCCGGCTACACCGTGTCGCTCTTCGCGGACGGGCTCGACAATCCACGGTTGATGCGGACCGCGGCGAACGGCGACATCTTTGTCGCCGAGAGCAGTCCCGGCCGCATCAAGGTCCTGCGCGGCCGCGATACCACGGGCCGCGCGCAGACGACCGAGATCTTCGCTGACGGATTGCGCAGGCCGTTTGGCATCGCGTTCTATCCGCCGGGCGCGAATCCGACGCACGTCTATGTCGGCAACACCGATGCGATCGTCCGCTTTGCGTATCAGAACGGCGATCTGAAGGCGCGCGGCAGCGCTGAGAAAATTGCCGACCTGCCGACGAGTGCGCCGCCCGGCCGTGGTCACTGGTCGCGCGACATCGTGTTCTCACGCGACGGCCGCAAGATCTACGTGTCGGTCGGATCGTTGACGAACGTCGACGACGTCGAGACCAATGCAGGCGAGAAAGATCGAGCGACCGTGCTCGGCTACAAGGTGATCCGCGTTCCGCTCGAGAACGGCGCGCCGACCGGCGGCTACGAGGACTTCCTCACCGGCTTCGTCGTTGATGCCGGCCACGTCTGGGGCCGGCCGGTCGGCGTGACGATGGCCGCCGACGGCGCGTTGCTGGTGAGCGACGATGGATCGAACGCGATCTGGCGCGTGAGTTATGGCGGGAAGTAGAGGCAGGCGCGGAGCGAAAAGCAACCGCAGAGCGAAAAGCAACCGCAGAGCTCGCAGAGATCGCAGAGTCTTATGGTCTGAAACGATCGATGTTCTCAGTGTGTCACGTACAGCTGATTCTTGGTGCCTTCGCGGCTTCGTGGCCGATCACCTGGTTCTGCCTAGCGAGCTTCTTTGAGGTACGTGGCGACCTGCGCGCCGGTTGCGAACCACACGCCCGGCTTCGACTTCATGTAGGCGACGAACTGATCGAGGTGCCGCATCGGCGCGCGATGCCCGCTCAGATACGGATGCAGCGTCAGCACGAACAACGTGCCCTCTTCGTAGGCGCCGTCGAATTCATCCCTGTAGAGTTGGTAGAGCAACTCCGGCGACGGCATGTGGCCGTTCTGTCCGAGGTACGGTGTCTCGGTCAGCGTCCAGTCGATCGCCAGTTCGACGATGCCGGTGTTCTTCCCGCGCGACACGATTTCATACGGTTCGTCGAGCGCCTGCAGGCTGCTGTCGTAGAGAAAGCCCTTCTTCTGAATGAGGTCGAGTGTCGACGCACTGAACGCCCATGATGGTGCGCGATAGCCGACCGGCCGCCTTCCGGTCGCTTTCGTCAGGTAGGCAATCGCCTGATCGAGGAGCCGCTCTTCTTCGCCTTCGGCGAGCCGCGGCGTGAACTCGTGAATCCAGCCGTGGACACCGACTTCGTGCCGGCCGCTTTTCAGAACTGCGGCGAGCATGTCGGGGTGCAGCATGGCGTCCACGGCGGTCATGAAGAAGGTCGCCGGAATCTGGTAGTGGTCGAGCATCTTCAGAATCCGCGGAGTGCCGCTCTCGGCGCCGAAGTCCGACGCCGACAACGTCGTCGGCGATGTCGTCCCGTCGCGCAGGAGCGCGCTTCGCTGTCGGTGTCGAAGCTGAGACAGACGGCGACACGGGCGTCGTTCGGCCAGCGCTGCGGCGTCAGTTTCCGGCCGACGCGGGCGAGCTCGACGGACTGGTGCAACTGCTCGTCGGTCCACTTCGTGCCAGGCTGGTTGGTGGCCTGCTGCTGACCGCGCGCGGTGGGCACCGCGGCGACACAGAACGCTGCTGCTACGAGAAGCGGAACGCGCAACGAGACCGGCGTATTCATCACGAGCTCCGCTCCCGCGTCAACCATTGACGATGCATTGCGACGCACAACGTGCTCACCATCGATCGCGACGACTTCGATCAACGTTCACCGCAGCAGACCCGCCGAACGAGCGCCAACAGACGCAAGCCGACTGGCATGCTCGATCAATGCGCAAAGCTCGCAAACGGGCTCACGTCCGGCGCGGGATCGGGCGGCGGCGGCCAGTGGAAATGGTAGCAGTTCAGCGGATCGTCACCCGTTGACCTCGGGCCCCAGGGGTCCAATGAAACAATCGATCCCAGGAACCTCGGCTCAGCTGCCGACGGCGGCACTCGGTCAAACAGCTCATAGGCCGCGCGGATGTGAGCTTTTGCCGGTGCGTGACGGTGCATGGCCTGCGCGGGCTGCGACATCGGAAGATTGCGAATCCTCAGCACAATGCGATCTTCTACCGGTTTCACTCTGATGGTACCGACGAGACGACCATCGGGCTCGAGTTCCGCGAACTGAAGTTCAACCGCATCCGGGCATTCTCGCGAGTACAGCATGCGATCGGTCAACGCCGTCGGTTCGTGCCGCACCGCCCAGATGGTCGAATGTCCGACTGAAGGAGGGGCCGCTTCCAGCGTGCCGTCGACCAATCGCATCGCGGCGGCAACGCGACCCTCGCCACCGACTGCAAGGTCCTTTCGAGGTGTATTCCCGGGGGCAAAACTGGCGATGTCCAGCGTCCATTTCAGCCCTTGCCAGGGCCGGCTCTGATCGGTCGTGACCAGGTCGAGTCCTGCCGATTCAGCAGGCGGCTGCCCGTCGCCAATACGGATCGCATGGCCGGCGATTCGCCATTCTGCGGCAGAGGAACGCAGTGGCACATCGCTCGCTTCGAAGATTCCGTGGTGCACCTGCAGGACCGCCAGATGTTCAGGCAGGCCCAGAGCGGCGTTGAATTGCGCGTTTACCAGGATAATGTCCGCACCGATCCTCTTTCTACCGTCTTGCCAGCAGAACACGCCGCACATTCCCTCGAACAGCAGCTGTAGAATCGCCATCGCAACCTCTTTTCAGTTGTGGCTTAGTCGAGCCTCGTGTGGAGGAACGGTCACACCGGGTGCTCCGATGAGGACGAAATTCGCCCAGACCTCTGGCCCTTGGAGCGTTGTGTCCCCGCTTTTCAGCAGCTCGAGCTGCGCGGTTTGCAGGGCCAGAATTGGGCTCTGCCCCGCGCGAACGTAGCGATGGAATGCGGTCAATAAGCGTCGCCCGCCGTGGTCGTCAACGTCCCATAGCGTGGCGACGACGCTCGGCGCACCGGCGGCGAGAAACGGTCGCGCAAGATTCAAGACGCCTTCTCCCCTGAGTGCGGGTCCCGCTGCGGTTGCGCAGGCGCCCAGTACGACGAGCCGGACACGCTGCAATCGCAGCGCCGCGAGTTCGTACGCGAAGAGTGTTCCCGAGCCGGCGGTGCCCGGGTCCGCTGCGAGAAGCAGCCGCGACAGCCACGGGAATTCGGCGTTCTGGATGGCGTGACCAGCGAAATGCACTACCGCGTAATCGTTCAAGCGTCGCAGAAAGCGTTGTTTGCTCGCGGCCTCGCCGGTGAGAAGGAGCGCTCGCGGATACAAAGCTGCCACGTCCCGTGCTTCCGCCTTTGCCTCGATCAGGTCCGGCAGGTCGCCGGCAGTCGCACGATCGAGCTGTGGATCCCCGACGACGAGAACATCGCTTACGGCAGATGGCATCGCGCGCGTGCGATCGACCGACTCCAGGAGCAGCGTGAAGCTCGGCGCAACTCCAACGGCGTGATCCTCGACAAAGTATCTATGAGTCTCTGGATTCTTCAGCGCCGCGAATGCAAGCGCATGCAGCGGACCGTCAGGTACGAAGACGACGTTGCGGATGCCTGCAAGGCTCGAAGACAACGGCTTGACGACAGCGTCGTAGAGACGCACCGCATCGGCATCAACGACCGCAGCGCCGGCCTTTCTGATGACGTTTGCCTGATATGCCTCGATCAGGCGCGCGATCTGATTCCGTGTGACTGTCAGGTCGAAAAAATCGGCGCGAGCATCCGTCAACACCCACGCGAGAAGGTGATCCGGGAGTGAGAGGTAACACACGACTGCCATGCCGGCGAGCGGAGCACGGAGGCGCACGTCGAAAACGTCTGGCGACGACGAAGGCGTCGTGCTCCGTGTTACCGCTTCGGCCAACGTGCGCGCGCGCGCGCGTTCGGCAAAATTCAGGGCCAGGTCTGGACGGCGTTTCGGTCCGGCCTGAACGGCAATCATTTCAGCGAAGAGATCCCAGGCCTCATCGAAGTGTGAGAGGCGGACGTCGTTCTCGGCGATCCGGCCGTGCGCTTCTTCGAACAGATCGATGCCGGCCAGAAAATCTCGCGCCGCAGCGTCGAACGCGCCCTGGGAGAGATGGGCACGGCCGCGCGTAAGAAGCAGATTCGGAAGGCGTCGAGGTACGCCTCGCGCCCTGAATGCATCAATCGCGAGGTCGAGCGCTTGAATTGCCCGATCCGGCCGCTCCTTCTGGAAGACTTCACCCTCTTGAGCAAGCACATCCAATTCTTGTGTTCGGGCGGCCACCGCGTCAGGAATTCGAGACAACGATGCTTTCGCAGTCTCGAGGTCGTGAACTGCTTCCTCGGTCCTGCCGAGGCGCCACGACCCGCGCGCCCGTCGGAGACGCGCGCCCACAATCTGCTGCGGGCGGCCGGACTGCTCCGCTTCTTCGACCATATCGTCGAAGAATGCGAGGGCGGCATTCGGAAGCTCAGCGCGGAGACAGGCATTTGCCGCCGACCCCAGGATTGCCTCCCGGCCGCTCACATCAGCGATCTGATCGAGCATGACGAGTGCTTCGCGCTGTTCATCCCAGCTCTCGCGCAGTTGCCCGAGCAACCGGAGGTTTTCGGCGAGGACGTTGCGAACTCTGATCGCGTATTCGCGTTCGCCGGCCGCTTGGTACGCGCGAAGTGCGGCGCGATACTCGACCAGTGATTGCCCGAGGTCAGCCCGTGCCAGCGCAATCAGGCCCTGAGCCCAGCGCACGCGCGCGATTAGCAGAGCGTAGTGATGGCGTTCGGCGAACACCGTGAGCTTGTCGATCGCGCTCGCTGCTTCTTGATATCGGCCAGTGAGTATCGGACCGGCCGCCCGATTGTTCAACGCCTCAGCAAACAGCGGGTTGCCGATTCGCTCCAGTGTGTCGGCGGCGTTTTGGAATAGCGACTGCGACAATTCGATTTGGTTGTCCGCCGCGAGCCGCCTCGCCCGGCCAAACGTCAAGATTCCGCGGACGACATCATCGAGCCGACGCGCGCGCCGGGACGCGGACTCGATGAGGCCAACGATATCGTTGGCCATCGGATCCGTGGTTGCGTCCACGACGGCATCGGCGACGAGCCGGGCCGCATGAAGAGCGTCCGCTGCTTTCTCTCGAGTCCGTTCCTGCTTCGCCGCGGCCCACGCGGGGAGGAGTTCGTCGAACAAGTAATCTCGGGTCCGGACCGGAAACAGCCTCGCGATCTCGACGATCGCTTGTTGCTCTCCTCGCGCACTGCTTCTGATCAGGATGGGCTTGAGTTGTTGCCAGGTCTGCACTGGCGTACCTGAGAGCGAGTCCAGATGGCGCCTGGCCTCAACGCTCCATCCCGACTCCCCGTCGATCCTCGAATACGCCTGCCAGGCGTACCTCGCCTGCCGTCGTAGTCCGCCAACGTCCTCCATCGCCAGCGCACGATTGAACCACGCCTCTTTGAGATATGGCGCGGCACGCGTCACACGATCTGCGGCGGCCAGCGCGCGGACCAGATCTTCGGGCCGTCGGCCGTGATCCGCTCGTACCAGGTATGCAGCCGCCAGATCATTCCACGCGATCGGATCAGACGGATCATCGCGTACGGCACTCTCGAGCGATTCGACCGCCTCTGCTGCCCTGCCGCTAACAAGGTTGGCAACGCCAAGGGCGGCCAGTGCCCGGGGCGTCCTCTGTTCGAGAGCGACCTTCTCAATCTTCGCCACTGCGATTCGGAGATCGGGAGCACCGGCGCCAGGCGATTTGGCGGCGCGCAGCGGTGGTGAGGGAGGGGCATACGCGAATCCACCCGCCAGGCGAGGCTCGAACAGTCGGTTCGGTCCGACTGCCGCGACGAGTTCGGCGATCTGGTGCTGCAGCCCCGATTCATGGTGGCTGCTTCGTAGCCAGACGAGCGCGCCAATAGGCATGAGCGCGACCAGGGTGGTGCCAATCGCGATCGATCTGCGCCGAATCACACGGACGCGTGAAAGATCCATGGCTATCCGTTAGACGGCCGCACGCATGCCGTTTCCCTCGACGATTTGGAAGGCCGACAATTATGCCGCAAAATCCGGCAAGGTGATTCTTCGCCGACAATACACACCTGCATGAGGGAATGGCGAATGAGCTCGCGGCATTTGCGTCTGCCGTCGATCGGCATCGCGATCGTGGCCGGCGCCATCGCGATCGGCCGCGCTCAGGCACAGCTCGCCTCCTGGCTGGACACGGCGAAACCGACGTCGTGGAATTCCGCCGGCATGGTGATTCCTGCGGCACCGCCGATCCCGGGAAACGTCAATCCTCGCTGTCGAGAGCTCGCCCGTCCTCCACAGTTGGAGGAGGACAAGCGCGTGCGGGATCAGGGCTGGGATCTGGTCGGCGCCTTTCAAGGCGGCTGGCAGATTCTCGTGATCCGCGGGGCGGCTGGCTACGACGGGATGTGCCGCCCGCTGCAGTTCCAGGATTTCGTGTTCGTGCGCGGGAGCTTCGCCGGCACGCTGTCCCCTCGACCCGTCGACAGTCGCGCCGACGGCGCACTCGGCCGGGTGATCATCGAAAGCGATCGACGGCTCGTCGCGGAGTACGCGCGCTACTCCGCGGCCGATCCGTTGTGTTGTCCCTCGCGTACTACGGCCGTCGCCTTCGACATTGCGAACGACTTGATCGTGCGGCCCGCGTCGGCTTCCACTGCCAGGCGGTGAGAGCACGCTGAGCGCTCACGGATGAGCCAGTTAGCGGAGTGAAGAGAGCCAACCTGTCAGGTCGTGACGCAGACGGACCGCAGGCGCAACTGGACCGATGAGTTGCGATCGATCGTTCGTTTGGCAGTTTTTCTTGAAAAACCCTGTTATTCGCCCTTGACGGTCCGGTGACATCTCTTTACATTGACCGCGTTTACTCGTGGTGCGCGCCGTTGCTGTGTGCAGGGAGGAGGGCCTGTGCGACATGCTTCTCGACGGTGGCGGTCGGTCAGGAGTCTGCTGGTTCTCTCGTTCGTTCTCCTCACGGGCGCCGCGGCCGCTCCGGTTGCAACCGCCCAGATTCTCTACGGCACAATCGTCGGGATCGTCAGAGACAGCTCGGGAGCCGTCGTTCCCGGCGTGACGGTGACGATCGTCAACAGGGACACCAACCTCACACGTGAGGCGACCACCAACGCGGACGGCGCCTACAGCGTCATCAACCTCCTCGCGGGACCGTACGACGTCAAGTTCACGCTGTCGGGATTCCGTGATGTCGCGCGGAACAACGTCCCGGTGACGATCGGCGAGATTGCCCGCGTCGACGTCGGGATGGAAGTCGGGGCGGTGAGCGAGTCGGTGCTGGTGGTCGGCGAATCGCCGCTGCTGCAGACCGACAAGGCGGACGTCCATACCAGCCTGAAGGCGGAAGATCTCACGAACATGCCGCTGAACCGGTACCGCAACTTCCAGGCGCTGCTCAACCTCGCGCCGGGGACGACGCCGATGGCGTTCGGCAACGCGGAGACCGACACGCCGGCGCGTTCGCTCGCGACCAACGTGAACGGCCAGGCGAACACGAACAACTCGACGCGCACCGACGGCGCGACGAACATGAACATCTGGCTGCCGAACCACGTGATGTACGTGTCGCCGGCCGAGACGATCGACACCGTCGACGTGTCGACCAGCAGCTTCGACGCCGAGCAGGGCATGGCGGGCGGCGGCGCCGTCACCGTCGTCACCAAGTCGGGCACGAACAGCTTCAGGGGCTCGGCGCTGGAGTACTTCAACAACGACAAGCTGAACGCGAAGCCGTACTACTTCAACGGTCCACAATCGGCAGCGCCGGACAACCTGCCGGTGACGACGAACAACTACGGCGCGACGCTCGGCGGCCCGATCAAGCACAACAAGGTGTTCTTCTTCGGATCGTTCGAAGGCTACAAGCGCCGGCAGAGCCTGTTCACGTTCTTCACCGTGCCCGACGCGGCGCTTCGAGCCGGCGACTTCAGCAAGGCGTTCAACACGAACGGCTCGCTGCAGACGGTCTACAACCCGTTCACCGGGAATCCGGACGGCACCGGCCGGCTGCCGTTCGCGAACAACGTGATTCCGACTGCCATGATCGATCCGATCGCGCTGAAGATCCTGCAGCTCTACCCGATGCCGAACGTCCAGGGGATCGGCGC
>DATFXR010000861.1:0-6301 GCA_035315685.1 Vicinamibacterales bacterium | reverse complement strand
GCGTTCTTCGCAGCCGTCGATGCGATGCGATCTGACTACGACCGCGCGGAGACGCTCTTGACGTCGCTGAGAGGGCAGTCGGTTGACGCTGCCGTGCGGGCGGCCTACGTGACGTCCGCGGAGCGTCTCAAGTCTCGCTACGATCAGGACCGCGTGATGGCCGCGGTCGCGCGCGCGGAGCGACGGTGATGCCGACACAGGAGTGTGTGGGACCGATAGGCCCGGCAAGGAGTCTGGGACCGATGGGCCCATCGGTCCTATACTCCCCGTGTGGTTCCCCGCTACCTTGAAGCTCAACCGACACCATCCGCGCGACGGCGCGGCGCCATCGTCTTTCTCCACGCGTTTCCGCTGAATGCGCGAATGTGGGAGCGGCAGCTCTCGCTCTCCGATGCGGGATGGCGCGTCCTGATCCCGCAGCTGCGCGGGTTCGACGGCGGCACCACGGACCCGCCCGCAGCGTCTATGGATGACTACGCCGGAGACGTGATCGATCTCCTCGACTCGCTCCACATCGACGAGGCGGTTATCGGTGGGTTGTCGATGGGCGGCTATATCGCGTTCGCCATACTGCGCCACGCTGCCCGCTACGTGCACGGGCTCATCCTTGCGGACACGAAATCGCAGGCCGATTCGCCCGAGGCCGTCGAGGGCCGCAAGCGGCTCCTTCAACTGGTGACCGACAAGGGACCGCCGGCGGTCGCCGACGAGATGGTGCCGAAGCTGCTCGGTGCGGCCACGCGCGACAAGCGCCCCGAGGTGGTGGAACACGTTCGTCAGCTGGTGTTGTCGAACTCGACCGAGGCGATCGGGGGCGCGATTCGCGCGCTGATGTCGCGTCCCGACTCGACACCACTGCTGCCGACGATCCACCTGCCGACGCTGATCGTCGTCGGCGCCGAAGACACGCTGACGCCGCCGGCGAACGCGGAGCAGATGCATCGGGCGATCTCGGGTTCCGAGCTCGTCCTGATTCCAGGCGCGGGACATCTAGCGAACCTCGAAGCGCCGGAGTCATTCGACGCGGCGCTCGCCCGGTTTCTATCCCATCGGGTATAGTCCAATCCGTATGGCTGCTTTACGAACTCTCATCGTGCTCGTCGCGTGCGTGTTCGTCGCCGCTCCGCGCGCGCAGGAACCCTCGTCCGACGCTGCCCGGCGCAAGTCGTTCGATCAGATCCTCGACCTCTATGTGAGGAACGGGGACGTCTATTACCGCGCCTTGAAGAGCGATCGCGCGAAGCTTGACGGATTTCTCGGCCAGATCGCGACTGCATCGGTCGACAAACGCCCGCGAGAGGAGCAGGTCGCCTTCTGGCTGAACGCCTACAACGCGCTCGTTCTCCGGACCGTGATCGACCACTATCCGATCGCCGCCCGGTCAGCCGATTACCCGCAGAAGAGCATCCGGCAGATCCCCGGCGCGTTCGAGCGGACCGCACATCGGGTGGCCGGCCGTTCTGTCACGCTCGATCAAATCGAGAAGGAAGTGCTGCCGACGTTTCACGATCCGCGCGTCTACTTTGCGCTCGGACGAGGCGCCGTGGGCAGCGGGCGACTTCGAAGCGAGGCGTTCGTCCCCGGCAGCCTCGAGGAGCAATTGGTGGATGTGGCCGCCGAGTGCGTGACGCGGAACCAGTGCGCGCAGCTCGACCGCGACTCCGGCAAGATGACGGTCAGCTCGATCTTCTCGTGGCACGAGAAGGAGTTCGCTGAGGTCTATGGCGCCCAGGGGCCGCCCGCTGTGGCTGACCGCAGCCCGATCGAGCGCGCTGCCGTGGCGTTCGTATTCCCGAAACTGCTGACTGCCGAGCGTGAGATGGTGGAGAAGAACGCGTTCCAGGTGGTCTACCGGCCGTTCGACTGGACGCTGAACGACCTCACCGGCCGCGGCGGCAGGTAAGTCAGTCAGTCGGGCAAGTCAGGCAGTCGGACAGTCACGTAGCGCGAAGGCTTCAGCCGAGCGTCCGTGTGGATCTGCAACTCATTGACAAGATCGCGATCGTCACCGGCTCGAGCAAGGGCCTGGGCCTCGCCAGCGCTCGGGCGCTGGTGGCCGAAGGCTGTCGAGTGACGATGTGCGCCCGCGGAGAAGCGAAGCTGAACGAGTCGGCCGCCGAGCTACGGGCGATGGTGTCCGCAGACGACCGCGTGCTTGCCGTAACCGCCGACCTCGCCACCGCTGAGGGTGTCGAAGCCGTGGTCCGTCGCACGACGGACGCCTTCGGCGGGCTCGACATCCTGGTCAACAACGTCGGTGCCGCGAAAGGCGGCGGCATCGCCGACACGAGCGACGCGGAGTGGCAGGATGCGTTCGACCAGACGCTCTTCCCGGCGGTGCGTGCCTCGCGGCTGGCGGTTCCGCTCATGCGCCGGCGCGGCGGCGGCTCGATCGTGATGATTGCGTCGATCTGGGGACGCGAATCGGGCGGCCGGATGACTTACAACGCGGCGAAGGCGGCCGAAATCAGCCTCGCCAAGGCGATGGCGCAGCAACTGGCGCGCGACAACATCCGCGTGAACAGCGTGGCGCCGGGGTCGATTCGTTTTCCGGGGGGATCATGGGACCGGCGGGTTCAGGAGGATCCCGACGGGATGGCAGAATTCGTGCGGCGGGAACTGCCGTTTGGGCGCTTCGGCCGCCCCGAAGAGGTCGGGGCGGTCGTCGCGTTCCTGGTGTCGCCTCGTGCGAGCTGGATCAGCGGGGCAAGTGTGCCCGTTGACGGCTGCCAGTCACGCTCCCTGATCTGATCTCGGGATCCGCCGTCTCCGGCCGCACTGCAGTGCGTGCCCGGCCACTGCTCGCGATCTGACGGCGGGATGTTCGAGAGGCTGAACGAACGCGAACGCCGAATCCCTCGGGATTCTCGTAGTCACTGGACTCCGGCTCGTTGCCGTCGGTGGAGTGCAGGAAGAAACCACGCCGCCGCACCCGCGGCTCGGATACATCCATCTTCACAACCTCCTCGCGAAAAAACCCACGCGAAAAAACAGAGTAACAGTACCGGGCAGACGATCAAGGAAAAAAGACAAAAAAATCACCGCCGAGCGAACGCGATGTGATAGACGGGCGCGCCCGCAGCGATCAACGCGAACGTGATCCCGGTCGACACTGGATCCTGCACGAGCGCGTTGATGACGAATGCGGCTACTGCGATCACGAAAACCGCTGGGACGACCGGGTATCCGATCGCGCGATACGGACGAGGGAGATCGGGCCGGCGGGCACGGAGCCGGTAGATCGCGGCGACGCCGAGCGCGTAGAAGGGCCAGATCGCGAGCACGAACGTGTCGGTCAGCGCCTCGAATCGGCGGCTCAGCACCAGTGCCATTCCGAGCAGCGCGGCGAGCGCGATCGAGACGTGCGGCGTCCGGTAGCGCGGATGCACCCGTGCCAGAACCGGAAAGAACAGCCGGTCGTCGGCCATCGCAAAGAAGACCCGCGGCGACGCGAGCATGCTGCCGTTCAGTGAGCTGAACGACGAGATCATCACGAAGACCGAAACGAGCACCACTCCGGCGCGTCCGAACAGCGCGAGCATCGTATCCGCCGCCACCAGTGGCGACCGTGCGACGGCGTCGACCGGGTTGACGTAGAGGTAGGCGATGTTCGTCAGCACGTAGATGACGATGATGGCCAGCGTGCCGAGAATGATCGCCCGCGGCAGGTTCCGCTGAGGATCCTTCACCTCGCCTGAAGCGAAAGAGAGATCGGCCCAGCCGTCGTACGCCCACAGAATGCTGACGAGTGCGAGCCCCAGGTTGCCCAGGAGCAGCGGTCCGCCGGTCCCGGTCGTGAGGTGCGCCACAGTGGCGCCGTGGCTGCCGCCGAGCAGGAAGGCCGAGATCGCGAGCATCAAGAGCGCAAGGAACTTGGCCCAGGTCGCCGTGCCGACGATGAACGCGCCGATGTTCGCGCCGCGGATGTTCGCGGCGGCCGCAAAGGCGATCGCCCCGGCAGAGAGGCAGCGTGCGGAGACCCAGTGCTCGACCGGATCGATGCCGATGCTGCGCAGGAAGTACTCGCCGAACACGACGGCGATGCCGCCGAGCGCGTTCGCGCGAATCAGCACGAGCTCCGACCATCCGAACAGGAACGCCGCGAGGCGCCCCCAGCCTTCGCGCAGATAGGCGTACAGCCCGCCGGTTTCTGGAAGCGCAGCAGCGAGCTCTCCCAGCGACAGCGCACCGCAGAGCGTCACCGCGCCGCCAAGGCCCCACAGCAGGAGCATCATGGTGGGATGCGGCACTTTCTGCGCGATGCCAGCCGGTGATCGGAAGATGCCCGATCCAATCGTGATGCCCACGACGAGGGCGACCGAACTCCCGAGGCCGAGCGTCCGCGGCAGCTTGCCGGCCTCAGGAGTGGTCTCGAGCATGCGCGCAAGCATACGGCGTGAGCCGGAGATTTCCACAGGGGGTCGGGAACAGTTTTCGATTTCCACAAGGGGTCGGGAACCGTTTTTCAGCGCGTCGTCCTCAAAAATCGGGCTGATTTGGGCAGGCTCGAGAGAGGATCAGGCGTCGACCGCGGACAGGCGAGGTGCTCGTACCCAGCTGAGTATCGGTCGCGGGACCGCACGCGCCGCCAAAACAGCGATTTTGCTCGAGAATCCCGATCGTCGCTGCGCAGTCGCCACTCGAAAACGATTCCCGACCCCCTGTGGATTTTCGTGGATTCTCGAAAACGATTCCCGACCCCTTCGTCATTTGCTATTCTTTCGCCTCGCTGGTACGATGCTCCGCCATGCTGCCGGCTACCCGCGCTCGAGGCGACAACGCGCTCGACGCGGCGCTCGAGCGCATCGGCGGGCGGGACGTCGATCGGCCCGACTCACCCGATCTCCATGTCACAGCCGTCCGCCGGTTGCCCGCCGTCGGCGCGCAGCTGGTGCCATTTCCTGACACGCTCGATTCGCGCCTGACGCTGGCGCTGGCCTCGCGCGGCGTGGAGCAGCTCTACACCCATCAGGCCGACGCGATTGACCACGCACTCGCCGGCCGCCACACAGTCGTCACGACGCCCACTGCGTCTGGAAAAACGCTCTGCTACAACGCGCCGGCGCTGCACGCGATCCTGCAGGACCCGTCGAGCCGCGCGCTGTACCTGTTCCCGACCAAGGCGCTCGCGCAGGATCAGCTCGCCGAGCTCCAGGCGCTGTGCGAGACGATCGATCGGCAGAACGGCGAGCACATCGGCGTCTTCACCTACGACGGCGACACGCCGCAGGATGCACGCCGCACGATTCGGGCTCGCGCGCATCTCGTCCTCAGCAATCCGGACATGGTGCACTCAGGAATTCTTCCGCACCATCCACGGTGGGCAAAGCTGTTCGAGAACCTGCGCTACGTCGTGATCGACGAGCTGCATGCCTATCGCGGTGTCTTCGGCAGTCATCTCTGCAACGTGCTGCGACGGCTGCGCCGCATCTGTGCCCACTACGGATCGAATCCGGTGTTTCTCTGCTCGTCGGCGACCATTGCCAATCCTCGCGAGCTGGCGGAGCGGCTCACCGAACAGCCGTTCGAGCTCGTCGAGAGAAGCGGCGCGCCGCGCGGCGAGAAGTACTTCGTGTTCGTGAATCCGCCGGTCGTGAACTACCAGCTCGGGATCCGTCGCTCGTATCTCGCCGAGACCCGCCGCATCGCGTCGGAGTTCCTGAAGCGCAACCTGCAGATGATCGTCTTTGCGCAGAGCCGGCTCTCGACCGAAATCCTCACGACCTACCTGAAGGACGACTTCGAGGGCATTCCCGGCGCGCCCGAGCGGATCCGTGGCTATCGCGGCGGTTACCTGCCGAATCGGCGCCGCGAGATCGAGAAAGGACTGCGCGACGGCGCAGTTCGCGCCGTGGTCTCGACCAATGCCCTCGAGCTCGGCATCGACATCGGCGCGCTCGACGTCGCGGTGCTCGCCGGCTATCCAGGGACCATCGCCGCAACGTGGCAGCGCGCCGGCCGCGCCGGACGACGGACCGCGCGATCGGCGGCGGTGATGGTCGCCAGCAGCGCACCGCTCGATCAGTTCGTCGTGCGCAATCCGTCGTACTTCTTCGACGCGTCGCCGGAGCGCGCGCTCATCGATCCAGACAACCTGCACATCCTGGTCGACCACATCAAGTGCGCGGCGTTCGAGCTGCCGTTCGGCGCGACGGAATCATTCGGGCGGCCCGACGTTCAGGAGATTCTGCGGATTCTCGCCGAGCAGGGACTCGTGCATCAGCCGTCGGAGACTGCGCCCTGGACGTGGACGAACGAATCGTACCCGGCCGACGCGGTGAGTCTGCGCTCCGTGTCCTCG
>DATFXR010000860.1:0-3616 GCA_035315685.1 Vicinamibacterales bacterium | reverse complement strand
CAGCGTGCGCTTGTCCAGTTCGGAGAAGCCGCGGCCCTTGTCGAGGAGCCCCCGCACGCGCCGGTCGGTGTCGAGATACAGCGGATCGATCCACGCCAGCTTCTGCCACACCTGCAGGTCGCGCAGATCGTCGGTGCTGAAGCGCGCCGCGGCGAGGCGCCGGTCCTCGGGCGTCGGCGTCGACCCGCCGCGGCGCGCCAGCAACTCGGCGTAGCGCGGGTGGACGTCGATCATGTGCTGCCGCTGCGCGTGGAAGAAGTTCTCGAGGATGAAATCGATGTCGCGGTAGTCGAGCGCGGTCGCCGGCTTGAGAGTCAATTCCAGGTAACGATCGCGTGCCCGGTCCTCGCCGAACGCCTGCAGTTGCACGAGCAGCGAGGGCACCAGATTGAACGTCATCTTCACGCCGGGAAACTCGCGCAGCAGCGCGACCATCCCGAGGTAGTCCTTGAGCCCGTGGAGCCGAACCCAGGGAAGGATGTGCTCCTGTGTGACGAGGTCCTCGTAGTACGGTTGGTGCATGTGCCAGCAGAACGCGACGCGCGTCATAGGGGTGCTAGTCTAGTAGCTGCCTGTATCCGCCGGTGAAAATCCTCGACCGCTATCTCGTCCGTGAAATCGTCCCGCCATTCCTGCTGGCGCTCGTCGGTCTCACGTTCGTGCTGATGCTGCCGCCGATCATGCAGAGCCTGGCGCAGCTGATTGCGAAAGGGGTGGCCTGGCTCGTCATCCTGCGGGTGCTGCTCACGCTGATACCGCAGGCGCTGAGCGTCACGATTCCAATGGCGCTGCTCTACGGTGTGCTCTTCGGTCTCGGGCGCTGGTCGGCGGATCGAGAGTTCGTCGCGATGCAGGCGTGCGGTGTGAGCGCCTTCCGGATCCTCCGGCCGATCCTGCTCCTCGCGATGCTCGCCTCCGCCGCGACCGCCTACGAGACGATCGTCGCGCTGCCGGACGCCAACCAGACCTTCCGCCAGGTCACGTTCAACATCGTCGCCTCCGGCGCCGAGAGCGACATCAAGCCGCGCGTCTTCTACCAGAGTTTCCCGAACCGGGTCCTCTATGCCCGCGACATTGTCAAGGCCGGAGGCTGGCGTGAGGTCTTCCTCGCCGATTCGACCCGTGCGGACGAGACCACGGTGTATGTGGCGTCAGCGGGCCGGTTGATCATCGATCGCGACAAGCAGACGGTGACGCTGCTGCTCGAGCATGGCAGCTCGTATACGACCTACGTGAAGAAGCCCGAGGAGTGTGACGTCCACGCGTTCGAGCGCATCGTGCTCGACATGGACGCGAACACGGTGTTCCCGCGGGCGCAGATCGCCAAGGGCGACAACGAGAAGACGATCAGGGAACTGCGGGAGACGGCGGCGCTCAACCGCGAGCGCGGCCAGCCGTTCAACGCCCAGCTGTACACGATCCAGCAGAAGTTCTCGCTCCCGGTGGCGTGTCTGGTCCTTGCGCTGATCGGGCTCGCGTTCGGGGCCTCCAATCGTAAGGACGGCAAGCTGGCGAGCTTCGCGCTGGGAACCGGCGTCGTGTTCGTCTACTACGTACTGCTCTACACGTCGCGCGCGGCGGCGCTGGCCGGCCGGGTGTCGCCGACCATCGCGCCCTGGCTCGTGAACATCGTGCTGGGTGTCGCCGGCGTCGCGCTCGTGCTCTGGCGTGCGGGATCCGCCGACCAGCCGATCCGGCTGAGCCTGCCAGCCTTCTGGCGGCGCGGCACTCGCACTGCGGAGGGCGCGACGACGGCAGCGGACGAGTCGGCGGCTGATTCACGGCGAGGGCGTCGCGTGGTCGTCGTCATTCGCATCCCGCGTCTGAACTGGCCGCGGCCGAACCTGCTCGATCTCTACGTGGCGCGCCAGTACCTGTCGGTGTTTCTCGTGTCGTTCGTCGCGCTCGTCGGGATCTTCTACATCGCGACGCTGATCGATCTCGCCGACAAGGTGCTTGGCGGCGTCGCGAGCACGGGCGTCCTGATCCGCTACTTCTATTTCGCGACGCCGCAGTACGTCTACTACATCATTCCAATGGGCGCGCTGGTCGCGACGCTCGTCACGATCGGCCTGCTCACGAAGAACAGCGAGCTCATCGTGATGCGCGCCTGCGGAATCAGTCTCTACCGGTCGGCGCTGCCGCTGCTGCTGTTCGCGCTGATGTTCAGTGCGGTGCTCTTCGGACTGCAGGAACAGGTGCTGTCGGAGTCGAACCGCGAGGCGCAGCGGCTCAACGCGATCATGCGCGGCTACCCGATACAGACGTTCGGTGTTCTGAACCGGCAGTGGATCATCGGCAAGAGCGGCGACATCTACTGGTACCAGGCGTTCGATCCCAAGCGGAATCAGTTCCGGCAACTCACCATCTTCCACATGTCCGATTCCGGCTGGCAGCTGGATCAGCTGACCTACGCAAATGAAGTCGCGCTCGTGCATGCGACGAGCGGCGAGGACAGCCTGACATGGCAGGCGCGCAAGGGCTGGACGCGGCAATTCTCGCCCGCGGTGTACGATCGCATGCCACGTCTCGTCGTCAGTTACCAGCCCTTCACCGAGAAGGCGGTTTCGCTCGAATCACCTGCTTACTTCAAGACCGATGATCCGGACGCCGATCGAATGACCTACGCCGAGCTGAAGAGCTACATCGCCGAGCTGAAGGCGAGCGGGTACCACGTCGTGCCCTACCAGGTGTCGCTGCAGCAGAAGCTCGCCTTCCCGTTCGTCGCGATCATCATGACGCTGATCGCCGTGCCATTCGCGGTCACCACCGGCCGCAGCGGCGCTATCTATGGCATCGGCGTCGGCCTGGTGCTGGCGATCATCTATCGCACGGCGCTGAGTCTGTTCGGCGCGCTCGGCAGCGGCGGATGGATCGATCCGACGCTTGCCGCCTGGTCGCCCAATATCCTGTTCGGCGCCGCCGCTGCTTGGTTGTTGCTGACCGTGCGGACGTGAGGCTCCGCGCTGCATCGCGGTTGCGACACTACTTTGCAGCGTGACACACGCATTCTTAAGGTCACGCTCTGGGATGGGTGAATTCCCTCGCCTTCAGGCGAAGCCTTCAGGAGGCTTGCGATACGCTGTCGCGCATGCGCGAGTATCGTCGAGCCGCCCACACGGTTTATGGTCTGCATTATCACTTCGTGTTCATCACGAAGTATCGCAAGCCGGTGCTGAGGGGGGACGTGGGGACGGAGGTACGGGACCTGATTCGAGAGATTTGCCGCAGTCACGACATTGAGATTTTGCAGGGTCATGTTCGGCCGGATCATGTGCATCTGCTGTTGAGTGCGCCACCGCACCTGGCGCCGAGCCGCATCATGCAGGCGATCAAGGGCAAGACGTCGCATCACCTCCTGACAGATCATCGGAGCCTACGCTCGTCGTTCTGGGGTCGGCACCTGTGGGCGAGAGGCTATTTTGTTTGCACAACCGGCAACGTGACCGATGAAGCCATTGCCGAATACATCCGTTTGCAAGGTGCCGAGCCCCAGGACGACGAGCGGTTTCGAGTGACCGAGGAGTAGCCTGCATGACGGCGGCGATGGCGACTCTTTAGTCGACTTTAGTCGAAACAGAATCCCTCGCCTTCAGGCGAGGGTTCTCCTCAATTC
>DATFXR010000859.1:0-11460 GCA_035315685.1 Vicinamibacterales bacterium | reverse complement strand
GACGGATGGATCGAATATCCGTACGCGCAGACGCTGTTCGCCGCGTGGCAGGCGCACGCCGAGTATCGCGCGCCGACCATCGAGGCGCGCGGTCGTGATGGGCGCTGGCAGATCGTCAGGCGCGAGTTCGGGTATCCTGCCGGCATGCCGAGGCGGATGTCCGTGCCGCTCGGCCGCCTGCCCCGCGGCACGAAGGCGCTGCGGCTGAGCACCACGCAGGAGATCTACTGGGACCGTCTCGCGGTCGGCTACGCCGCACCTGCGCCGCTCGTATCCGAAACCGTGCTGCCCCTGAGGTCTGCGTCGCTCGCCCGGACCGGCTTCGCCCGGCGGGAGTTGCACGCGCAGCGACGGCCGAGCTACGACTACGATCGGCGCGTGCCGCTGTGGGACGCGCGCCATCAACGCGGCAGCTACACTGCCATCGGCAGCGTCACCGACCTGGTCGCGGCGACTGACGGCGCGATTGCGATCGTCGGCCCAGGTGAAGAAGTCCACCTGACGTTCTCCGCGACGCTGCCGCCACTGCCGCGCGGATGGACGCGCCGGTTCGTGCTGGACGCGCGCGGCTGGTGCAAGGACATGGACCTCTACACGACGAACGGCGACACCGTCGAACCGCTGCCCGGCACGCGAGCGCCGGCAGCCGCCGATCTCCAGCGCCGCTACACCACGCGCTACGAGTCGGGGCAATGACCACAGGGCGTGCGGTTGGTCCGCGGCTGCGGCGGCTGCTCGCCGTCGTGCTCGGCGGCGCCGCGCTTCTCTTCGCGAACTCGATCTACCTGGTTGCGATCACCTCCGTCGAATGGGCGACCGGCCGCGCATTCCAGAATTACTTCTACCAGTACATGTTCCTGGCGCACGTGGTGATCGGCCTCGCCATCCTCGTGCCCTTTCTGGGGTTCGTCGTACTGCACGTCGCCGCGGCGTGGCGCCGCCGCAACCGTCTGGCGCTGCGGACCGGCTACGCGCTCGGCGGGTCCAGCCTCGCACTCCTGCTGACCGGCCTGGTCCTCGTGCGATTCGGGTTCTTCGAGATTCACGATCCGCGGGTCCGCGCGGTCGCCTACTGGTGCCATGCGATCCTCCCGCTCGCGGCAGCGCTGCTCTACGTGTGGCATCGCGAGAAAGGCGGATGGTTTCGTCCGGCCCGCGCGGCCGCCTCGTTCGCTGGCGTGGCCGCGGCGGCAACCGCGCTGCTCATCGTCCACGCGTCGAATCCGCATCCGACGAGCGGCACGCCGAAGGAGGGCGAGACGTTCTTTTCGCCGTCGCTCGTGCGCACCAACGAAGGACGCCTGCTGCCGCTGCGTGTGCTGACGATGAGCGAGTACTGCCGGACGTGCCACGCGGACGCCTACGACGGCTGGTTCCACAGCGCGCATCGCTTCAGCTCGTTCAACAACCCGTTCTACCTGGCGAGCGTCAAAGAAACGCGTGAGGTGGTGCAGCAGCGCGACGGCAACAGCCGCGGCAGCCGCTGGTGTGCCGGCTGCCACGATCCGGTGCCGCTGTTGAGCGGCACGTTCGATACGGCATCGCTCGAGGAACCGATCGAGCCGACCGGTCAGGCGGGCATCACCTGTACGGTCTGTCACGGCATCACCCGGATCAACACGACGCGCGGCAACGGCGACTATCTGATCGAGGAGCCACTTCAGTATCCGTTCGCGTTCAGCACCAACCGCCTGCTGCAATACGTCAACCGTCAGCTGGTGAAGGCGAAGCCGGCGTTCCACAAGCGCACCTACCTGAAGCCGGTTCATCGCACCGCGGAATTCTGCTCCGCGTGCCACAAGGTGCACATTCCGGCGGAGGTCACGAACTACAAGGACTTTCTCCGCGGCCAGAACCATTACGATCCGTTCCTGCTCAGCGCGGCGTCGGGACACGGGGCGCGCAGCTTCTACTACCCGCCCTCCGCGCCGGGCGTGTGCGCCGCCTGCCACATGCCGCTCACGCCGTCGGCAGATTTCGGCGCGCGGATGTTCGAAGGCGCGAGCGCGCTCAGCATTCACGATCACCGCTTTGCCGCCGCGAACACGGCGCTCCCGTTCCTGCGCCACGACGACAGGACGCTGCAGGCGTCGCAGTCGTTCCTCGCCGGCGTCGCGCGGGTCGACATCTTCGGCGTGAAGGCCGGTGGCACGATCGACGGCGCGCTCCGCGCGCCGATCCGCCCGTCCGTTCCCGCGCTTCGACCCGGTGCGACGTATCTGCTCGAGACAGTGGTGAGAACGCTGAAAGTCGGCCATCCGCTGACGCAGGGCACCGCCGACTCCAACGAGCTCTGGCTCGATGTCGTCGCAACGAGCGGCGGCAGGGCCTTCGGCCGCAGCGGCGCACTCGACGCGGGCGGGGTCGATCCGCACGCGCACTTCATCAACGTCTACATGCTCGACCGCGAGGGACGGCGCGTTGATCGTCGCAACGTCCAGGACATCTTCGTGCCGCTCTACGACCATCAGATTCCGCCGAGCGCCGCCGCCGTCGTTCACTACACGCTCGACGTTCCGCGCGACGCGGCGGCGTCGATCGAGGTCGAGGTGAAACTGCAGTATCGCAAGTTCACCCGCTTCTTCACGACGTTCGCGCTCGGACCGCACGCGCCTTCGCTGCCGATCACGACCATCGCCTCCGATCGCGTCGTCTTTCCGATCGACGGACGCTCGCCGACCGAGCGTCCGCCGCTCGCCGACGAGTGGGAGCGCTGGAACGACTACGGCATCGGCCTGCTGCTCGAAGGCACGACCGGGAGCGAGAAGGGCGAGTTGCGGCAGGCGGCTGACGCCTTTGCCGAAGTGGAGCGGCTCGGTCACGCCGAGGGACCGCTCAATCTCGCCCGTGTCTTCTACAAGGAAGGGCGCCTCGACGAAGCGGCCGACGCGCTGCACCGCGCCGCGGCCGCCGGCGCGCCGCCGTGGACCGTCGCCTGGCTCAGCGGCCTCGTCAACAAGGAGAACGGCTTCCTCGATCAGGCGATCGACGATTTCACGCGGGCGCTGTCCGCTGGACCGGCCGCCGGCGCCGCCCGCCGGTTCGACTTCAGCCTCGATTACGAGGTGATCAACGAGCTCGGCCAGGCGCTGTTCGAGCGCGCGAAGGTCGAGCGCGGTCCGGCGCACGCTGCCGCGCGGCGCGACGTCCTCGAACGCGCCGCCGCGCAATTCGAGAAGACGCTCGCCATCGACGCTGAGAACGTGACCGCACACTACGCGCTCAGCCTGATCTACGGCGAGCTCGGTGACCACGCGCGCAGTGCCGAGCACGCTGCCCTCCATGCGCGCTACAAACCCGATGACAACGCGCGCGACCACGCCGTGGCCGTGCATCGCGTCGCCAACGCGCCGGCCAATCACGCGGCACAGTCGATCGTGATTTATCCGCTGCGATGACGCGACGCGGCATTGGCGTCGCCGTCATCGGCCTCGCGGGCATCGGCCTCGCGGGTCTCGTGGCGCTGGCGATCTGGTTCCGGCCTTCGCCGCCACCTCCCGCTGCGCCGCTGCCGGTGCGGGCGGGCGCGCCGGCGATCGCTGCGCCGGACGTCACGTTCGTCGACATCACGCGCGCCGCCGGCATCACGTTCGAGCACGAGAACGGCGCGGACGGGCAGAAGCTGCTGCCGGAAACGATGGGCGGCGGCGTGGTGTTCTTCGACTACAACAACGACGGCCGTCCCGATCTGCTGTTCGTCGATTCGCGGCCGTGGCCATGGTCGCCACGCGCCGGCGCCCGATCGCGATCGCGGCTCGTGCTCTACCGCAATGACGGCGGCGGCCGCTTTACCGACGTGACGGTCGACGCCGGTCTTGCCGTCGATCTGTACGGGATGGGTGCGGCTGCCGCCGACTATGACAACGACGGCTGGGTCGATCTCTTCGTGACCGCCGTCGGCACGAACCACCTGTTCAGAAACACCGGCGGTCGATTCGTGGACGTCACTGCCAGTGCCGGCGTCGGTGGACGTGCCGACCAGTGGAGCACGTGCGCTGCCTGGTTCGACTACGACCGCGACGGCGATCTCGATCTGTTCGTCTGCAACTACGTCCACTGGTCGAAGGCGATCGACCTGCAGCAGGATTTCCGTCTCGTCGGCATCGGGCGCGCCTACGGTCCGCCCCGCACATTCGAGGGCGCGTACCCGTACTTGTACCGGAACGACGGCGGCGGCCGGTTCACCGACGTCTCCGCGAGCGCGGGCGTGCAGGTGAAGAACCCGGCCACCGGCGTGCCGATGGCGAAGTCGCTCGGCGTCGCGGCGTTGGATCTCGACGGCGACGGCTGGCCCGACCTCGTCGTCGCCAACGACACCGTCCAGAACTTCGTCTTCCACAACGAGCGCAACGGCCGGTTCACCGAAATTGGTGCCAGCGCGGGCGTCGCATTCGACGCCTACGGCAACAGCCGCAGCGCGATGGGTATCGACGCCGCCGATTTCCGCAACGACGGATCGCTTGGCATCGCGATCGGGAATTTTGCGAACGAGATGACCGCGCTCTACGTGTCGCAGCAGAATCCGCTGCAGTTCGCCGACGAGGCGATCGTCGCCGGCATCGGCCCGAAGAGCCGCGGCGCGCTCACCTTCGGCGTCCTGTTCTTCGACTACGACCTCGACGGCCGCCTCGATCTGCTCACCGCCAACGGGCACATCGAGGAAGAGATTCCGAAGGTCCAGGCCAGCCAGCAGTACGCGCAGCCGCCGCACCTGTTCTGGAATGCGGGCGCCGCCGGCCGTGCGACGTTCGTGCCCGCGACGTCGGCTCGAGCCGCCGACCTCCTGCGGCCGATGGTGGCGCGCGGCGTGGCGGTCGCCGACATCGACGGCGACGGCGACCTCGACGTCGTGCTCACCGCCGTCGCCGGCGCACCGCGGCTGCTCCGCAACGATCAGCAGTCGGGCCACCATTGGATCCGCCTGGCGCTCGCCGGCACTCACGCCAATCGCGACGCCATTGGTTCGGTCGTCGAGGTGGTGACCGGAAACGAAACACTCCGGCGGACGGTCATGCCAGTCCGCGGCTACCTGTCGCAGTCGGAACTGCCGGTGACGATCGGTCTGGGCGACCACGCTTCGGTGGACAAGGTCCGGATCCGATGGGCTGATGGCTCGAGCCAGGAGCTCGCCCACGTGGCGGTCGATGCGATGACGCGTATCGTCCAGCCGCGCTAGCAACACCTCATCCAAGATCTCGCACGCGACGCGGCGACAATCGTGTCGGACGCATGAAATCCGATTGCGTTGACCCGGATTCGGGTGTAGTGTCCGTTCGAATTCGAAAATTTTTACGCGGCGCGCGTCGGGTCCCTCGTTCTCTCGGTGTCTCTATGACGGAGGAGGCGCATGAGGCGGCTGTGCAGGCAGGTTCCCGCGTTGGCTCTCGTCCTCGTCTTCGCGTCCGCGGCCGCAGCGGCCGGCCAGACTGTCAGCACCACGACCGGCGCGATCAACGGCAAGATCACCGACGCCAGCGGCGCGGTGATGCCCGGCGTCACGGTCACCATCACCAGTCCGTCGATGCAGGGAACGCGCACGGACACGACCGGTACTGACGGCATCTACCGCTTCTCGGCCATCCCGCCGGGCGAGTACCAAGTGAAGTACGAGCTCGCCGGCTTCGAAACCCAGATTCGTGAGGGCCTGCGCGTCGGTCTCGGGTTTACCGCGACGGTGAATATCGAGTTGCGCGTGGCGCGGCTGTCCGAGTCGGTGACCGTCAGCGGACAGTCGCCGGTCGTCGACATCGCGACGACGAAGACATCGACCAACTTCGACGCACAGCAGCTCGCCTCGCTGCCCAACGCGCGCGACTTCTGGGCGATTCTCGCGGCGGCACCGGCGATTCAGATGCAGCGCATCGACGTCGGCGGCAGCGCGGCCGGCACGCAGACCGGCTACTCCACCTACGACACGAAGTCGGATCAGCATCGGCCGATGGTCGAGGGCATCGTCAACACCGAGGGCACCAACGCCGCCGGCTTCTACTACGACTACGGATCGATGGAGGAGGTCTCGGTCACCACCGGCGCGAACACGCCGGACATGCCGTGGGCCGGCGTGATGACGCAGTTCATCGCGAAGTCCGGGGGCAACTCATATCACGGTCGGATCTACGCCGACTACGAAAACGAGAACATCCAGTCGCGCAACATCGACGACGCGCAGATTGCGCTCGGCGTGAAAGGCGGCGGCGGCCTGGGGCCCACCGATCTGAACCGTCTCCACAGCTACCACGATCTGAACGGCGACGGCGGCGGCTACCTGAAGAAGGACAAGCTGTGGTGGTACGGCTCGCTGCGCGATCAGGACGCGCAGAGCCTGCTGCCGAACTTCCCGGTGAAGCCGTTCGAGACGCGCCTCCAGAACATCACCGGCAAGGGCACCTACGCGATCAACTCCAACAACAAACTGGTCGGCTTCGCGCAGTGGGGGAAGAAGCAGCAGCCGAACCGCCTCGACACGTTCCTGATCGGCGCCACCGCGGCGGTGCACAACAGCGCGGACTCCACGTGGAACCAGTCGTACTGGGCGCACACGTACAAGGTGGGCTGGGACGACGTCGTCAGCGACAAGATGTTCTTCGAGGTGCACGGCGGGCAGTTCCACTACCTATGGCCGAACCATCGCTACACGCAGGCGCCAGCCTACCAGGACATCTCGACGAACGTCGTCAGCGGCGGCAACCGCGACGGCTGGTACCGCGACATCACGCGCAACCAGATTCTCGGATCGCTCAGCTACTTCAAGGACGGCTGGGGCGGCAGTCACAACTTCAAGTTCGGCGGCGAGTTCTTCAATGAGCGTTACGACGACCTGCGCGGGCAGGACGGGTTGGGCTACGTCCCGAACGACGTGCTGATGGTGCTCAGCAACGGCGCGCCGTCGGAAGTGATCCTGTTCCAGTCGCCGTCAGCGTCGCTGAATGGGCTTTGGACCACCGGTCTTTACGCCTCCGACAGCTGGCGCGTCGGCTCGCGGCTGACGTTCACACTAGGCGTCGTGTTCGATCGCTATCGGTCCTACCTGCCCGAACAGACCGGGCCGCCGGTCGGCCCCTTCAACACCACACAAGTGTCCTTTCCTGCGGTCGACAACGTCATCACCTGGAACCTCGCGTCACCGCGCGTCGGGCTCACCTACGATCTGACGGGCGACGGCAAGACGGTATTGAAGGCAAACTACGCCTCGTATTGGTGGAATCCCGGCACGACCTCGATCGATTCCAATGTCAATCCGAATTCGCCGGACTGGTGGCGTCGGTACGCGTGGGCGGCAGGGTGCGCACCCGGCCAAACCTCCGGGTGTGATCTGAACCACGACGGCGTCTGGCAGAACGGCGAGCAGGGTCAGCTCAATCGTTCGAACGGCGGCGTCGGCAGCACCCAGCTCGATCCGAACCTACAGGATCAACGGACACGCGAGTTCGCGACGTTCGTCGAACGCGAGCTGTTCGCCAATTTCGGCGTGCACGCCGGGTTCGTCTGGCGTCGGATCGACGGGCTCTATCAGAGCGACAACCTGAATCGGCCGATCAGCGCGTACAACGTACCGGTGACGGTTCGCGTGCCGGAGTCTGACGGCACGTTCAGCGCCAACCCACCGACGGTTCAGGCCTACAACTTGAATCCCGTGAACCTGGCGCTGCCGGTCGTCAACTTCCTGCACAATACCGGCGGTCAGGACGACTTCTACAATCTCGAGCTCACCGCGAACCGGCGCATGAGCAACCGGTGGTCCCTCAACGCTTCCTATGCCTATCGTTGGAATCGTGACAACGACACTGGTTATTTCGGCCAGACGCTGCGGGTGAGGCAGGACGTCGCCAACCCGAACGACATGATCAACACGGAGGACGGCCGCTACGTGTTCGGTCTCTGGTCGGCGAAGATCAACGGTACGATCGACGCGAAGTACGGGCTGCGGCTGACGCCGGCGATCCGGCTGCAATCCGGCCAACCGTACGGCCGGACGTTCAATGCCGCGATGAATTACGGAAACCAGACGATTCTCGCCGAGCCGTTCGGTTCGCGGCAGCAGGACAACATCATCCTTGTCGATACACGCGTCGAGAAGCTGTTCCGGCTCGCGACCAGCCGGACGCTGTCGGTGTTCGTCGACGGCTACAACCTGACCAACGCGAACCCGGCGGCGAACATCAACTGGGTGTCGGGCCGGACGTTCCTGAACCCGACTACGATCGTTCCGCCGCGGCTCTGGCGGTTCGGCGCGAAATTCGACTGGTAGTTTACAGACGCAGCGGGCTGCTAACGCAGCGCGAAGGCTTTAGCCGAGCGATCATCGACGTGATAGGCTGACGCTCGGCTGAAGCCTTCGCGCTACATGTGTCCCAGGTCCGTGCCCACGCCGCGCCGATCGAAAGCGCAACGCCCTCAACCCTCACGCCGATTTTCCCGAACTCTGATCGTTGTCGTTGGCGTCGTCGTCGCTGCACTCGTCTCCGGCGGCGTGATCGCATTCCGGGCCCTGCGTGCGAGCGGGCCCGTGCCGCCGGCGCTCGCCGACCTCGGCCCGCTCGCGCCGGAAATCGCGGACATCGTCCGCCAGGCGCGCGAGGGCGTCGCCCAGGATCCGCACGACGGCGTGCGCTGGGGCCGCTTCGGCATGGTGTGCGAAGCGAACGGGCTCGCCGCCGCTGCACGCGACGCCTACGCGAACGCCGCGACGTTGCAGCCGGCCGAGGCGAAGTGGCCGTTCCGGCTTGCCGTCGTCGAATCGCGCCTCGGGCGAACGGACGAAGCGATTCGCGAGATGCGGCGGGCGATTGAGTTGAACACGACCTATGCGCCGGCGCAGTGGCGCCTCGGACTGTTGCTGCTCGACGAGAATCAGACAGCCGGTGCCGAGAGCGCATTTGCCCGTGCCACCGACATCGACGCTGCGGACCGCGCGGGATGGGTCGGCCTCGCGCGCGTCTACCTGCAGCGCGACGAGACCGAGCGGGCCGCAGGCCTGCTCGAGCGGCTGGTCGCGGCGGCGCCGGCCGACGGCTACACGCTGCAGCTGCTCAGCACTGCATACCGCCGTCTCGGACGTGCAGATGAAGCGGCGTCGGCGATGCAGGTGGGTGCGAAAAGCGAGCCGCAGTGGAGCGATCCGTGGACCGACGAGATGCTCGCCTTCCGCCGCGGCTATGCGGCGCTCCTGAAGGACGCGACCGCATACACCGTCGCCGGCCGCTTCCCTCAGGCGATTCAGATCCTCGAACAGCTGCAGCGCGACCGGCCGGATGATCTCGTGTTGATGGCGCACCTCGGTCAGGTCTACGTCGCCGCCGGCCGTGACAGCGACGGCGTGCCGGTCCTGGAGCGAGTGATCGCGCGCGCGCCCGACCGGTTCGAAGCGCAGGTCGATCTCGCGACCGGCTACATGCATCTGGGCAACCTTGCGCGCGCACGCGCCGAGGCGGACCGTGCGATTGCGTCGAATGCGTCGTACGCTCCTGCCTACGAAACACTCGGGTTGATCCTGTGGCGAGCCGAGGATGCGCGCGGCGCAGTCACGGCATTCGAGCGGTCGGCGCAGCTCGATCCACGCAACGCCCGCGCACTCGTCTGGAAGGCGATGGTGCAGACCAACGACGGCAGGATGGATGACGCGCTGGTGTCGTTCGAGCGCGCCGCTCACGTCGATCCGACCAGCGTCGACGCGTGGATTGGGATCGCCAACGCGCAGATGAACCGTCACGATCTCGGCGCTGCCGCTGCGGCGGTTCAGAACGCGCAGCGCCTTCAGCCCGATCGTCCCGCCGTCAGAGCGACGGCCGATCGCCTGAAATCCCTTCAGACATCCGCTGCTCCGTCGCGCTCTCGATGAGCCGCCGTCGACCCATCGCGATGCTCGTCTGCATCGCCACCGCGTGCAGCTCGATCGACTGCCGTCGCACGACCGATGCAGGAGGCCAGCCGGCGGGAGGCGCCGCGTGGTTCGAGGAGATCGGTACGCGGGCCGGCATCACGTTCCTGCACACGTCCGGCCACGCGACGAAACACCTGCTCCCTGAAATCATGGGCGGCGGCGCGGCGCTCTTCGATCTGGACAACGACGGCTTTCTCGACCTCTACCTCGTGCAGAGCGGCGTGCTCCCCGCGGAGCACGACGGCTCCAGCGCACCGTCCGGCAACCGCCTGTACCGCAACCGTGGCGACGGCACCTTCGAGGACGTGACCGAGCGCAGCGGCGCGAGCGTCAGCGGCTACGGGATGGGCGTCGCGGCCGGCGACTTCGACAACGACGGCTTCACCGATCTGTATGTCACGAACTTCGGCCACAACGTGCTGCTGCGCAACGACCACGGCCATCTGGTGGATGTGACCGCGAAGGCCGGCGTGGCGAGCGAGGGCTGGAGCACCAGCGCGGCGTTCGTCGACTACGACGGCGACGGCGCGCTCGATCTTTTCGTCACGCACTATCTGAACTGGCGGCCATCGGCCGAAGTCGAGTGCTTCAGCCTCACCGGCGTGCCCGACTACTGCAGCCCGGCCAGCTACGATCTGCCATCGGCCTCGACGCTGTACCGCAACAACGGCGACGGCACGTTCACTGACGTCTCGGCACGCGCCGGCATTCGCGCCGCCGTCGGCAACGGCCTCGGCGTCGTCGCCGGCGACTTCGACGGCGATGGACGCGTTGATGTCTTCGTCGCGAACGATCGCACGCCAAACCAGCTCTGGCTGAACCAGGGCGGCGGCCGCTTCACCGAGTCGGCGCTGGCGATGGGATGCGCGCTCGATCAGGACGGTACGGCGAAATCCGGTATGGGCGTCGATGCGGTCGACGTCGACGACGATGGCGATCTCGATCTGCTGGTGGTGAACCTCGACGGAGAGTCCGACTCGTTCTTCAGGAACCGCGGCCGTTTTTTCGCCGACGACACGGTGTCGGTGGGCCTGCGCACCGCGAGCCGGCCATTCACACGCTTCGGGGCGGCGTTCGTCGACTTCGACAACGACGGCTACCTGGATCTTTTCGAAGCGAACGGGCGCGTCGGCCTGCAGTCCGTGCGCTATTCGTCAGATCCGTACGCCGAGCCGAGCCTGCTGTTTCGCGGCTTCGCCGGCCCGCGGTTCGAAGAAGTGACGCCGCGCGGCGGCACCGCGCAGCCGCTCGTCGCGACGAGCCGGGCCGCGGCGTTCGGCGACATCGACAACGACGGCGGCATCGACATCGTCGTCGTCAACCGCGACAGCCGGCCGTACGTCCTCCACAACGTCGTGAAACCGCGGGGTCACTGGATTCTGCTCCGCGTCCTCGACGAACACGGACGCGACGCGCTCGGCGCGCAGGTAACGATGAGAGTGGGCAGCCGTTCGATCCGCCGCGACGTGCGCGCGGCATACAGCTATCTGGCGAGCAACGATCCACGCGTTCATGTCGGCCTCGGGCAGGAGGCCGCCGTGCGCGACGTCACCGTCCGCTGGCCCGATGGCACGCGCGAG
>DATFXR010000858.1:0-3681 GCA_035315685.1 Vicinamibacterales bacterium | reverse complement strand
TTCGGCCAGACGAGCACGCCGCCGGCGTCGAGGAACACGGTTTGAATCGGCACGGCTTCAGCTTACACTTGACGGAGTGCCCGGCTGCCGGGCCGCCTCTCATATGACATCGCGCCGCGCGCTCGTCCTCGTGCTCGCCATTCTGGCCTTCGTCGTCGCATGGGCGGCCTCCCGGTATGCCATGCAGGTCGGCGGCGCGCGCGGCGACGCGCAGGCAGCCGCCGCTTCCGCTCCGTCGGACGACGCCGCCACGAGTGGAGAGAAGGTGACCTTGCGGTTCTTCCGCAGCCCTGCCGTTGCGCCGACGTTCGAGGCGCGCGATCTCGACGGCCGGTCGATCTCGAACGCATCGCTGCGCGGCAAGGTCGTGCTGCTCAACTTCTGGGCGACCTGGTGTCCGCCCTGCCGCGCCGAGATTCCCGATCTGGTGGCGCTTCAGGACAAATACCGCGACCAGCTGCAGATCATCGGCATTTCGGAAGACGAAGGCGGACCCGAGGTGGTCAAGCGGTTCGTCGACGCGCACCACATGAACTATCCGGTGGTGATGGCCTCACCCGACATCGAGAAAAAGTATCCCGGCATCGGCGCGCTGCCGACCTCGTTCGTGATTGACCGGCAGTCGCGGCTCGTGCAGAAGCACGTCGGGATGCTCACCGCGCGCACGACTGAATACGAGACGCGCCACCTCGCCGGCCTGCCCGTCAACGTCTCGATCGAAGAAGTCGATCAGACGCAGGGACTGAAGCTCGAAAACGGGGCGCAGCTGCTCACCATTCCCGGCGTCGACCTCGCAAAGCTGGCGCCGGCGAAGCGCGCCGAGGCACTGGAGAAGCTGAACTCGCAGCCGTGCACCTGCGGCTGCGACCTGACAGTCGCCAAATGCCGCGTCGACGATCCGAGTTGTGGGATCAGCCTGCCGCTGGCGCGACAGATCGTCGCGCAGATTGCGAGCGCCGAGCGCCAGTGATCGCGGCCGCGGCTCGCGCTGGTCGGCGATCACCGCGTGAAATGGCCGGAGTTCTCGCCGTGGCGAGTGGCGCAGTAGCCGTCACGCGGTCACACATCGCCCGCTGCATTCGAGACTCGCCCCCACCCGCGCCCACGAAGACACGAAGGTAGGAAGGCGCACGAAGAAGCAGCGGTGTGTGACAGTCCGTGGCGCGCGCGACCGGCCGCGCCCTTCTCTGCGTGCTTTGCGATCTCCGCGGTTCGGGCGTTTACGCGCCGCTGCTCTTCTTCTGCTGCCGGCTGCGGGACATCTCGTCGATCTCCGCCGACACCGTCGCGTAGCACGTCGGGCAGATGCCGTGGCTGAACTGCGCGTCCGAGTGCTGCGCAATGTAGCCTTCCACCTGCTGCCAGTACTGATCGTCGCCGCGGATGCGCTTGCAGTAGCTGCAGATCGGCAGCAGCCCGCGCAGCTGTTTCACGTTCGACAGCGCCGCCTGCAGCTCGGTGACACGCTCGGCGAGCTTCTGCTGCAGGCCGAGCACGCGCGCGCCGACGGCCACGCGCGCGCGCAGCTCCTCGGGATCGAATGGCTTGATGATGTAGTCGTCTGCGCCGGCGTCGAGACCGGCGACGACGTCCCCGCGGCTCTCGCGCGCAGTGACGAGCAGCAGGTACATGTTGGCGAGCGGCAGCTCGGCGCGGACGCGCCGGCAGACGTCCGGACCGTCCATCCCCGGCATCATCCAGTCGAGGATCGCCAGCGTCGGGTCGGTCGCCGTCCGCAGCCGTTCCCAGGCCTCGAGACCGTCACCGACGAGCGTCGTGTCGTGATTCCAGCGCTGCAGGGTCCGCGAGAGGATCTCCCCCGTCACACGATCGTCCTCGGCGATGACGACGCGCATGACCGGTGAGTATACAATGGGCGCGCCGGCGGAGGCAGGCGCCGGATCGCTCACGCATGACGCGAATCGCAAAGCGTCTCGGCCTCGCGGTGGTGTGCGGCATCGCAGGGATGCTGCTCAACCAGTGGCGCGTGGGTTCGGCCGCGCCGCTCCTGCTGGGCCGCGTCGTCACGCTTCCGATCGCAATTCTGTTCGGCCCCTGGTATGGCGCGCTGGCAGCGCTGCTGGCCGCACTCGCGGCAACCGGCGCCTTCGCGGTCGCAATCGTTCTTCTTCCGCTCGAAGCGGTGGTCGTCGGCGGGTTCGCACGCAGCGGTCGATCGCCGCTTGCGGGCGGGCTCGTCGTGTGGAGCCTGGTCGCCGGAACGCTGATCGCCGTCCCGTCGGCGTATGGGCTCGGTTTCCTCCGTCAGACCATTCTGCCGGTCGCGCTGCAGATCCTCCTGAGCGGTCTCGTCGCTATCGTGATCGCGGATTTGATCGCGACCGGAGCCTCGGCGCAGCGCCTCGTCGCTCAGGATGTCGCGCGCGGCCAGCGCCATCTGCGCAGCTACGCGTTCCACGCATTCATTCTCGTCGCGACGCTGCCGGTGTTGCTGCTCGCAGCCGTGGACGGTCAGATGAACGCGGCGCGGCAGGAGGCCGACGGCGCCGCGCGCCTTCATGAGGCGGTGACGTCGCTCGCCCAGCACATCGAGGCGTACGTCGACGATCATCAGCACGGCGTCCGCTCGCTCGCGCTCGCGATGAGCGACAGCCACCGCTCGAGCGAGGAGCGACAGCGCAGCGTCGACTCGTATCACGCCGTCTATCCGGGCTTCATCACGGTGTTCGCTACCGATCGTGCCGGCATCGTGCAGCAGATCTATCCGCGACGCGATGCGGCAACGCCGCCGGTCAGCGATCGCGAGTACTTCGTCAAGGCCATGCAGAGCGGGCAGCTGGCGATGTCGGACGTGCTGACCGGACGGCTGTCGCACGTACCGATCGTGACGATTGCGGTGCCGATTCTGCCGTTCGACGGCGGCGAACCGCTCGGCGTGGCCGGCGGCTCACTGGATCTGTCGAAGTTCGAGCGCTTCGTCGACGATTTCAAGGCGCTCGGCGACGCGAACATCACAATCCTCGACCAGCACGACCTGGTGATCTACGCCAACGGCCGCACCGCCGCGCCGGAGCTCAGGAACGCGCAGGACCAGCTCCTCGCCGGCAGCCTCAAGGCCGCTGACGGGGTCTTCCGGTATCAGCCGCCGAACGGGCGCGGCGGACAACTGGCGGCGGTGGCGAAGATCGCGCCGCTCGGCTGGAAGGTGTTCGGCGAGCAGCCGCTGCTGACGCTGCGGCTGCAGTCGACCGGCTATTACGCCTCGACAGTCGCGTTGATGCTGCTCGCGCTCGGTGGCGCGGTGCTCGGCGCGCGCGCGTTCGCCGGCGCCGTCACGCGCCCCCTCGAGGAGGTGGTCACCGTCGTGCGCAGCGTGTCGGCGCACGGCGGCACGGCAGCCGTGAAGCTCGAGACGGAGCCGCCGGCTGAAATCGCGGCACTGCTGGCCGACGTCAACGGGATGCAGACGCGGCTCTCCGACTCGTATCAGCAGCTCGAGCAGGCGCTGATACAACGCGAGCGCCTGAACCGGGAGCTGCGTGCGCTCACCGAGGATCTCGATCGCAAGGTGCGCGAGCGCACCGCGGAGCTCGCCGACGCGACGCGCGTGGCCGAGGAAGCCAACGCCGCCAAGAGCGAGTTCCTCGCCAACATGAGCCATGAGATCCGCACGCCGCTGAACGGCATCATCGGCATGACCGAGCTCGCGCTCGACACACC
>DATFXR010000857.1:0-2583 GCA_035315685.1 Vicinamibacterales bacterium | reverse complement strand
CGGCGAGCGCGGCAGGCCGCCGTACGATGCGATGTACGCCAACGGCCCGGTCAACTACGTCAAGCTCGATCGCCTGCCGACGGTCGACGACACGAGCCCGATCATCAACGCGATGAAGCGCGGCGACTACTTCGTGACCTCGGGCGAGGTGCTCGTTTCCAACTATGCCGTCGAAGGCGCCGGCAGTCAGCGGACGATCAACGCCGACGTCGAGTGGACTTTTCCACTCGACTTCGTCGAAGTCGTGTGGGGCGACGGCGACAAGACCGACCGGCAGATCATCTCAACGACCGATCTTCCGCCATTCGGGAAGAAACATTTTCAGATTCCGTTCAACGCCGCCGGCAAGAAGTGGGTCCGGTTTGCGGCGTGGGACGTGGCGACCAACGGCGCGTTCGTGCAGCCGGTCAGGCTGACGGCCGCAACGCCGACGACGGCAGGGCGGTGACCCTGCGCGAACGGCACGCTACCAGGGAGGAGATCGTGACGCGACGGATCCAGGCGGCGGCAATCGGGATGACTCTGATCGGCACGCTCGCCGCCCCGGCGCGGGCTTCGGCCGATCCGTTGACGTGCAACCTGTCGGAGTACAAGGCGGCGCTGGGTCTCACCGCGTCGTGCACGCCGACGGAACTGACGCTGACGTGGACCGGCCAGCAGCCGGATCAGTTGCGCATGCGCCTCGCGATCAGCAGCGGAACGCCGACCATCGCCGACATCGCAATCAGGAAACCCGGCGGCGCGTGGGTGAGCGTCGCGTCCAACCTCACACCCGAGTACCGGGTCGTCTCCGGGTGGCGCCGTCTCGATCAGGAGGCGTACCCCGAGCTGAGAGAGCAGTTCGGGACCGTGACGCAGGCGCTGCTCGACAAGTACAAGTGGGATGCGTTCTGGGATGCGCCGCTGCGGATTCCGGGCGGTGAAGTCGCGCACGGCGGCGCGACGCCTCCACCCGACGGCATTCCCGGTACGAACCAGCCCGGGCTGCCGCGCAAACCGGACGAGGTGAAGCGCGCGAGTGCCGCGTTCAAGGCGCAGACCGCTGATGTCAAGACCGACGGCGGGCGGATCGAGGTGTCGTTCCCCGGTGTGGAGATGGGGATTTTCGCCGGCCGCCTGCAGTACACCGTCTACAAGGGCACCAACCTCGTTCGTCAGGAAGTGATCGCGAAGACCGATCAGGAATCGGTCGCGTACAAGTACGACGCGGGGGTGAAAGGCCTCGCGATCAAACCGTCGACGCGTGTCGCCTGGCGCGACACGTCGAACAGCTGGCAGGACACGACGCTCGACGGCGGCGTCAACGCGAACCCGTCGGTCGCGGTGGCCGCGAACCGGCTGCTGTCGGCGCACACCGGCGGCGGATCGCTCACGGTGTTTCCGCCGCCGCACAAGTTTTTCTGGGTTCGCGAGATTCCGTCGAACCTCGGGTACAACTGGTTCCGGAAGGACAGCGCCTCTTCGTACTCGATCGGCATCCGGCAGGCGGAGAGCGAAGCCGATCCGGCGTTCTCGGGTCACGGTGCCGAGGACACGCGTCAGAACTTCGCGCTCTACAACGCGCGTCCGGGCACCTGGCAGCACATGCCGATGTACGTGCTGGTCGGCGGCGGCACCGCGAGAGCGGGAGTCGATGCGGCGCTTGCCTACACGCGAGGTGACAAGTACAAGGCGCTGCCTGGCTATCTCGTCATGGCCCGCCACTTCCATACAAGCCCGGTCTCGCGCCTGCTCGGATCCGGTGCACTCGACAACGTCCTGGACGATTTTCAGCTGGCGCGCGCGGCCGGCGTGAACGTCTACGAGCCGGTCGGCGGCGGCGGGATCGTCCCGACCGGATCGCAGGCGTTCGGCCCGCGGCAGCCCGCCGCGGCCGCTCAGCGGCCGGCGGCACCGGACGAGGAGGCGCGGCTGAAAGCGCAGGCGCTCTACTACGAGATGGCGAAGCTGCAGGCGCGCAGGAACTTCTTCGTGCTGCCGACCGAGGAGATCTTCAACATCGCCGGTGCGAAGGAGCAGCTTGGCGGCCACAACGATCTCCTGCCGTCCCATCCGGTGTACTTCGTCAATCGTCGCGGCGAAGGCCAGCCGCTCGTCGATTCGCATCCGACCTATGGGCGCGTGTATCACCTCGGGAATCCCGCTGATTTCGTCGAGATGGCGCACCGCGAGAACATGCTGTTCTTCATGCCGCACCCGAACACGAAGAGCTCGGCCGGCTACCCCGAGTCGATCAAGGACAAGCCGTTCTTCAGAGATCCGGTGTTCGGGGGCGTGGGATTCCGGTGGGGGATGGGCCTGGATCAATCCGAGGAACGTCTCTGCGACTACCGCTGCATGCCGGTGTTCGACGCCATGAACAACTGGACGGCCGATCTGCCGACGCCGCCCAAGTTCATGACCGCCATTGCCGAAACCTACGTCAATCGGGTCGGCGACGACTTCTACGCCAATACGCCGGTGACCTACTTCAAGCCTGACGGACAGCCGACTGGCGACAACTGGGCGCCGATCGTCAACAGTCTGAAAAAAGGCGCCTTCTTCGTCACCTCCGGCGAAGTGCTCATCACGTCCTACGACGTG
>DATFXR010000856.1:0-2454 GCA_035315685.1 Vicinamibacterales bacterium | reverse complement strand
CTGCACGAGCACGGCACGCGCGGCGTCGCTGTAGCCGGCGCGCGAGGCGTCGAGCTCCTCGAGCGACTTCAACCGCGCCTCGAGTCCGGCGAGCTCGTGCTCGCGCGAGCGGACGGATCGGGCGCGCCATTCGTGTTCGATCCGCGCGCTGGCCAGCTCGGACTCCCGTGCCGCGCGGGCGATCCTGGTCGCCTCGATCGCGTCATGCGCGCGGCGCAGCGCGTCGCCTGCCGCCGTGCGATCGGCCGCCGCGCGCTCGGACTGGATGCGGACGTCGTTGGTCTCGACATCCAACTTGCCGAGCGTTTCGCCGACACGCTCACGCGCGGTGACCGCGTGCTCGACGGCGTGGCGCAGTGCGGTGGCGGAATTGACCACCGAGAACACTTCGCTGCGCGCCGCCTCGACATCGGCCTCGAGGCCTTCGATCTCACGGTGCGCGGTCTCGTAGGCATCCGATGCCGCGGCGAGCGTTCCGGCCGCGCGATCGCGTTCGCCGTTCGCGTCGGCCGCCGCACCGCGCCGCGTGGCGAGCGCCAGGCGCGCCGGCTCACGGCGGGCGTCGAGCGTCGCGAGCTCCGCAGCGACGGCCGTCGAGCGTGCCTCCAGCGCGGAGACCTGGTCGCGATCGAATGCGAGCTGTTGCTGCTGGCGGTTGATCGAGAGCTCGCGCGCGTGGGCCGCCTCGCGCGAGGCGGTCGCCCGCGTCTCGGCCTCGACAAGTTCAATCCGCAATCGGCCGAGGTCGGCATCGAGCTCGGCGACGCGCGCCGCCGCGACCGACTCGCGTTCGCGCGCGTCCCCCAGCCGTCCGCGCGCCGATTCGATCGTCTCGGCGAGCTGACGGTATTTCCTGGCGAACAGCACCTTCTCCCACTGGCGGAGCCGGTCGCGCAGTCGCCGGTAGCGGCGCGCCTTCCCGGCCTGACGCTTCAATGTCCCGCGCTGCTTCTCGACCTCGAACACGATGTCGTCGATGCGGGTGAGATTCTGCTGCGCGGCTTCGAGCTTGAGCTCCGCGGCGCGGCGCCGCGCCTTGTATTTCGTGACGCCGGCGGCCTCTTCGATCAGCTGGCGGCGATCGGTGGGCCGCGTGCTCAGGATCATCCCGATCTTGCCTTGCTCGATGATCGCGTAATGCTTCGCGCCGAGGCCGGTGTCCATCAGCAGGTCGTGGACGTCGCGCAGGCGGCAGACGTGACCGTCGATCAGATATTCGCTCTCGCCCGATCGGTACAGCCTCCGCGTCACCTCGACTTCGCGTGCGACCGACTGGATGATCGCCTCCGCCTCCCTGTGCGTCAGCGGGCCGGTCACCGTCAGGCATTCCGTCAGATGACCATTTCCATTGCCGTTGCCGTTCCCGTGAGCGTGGCCGTTGCCATTGCCATGCACAGGGGGTCGGGAAGGGTTTTCCACAGGGGGTCGGGAATCGTTTTCAGAACCTGCCACCCTTGAAAACGATTCCCGACCCCCTGTGGATAACGCCGGAAACGCCGGGCCTGTCACCGTCTTCACGAATCCGCTGAAGCGCAGCCGCACCTCGGCGGCCGCAGTCGGCTTCCGCGCGTCGCTGCCGTTGAAGATGACATCTTCCATCTTGTCGCCGCGCAGGCTCTTGGCGCTCTGCTCGCCCATCACCCAGGTGATGGCGTCGGCGACGTTGCTCTTGCCGCACCCGTTGGGGCCGACAATCGCAGTCACCCCTTTGTCGAATGCAAGCTCGGAGCGATCGGAAAACGATTTGAAGCCGTTTATTTCGAGGCGCTCTAGACGCATGTACACACCTGTAGCATCCGAACTGGCTCGATGAGGTTGGCTGGGATGCGACCTGGCAACAAGACCGTTCGTTTGCCCTCTTTCGCGCTCGTGCGGATCGAGCAGCGGCCCCGGGGCAGAACGGCGGTCAGTGTAACACGACTAGTTATGGTGGCAAGCGACCGCAGCAGCGCAATTTGTAGCGGTCGCCTGCCCGAAATCTAATGCGCCTTCGTCCGTGAGCCCTTGGTCAGCTCGGTGAGCTTCTGAGCCTCGCCGAAATTGGCCAGCGCCGCCTGCGCCTGCGGATCAACTGCAATGAGATGCCGCCGCGCGTCGGCGATGCTGAACACCGCGTTGTCGATTTCGAACCGGATCATCGCCTTGATGAAGTCGATCTCCTTGGCGAACGCGTCCTCGTCGATCTTCACGTGGTCGGCCTTCAGGAAGTCCTTGTAGTCGTTCACCATGGCGGCGTCGACCGTGAAGTTCGACTTGACGCTCGTGCGCGCCGTCGACTTCTGCGTAACGCGCGTGTCGCCTTCCGCGTTGTACTTCTGTGCGTAGTTCGCGAACGTCGATCGCGCGTAGAGCATGCGGCCGAACCGCGACGGGTTGAAACCTTCGATTGGCCCGGCCACGCGCTTGTCGGGCTCGATGCCGCCGCCGCTGTAGACCGGACGGCCGGCATCCGTG
>DATFXR010000855.1:0-4695 GCA_035315685.1 Vicinamibacterales bacterium | reverse complement strand
GACGCGTGCCGCGCGGGCCGACGGTGCGCCTCTCGCCGTGCGCACCTGATCGAGCACCCCTCGCAGCGCCGCCGGACCGCAGGCGACTGTCGTCGGACAGAACGCCGTGACGCCGTAGCGCGGCAATCGATCGGCGATGATCGCAATCGAATCGCCCTCGACGCGGACGTCGAGCGTATCGATGCCGTCGACACCGTGAACGTGAACGTCGATGAAACCCGGGACGATGTAGTGGCCGTGAAAGGCGAACTGCGAGTCGGCGTGGCCTGCCGACGGCGCATCGGGACGAATGTCGGCGATGCGACCCTCGTCTATGACCAGTGTGCCCGGTGAGAGGACCGCATCCGCGAGCACCAGCGCGGCGCCCGACAGGACGATCATGGATAGTGCGCGCTGACGTGCCGCGCGGCGCCGATCGCCGCGGCGGCGTCGCCGAGCGTCGCCGTCTCGAGGCGGAGCGCGTCGAACATCGGCTTCGGCAGGCGCCGCGCAATTTCGGTGCGCAGCGGCTCGAGCAGCAGATCCGAGGCCGATGCCATGATGCCGCCGAGCACGAGGATCTCGGGATCGGTCACGACCACGACGTTCGCGGCCGCCATGCCGAGATACTTCGCGGTGTCACGCATCACGGAAATCGAGACGCCGTCGCGGTCGCGCGCGGCATCGAGCACGTGGTTCACCGTGATCGCGGCATAGTCGCCCTCGACGGCCTCGAGTACACGCGATCGATCGCCGGCCTTGATGCGCCAGATCAGGCGACGCACGATGCCGGCGGCGGCGACTTCGGCCTCGAGGCACCCGGTCTTGCGGTAGTCCTCGCGCTCCACCGGATTGAGCGCCAGCCACGCGACCGACGAGGCGCGGCCGCGCGCCCCGACCACCGCGGCGCCTCTGCGAACGATGCCGCCGACGGTGTGATCGCCGCAGGCAAAGTACACGACCTCGTTGACACCGCGAGCCGCGCCGATCCACGCCTCCGCAACCGCGGCCGCCGTCCCCGACGGCATCGGCCCGTGCTCGCGGAACCAGCCGTCGAATCGCGCCGCGAGCGCGCCGACGGCGGGCGCGACCGCCGGCGCATCGGGAATGGCCGTCGCGACACCGAGCACGCGCGCGTCGCCGGCGCTCGCGGCGACCTGTCCGAGTGCGCGGTCGGCGGCTGCGGTCAGGTCCCCGGCCGCGTTGACCACGGCACGCGCCACGACCGTGCCGGCGTCGTTCACGTTGACCGCGATTGCGCGCGCGTCCTCGAGCTCCAGGCCAATCACTCGCGACCCCAGTCGGTGTTCACCTGCAGTTTCCGGCCGATGAGTGGCTGCGCGACCGGCTCGCCACCGTTGCCCGTACGAAACAGCGCGCGATCGACGCGATCGAGCAGCGCCGACAGCTGCCGCTGGTCGGGTGCTTGAATCACCAGCACACCGCCGCTCGATCGTGGAGGAAACCGCCGGTCGTCCAGATAATCACGGTCCATCGTGACGAGCGTGCGGTGGAGCTGCTGCGCGAGCTGATAGTGCTTGATGTCGGATGCGCGGCGGAGATCGTCTTCTTCGACAACGAACAGTACGTCCCAGCAGAGGCGCGTGCGCATGTGCGCGACCAGCCCCGCCGGCACGTTCGCGTCCGCGTAGATGCGCGGCCGCGCGACCATGCGCTCGGCGTGAGGCGCCAGTTCCCCGGAAAGGTTGCCCATGCGGAGGTTTCTACGTTGTCGTTCCGACTTCGGACTTTCTCCGCTCCAGCGCCGCCCTGGCTTGCTGGGTGAGCGCCGCGACGAGGCGATCGCGGTGGTGCACGAGCTCTTTGCGCTGACGGCGGCCGTTCGCCGATCCGATCGCGTATTCACAGAAGAGCGGAAACGCGATGGTCGAATCGCAGTACGCCACTACCGTGTCGGGCAGGACGCCGGGATTCACCTTGCCCCAGCTGACCGCCTCCGCGGGCGTCGCGCCGGACAGGCCGCCCCAGACGACCTGGTCGGTCGTCAGCTGGATAAAGAAATCGTTGCCGCCCTTCGGGATTCCGTACACTTCCCACAGCGTCGGCTGCGCCTGCAGGTAAAAGTTCTTCGGCGATCCGCCGCCGAGGATGACGCACCCGTTCTTCTTTCCCGCGAGCACGATCGCGCACACCTCGTTGACGTCCTTGTTGGGATCGATCATGAAGCGGCTGTCGTTCATCAGCTCGTGGTAGGCGATGTTCATCCCGATCGAGCTGTCGCCCGGCGACGAGGTGTAGATCGGCACGCCGGCCTGCGCGGCGCGCGCCACGACCGAATGCTCCTCGCAGCCCGGTGAGCGCACCAGCAGGTCGAGCCCGAGGCGATAATGAAACTCGGAGGTGGCGACCGGCTCGTTCAACCCGGACCGCTCGATGAAGTCGCGAATGTACGCGTCCGTCTCCAGCAGTACGGTCGCCGGAAACAGGACGTCGTAGATCCGAATCACGCCGTCCTCGTAGAGCTCGACGTCGTCGAGGAACGGCGAGCCGCGGCGCAGCGTGAAGTTCAGGGCGTAGTGAAGGTCGTGATACAGGTTCGCGCCGGTCGAGATGATGAAATCGACGAGCCCGCGGTCCATCAACTCGATGACGCAGCCGCCGAGCCCCGCCGGCGTGAGCGCGCCGGCAACAGTCAGGCCAATCGTCGTGTCGGCCTCTGGATCCAGCATCTTCTCTGCGAAGATCTGTGAAGCCTCAGAGAGGCGGCCGGCGTTGAATGCCTGGAAGCCCTCGTCCATAAGGTGACGGATTTCCTGGCTCCCTTTGGGACGGTAGTACCTGATTGGCTTGCCGGTCAGAAACGATTGACGGGACTTCCCAGGCGTGCCCGGGGCGCGGTGCGGCAAAGGTCTGCTCCTTGAGCGGTGAAAAAATAGCTTAACATCACGGATTGTGGATTTGACAACGGACACAGGCCTGGCCGTCGCCGGCTGGGGCCTGGTCGCCCTGGCCACGCTCGTTGTGGTGATGCTGGTCTGGATCCGGCGAAAAGGGCTTCCGTTTACGGAAGGGGACGTTTTTCGCGCCAGCCGCTGGAGTTCGGGCAATCACCTGTTCCCGACGCAGGTCCTGATCACGGCGACGAGTGTGGTCCACTACACGCCCCGCTGGATTGGGAAGCAGGAAGAGACGATACATATGGCACATATTGCGTCGGTCAAGATTGTCACCGGCGCACTGCTGTCGGACGTCCTCGTCGAAACCAGCGGCGGGAGTGACCCCATCGTATGCCACGGGCACCGGAAGGGGGACGCAACCCGCATGAAGGCGCTAATCGAGCAGTACCAAACGGCTTATTACCGCGCTCCGACTCCCAGGCCTGTCGGCGGGGATACGTCCGGCCGATAACCTGAGCGTTACATGGATGACCTTACCTTCAGCGCGCGCCGCGCGAGCGCGGCCGCCGTGGTTCGAACGGCTGAGCCGGCTGACCTCGAAACCCGATTCCGGACCCTCGTACAGTCGCCGCTGCGCGCGGGCCTTTTGCGATATCTGAGCGCGCGTCCCGACGAGAGCTTCGACGTCGAGTCGTTGATGCAGACGTTCGGTCGGCTACGTCTGGACGTGGAGAACTGCGTCCGTGAGCTCGTGGACTTCGGCGTCGCGCAGGTGATTCCGGGCAGCGTGCCATCGCGCTACATGATCGACCGGCCGCAGAACGACGCGATGGTCGATCTGCTCGACCAGTTCCTCGAGCGGCGCGCCGCCGTCAGCAGCGAAGACCAGTCGCCGTCGGTTCAGCGCTTCCGCGAAATGATCGGCCGCGACGAGAAGATGCTGATCGTCTTCGAGTGGATCCGCACCGCGGCGAAATCGGACATCTCGGTGCTGATCCTCGGGCCGACCGGCTCCGGCAAGGAAGTCGTCGCGCGCATGATTCACGAGTTGAGCCGCCGCCAGCTGGCGAAGTTCCAGGCGGTCAACTGCGCGGCGCTGCCCGACACGCTCTTCGAATCGGAGATCTTCGGCTACGAGAAGGGCGCCTTCACCGGCGCGCACGACCGCAAGCCGGGCCGCCTCGAGCTCGCCAACGAGGGCACGCTGTTCCTCGATGAGATCGGCGACATGTCGCTGATCGCGCAGGCCAAGCTGCTGCGCGTGCTCGAAGAGCGGTGGTTCGAGCGCCTTGGCGGCCACAAGTCGATCTCGGTGGACTTCCGGTTGATCTCCGCGACCAACCGCCCGCTCGAACAGTTCGTCCGCGACGGCCGGTTCCGTGAAGATCTGTATTACCGCGTGAACGCCTTCGCGATTCGCCTGCCGTCGCTTCGCGAGCGCCAGGTGGACATCCCGGTGCTCGGCCAGCGGTTTCTCGCGCGCTACTGCGCCGCGCAGGGCATGCCGCTCGACAGCAAGGCGTTCTCGCGCGAGGCGCTCGATCTCCTCTGCGGCTATCATTGGCCGGGAAATATCCGCGAGCTCGAGAGCACCGTGTCGCGCGCCGCACTCTCCGCGCCGGGGCGTTCGATTCGCGCGTCCGACATCGAATTCCTCCACGCGACGACGCCGACGGTCGCGACGACCGGCGATCATCTGCCCTCGCTCGCGGAGGCAGAGCGCGCGCACATCGTCCGCGTGCTCGAAGCCGTCGACTGGAACAAGAAAGAGGCCGCGCGCGTGCTCGACATCAGCCGCGGCACGCTGTATCGGAAGATCGTCGAGTACCAACTCGAGCCGGAGACTCGACCTGCCGGA
>DATFXR010000854.1:0-3614 GCA_035315685.1 Vicinamibacterales bacterium | reverse complement strand
GCCAACGACGACATCCTGATCGACGGCAAGTGCACGAACCAGACGGGCGTCGCCGAGTTCATCTCGAATCTCGAAGCCTCCGGCTACTTCAAACGCTCGATCGACATCGTCTCGACGACGAGCGAGGCGTCGACGCAGCCGCCTGGTGAATTGATCAAGTTCTCGCTGAAGGCAACGTTCCGTCCGCCCGAAGCGCCGCCCGTGGCGGCGCCCGCCGCGCCGAAAGCCGGTGGATAGCGGATGGATGTCGCATTTAAAGGTCGCGTCGGATCGCCCCGATACGGCTCAGTGACGTGCAATGGAACTGACGCTCGCTAAGCTCCCGTGGTACGCACAGGTCGGTGCGTTCGTGGTGCTCGCCGCCGCGGGCTGCGGCGTTTTCTACTACTACTACGAGATGCCCGCGCGCGCCGACATCACGGCGCGCCAGACCCAACTCGTGTCGCTGCGCGCCGACATCACCAAGGGGCTCACCACCGCGAAGAAGCTGCCCGAGTTCCGCGCGGAAGTCGGCGACCTCGAAGGCCGCCTCGCCAATCTGAAGGCGATTCTCCCGGAAGAGAAAGACGCGGCCGATCTGCTGAACCGCATGCAGGCGGTCGCCGCGCAGTCGAACATGACCATCAAGGGATTCAAGCCGGCGCCGACGGTCATGAAACAACTGCACGCAGAATGGCCGATCGCGCTCGAGCTCGAAGGGACCTATCACAACCTGGCGACCTTTTTCGATCGCGTCGGCAAGTTCACGCGCATCGTGAACATCACCGGTCTCGACGTGAAGGGCAAGGATCGGCCGGACGGGAACAACACAATCACCGCGACGTGCATCGCCACGACGTTCGTCCTGCTCGAGAAGCCGAACACCGGCGGACGCGGCGGCGGGCCCGGTCGTGGAACGCCGCCGCCGGGACGGGGCGCGTAACGATGCGGCTTGTCGCCCTCGTCATCCTCGCGGGCGCGGTGGCGGTGACGCCGCTCGCCGCCCAGCCGCCGTCGCCGGCCGCGAAGCAGAGTGCGGGCGCGGCACCCAAGAGCGCGGTGCCGACACCGTCCGCGCCAGCGCCAGCCTCGACATCGGGTGAGGCGAAGCCGTCCGCGCCAGCCGCGGCGCCGCAGACGCCCGCAACACCCGCGGCGCCGGCTCCCGAGGCGTACACCTACCGAGCCGACGGCCGCCGCGATCCGTTTCAAAGCCTCATGAGCACTGGCGCGCTCGCAGCCGCGGCGTCACACAAAGGCGAGGGTCCCGCGGGCCTCGCCGTGAGCGACATCTCGGTGCGCGGTGTGATGCAGAGCCGCGGCGCGCACGTCGCCATGATCATGGGCCCGGACAACAAGACCTACATCGTGCATCAGGGCGACAAGCTCCTCGACGGCACGATCAAAACCATCACGCCGCAGGGGCTCGTGGTCGTTCAGGAAGTCAACGATCCGCTGTCGCTCGTCAAGCAGCGCGAGGTGCGCAAACTGCTGCGATCGCTCGAGGACGCCAAGGAATGACTGCTACGAGGGGCCTTGCCCTGATTCTCACCGTGGCTGCGGCCGGCGCGCTTGTCAAGGCGTCGGGACCGGCCGCCGGCACGCCGACCGTCCAGTTGAAGACCATCAGCGCGCGCACGAACGGAAGCGGCGCATCGCTCGTCATCGAAGCGTCAGAGCCGGTCGCGTATTCGCTCACGCGCCCGGATGCGCTGACCGTCCTCGTCGATTTCAGGAACGTCACGCACGACGCCGTCGCGAATACGGTCGCTGCGAACGGCAAGAACGCGATCGCCAGGGTGAGCGTCGAGGACGGCGAGTCGCTCGGCGCGCCGACGGCGCGCGTGCGGATCGCGCTCGCGCAGCCCGTTGCGCATCACGCTCGCAGTGATCGCAACACGGTCGTCATCGACTTCGACAAGCCGTCCGCGAAAACGCCGCCGTATGTCACGCCGCCGAAGGGTGGGGACTCGGGAGTCGGAAGTCGGGAGTCGCCGATCACGAGGGCCGGCGCGGTCGATGCGATGGATGCGCTCCGCCAGACGATGGCAGCCGATCCGATTGCGGCGCTGGGTCTCAACGGCGGACCGTCGACGGCGCCGAGGGCGCCGCAAGGGTCACCAGAGCCGCCTGCGCCGGCTCCGGCCAGGGCGGTCGCGCCTGCCCCTGCGCCCCGCGCCGCGGCCGCGCCTCAACCTGTGACGCCTCCGGCCCCTGTGCAGCCGCCGACCATCGAGCAGCCAGGCACGAAAGGGAAGCAGTACTCAGGACACCCGATCAGCCTCGACTTTCAGGGCGCCGATCTGCGTGCCGTGCTCCGCACGTTCGCCGAGATCAGCGGCCTGAACGTCGTCATCGATCCGGCGGTCACGGGATCGGTGGACGTCGCACTACGTGACGTGCCCTGGGATCAGGCGCTCGACATCATTTTGCGCGCAAACAAGCTGGGCTACATGGTGGACGGCACGATCGTCCGCATCGCGCCCCTCGCCACCCTCGCAGCAGAGGAAAAAGAACGGGCCGATCTGGCGAAGGCGCAGGCCGATGCCGGTCAGGTGACCACGCTCACGCGTCAGCTCAGCTACGCGAAAGGCGAGGAGATGGTCACGCTGCTCAAGCAGGCGAACGTGCTCTCGAATCGCGGCCAGGCCTTTGTCGACACGCGCACCAACACGCTGATCGTCACCGACCTCGCCGATCGCCTCACCGCCACGACCGAGCTGATCTCGACGATCGATCGTCCGCAGCCGCAGGTCGAAATCGAAGCGCGGATCGTCCAGACCAACAAGAACTACGCGCGCCAGCTCGGCGTGCAGTGGGGCTTCAACGGTCGCGTGGATCCGGCGCTCGGCAACACGACGAACCTTGCGTTCCCCAACAACGGCCGTCTCAACGGCGCGACTGGAGTGAGCCAGAACGTCCCGGCGGGGCAGCAGCCCAACGGGTCGTCCCCGAACGCGGTCAATCTCGGCGTTCCGGGCGCGACGACTGCCGTCGGCCTCGCGCTCGGCGCCGTCAACGGCTCGTTCAATCTCGACGTGGCGCTGTCCGCGCTCGAGAGCACCGGCAACGGCCGGCTCCTCTCGACCCCGCGTGTGACGACGCAGAACAACGTCGCGGCCGAGATGACGCAGGGTGTTCAGATCCCGATTCAGACCGTCGCCAACAACACCGTGACGGTCAGCTTCAAGGATGCTGCGCTGACGCTGAAAGTGACGCCGCAGATCACCGCCGCCAACACGGTGATCATGCAGATCGCGCTGGAGAACGCGTCACCGGACTTCAGCCGCGCCGTCAACAACATTCCGCCGATCAACACCCAGCGCGCGATCACCCAGGTGCTCGTGAGCGACGGGCAGACGACCGTCATCGGCGGGATTTTCGTGAGCCAGGAACAGGCCCAGACCGACCGGACGCCGGGCCTGGGTCAGATTCCGTTGATCAAGTGGCTGTTCAAGCGTGACACGGTGAGCGATCAGAACACGGAGCTGCTGGTCTTCATCACGCCGCGCATCATCAAGAGCTGACGCAGGGATGAAAGGCATGCGCAACGTCATTCGTCTGGCCGGGCTGGCCTTCGTAGCGATCGCCGCGACCTCATGCGGCGACGCGGTTCGTCAGGGCAGCTCGCCGGT
>DATFXR010000853.1:0-12195 GCA_035315685.1 Vicinamibacterales bacterium | reverse complement strand
AGCAGCGCGATCGTGGCGTTCATCCGCAGCAGCACGCCGAACATCACGGTGAGCGCGCAGATCGCGGTGGCGAGCGGAAACAGCCCGCTCATGATCAGGTTTTCGATCGAGTAGGCGTCGACGTCGACGCGGTAGACCGTGTCGGCGGTGCTGGTCGTGAGGTGGTGGTGCAGTCCGAGCGCAGTGAGATGCTCGAAGAGACGCTCGCGCAGGTCGTAGACCATCCGCTGGCCGGTTTCCACCTGCACCTGCGTGCCGTACGCCGACACGAACTGGTTGATCACCTGCAGCACGACTCCGCTAATCACGATCACGATCAACAGCGCGAACGTGTGGCCGGCAGGGATGCGCGCAATCACCGGCGCGACCAGCTCGGGCATCGGCTGGCCGCTCAGCAGATTGATCACGATCGCGAGCGGCCACGGCTGCAGCGCGCCGAGACCGATTTCGGCCACGAGCAGCACGGCGAGCAGCGCGACGCTGCTCCTGAACGGACGGAGCGCCGCCAATGTCCACGCAATCAGACCGCGCGTCGCGCGCTGCTCCGTCATCCTCCCACCCTGCGCGGCGGCAGCAGCGGCCGCGGCGGCACCAGGTTCGGCGCCAGCTTCGGGATGATCAGCGGCACCACGCGATCCTGGCTCGAGTCGGCGACGTAGAGGAATCCGCGGCGTGGATCGTAGGCGAGGCGCGTCGGCGCGCCGAACGCTTCGCGCCCTTCGTCGCTCAAGTCGCGAATGATGCCGTCGGGACCGACCGCGCGCACGTGGCCGTTGTAGTAGTCGGCGATGAAGATCGTCACCTTCCCGCCAGGCTCCGGCACGACGGCGACTCCCGCCGGGCCGGCGAGCCGCGCCCGCGTCGCCGGTTCGTCGTCGCCGGAGTACCCCCACACGCCCGTCCCGGCGACCGTGCTGATCGTGTGCGTCCGCGCGTCGACTTTCCGGATCCGGTTGTGATGCATGTCGGCGATGTAGAGGTCGCCGTTGCGCGAGTCGATCGCCACGTCGCTCGGCATGTTCAGATGAGCCTCGGCCGCGGGCCCGCCGTCGCCGACGTTCTGGCCGTCGCCCGGCGAGCCGTCGCCCGCCACAGTATGGATGAGGCCGGTCTTCGCCTCAATCATGCGAATGCGGTAGTTGAGCGTATCGGCGATGTAGATGTCGCCGTTGGGCGCGGCCGCGACAGCGCTCGGCGTGTTGAGTGCCGCCTCGATCGCCGGCTTCTCGTCGCCGTCGTAGCCGTTCTCGCCCGAACCGGCGATCGTCGTGATCACGCGAGTCGGCCGGTCGACGCGGCGAATCCGATCGTTGTGGGAGTCGGCGACGATCAGATCGCCGTCAGGCGCGATCGCAACGCCGTCGGGCGTGTCGAGCTGCGCCAGCGTCGCCGGACCGTTGTCACCCGAGAAGCCGGTGCCGAGGTCGTGATTCCCCGCGACCGGCTCGATGTCGCCGTTGCGATTCACCCGGCGGATGACGTCGTTGTTCGAGTCGGCGATGTAGACGTCGCTGTTCGGCCCGACGACGACGCCGCCCGGCGTGTCGAGCCACGCCTCGATCGCCGGGCCGTAGTCGCCGGCGTAGCCCTTCGTGCCGCCGATCACCGGACCGACCGCTGCCTCGCGCAGCATGAACGTGCTCGCGCCGAGCGTCACGATCATCAGCACGAAGATGATCGCGCTGCGCAGGCCGTAGGCCCTGAGCAGCGGCGGCCCGATCAGCGGCGCGCCGGTCGCATGCGACGGCATTGCCACCATGCCGTTCCCGATCGTGACGCCGTTGACCGCCCGCCGCATGATCGCGGTGGTCTGCGCCGTTCGCCACAGAACCCCGATGATCAGCAGCAAGGTCAGCGACGAGACGACCGTGCCGGCAATCCGCCAGTTGCGCAGCGTCCCCGCGGTCGCTTCCGCGAGAATCGTCGCGCCGAACGTCGCGCCCGCGAGCAGCCCGCCGCCGATCGCCAGCGCCGCCACGATCCCGAACGTGGTCGGCCGCAGGTGGGTGCTGATCCGGACCAATGCCTTGCCGCCGGCGTGGTCTTCGACCATCGCGCGGACGTCGAGCCACGCCCAGCGGCCGACAAAGGCGCTGACGTCGCGGTCGTCCGACCACCCCTCGTCGATTTCAATCGTTCGCACCGCGCGCGAGCGGCGCAGCCAGTCCGTGAGCTGCGTCAGCACGCGATCGGCCGACGTCCATGTCTCGCTCCAGAACCGATCCTCGGTGACGTTGCCGGAGATGAGCAGCAGCGCGCGCCACGCCTCGGCCAAAGACGGCCGCGGTCCGCGGCTCGTCTGCGGCTCGGCCGGCGGCAACGCCACTTCGGGGGGCGATAACAATCCGCGGACGCGTCCGCGGACGCGTGCGAGCGGCTGGATGAAATGGAGATAGGCGACGACCGCTCGATACCAGACCCCGCTCCCTCGCAGTGTGTCCACCTGCGATCGCATGGCATAGGCGATGTTCTTCGACAGGGTCGCCGCGACGCCGACGATGCCGGTGCCGAGCAGCAGCACGGCTGCCCAGTAGTGCTGTCTCGTCGCCGCCACGATCGACCCGCCGAGCGTCAGCAGGATCGAGATCGCCTGCCACTTGATCGAGTGCGGCAGGAACGCGAACGGATGAACGTCGGTGCGATACACCGACGGAAACGGCGCCGTCCCCCACACGCCGGCGTTGATGCGCGTGCCCCAGAGCGAGCGGACGAACGGCAGCGGGCTGTAGATACGACCGCGCCAGAGCATGTGGCCGTCGAGAAATTTCTCGGGGTGGTGCGCCATCAGCCACGTCTCGCCTTCGCCGTAGCCCAGCTGCTGTTTCCAGTAGGCTTTCACCGATGCGCGATGGTGATGCCAGACGAGCGCCGCCGACGCGAACCCGATTCTCCAACCGCGCGCCTGCAGCCGCCAGCACACGTCCACGTCGTCGCCGGCGCGGAGATAGATCGGGTTGAAGCCGCCGATGGAGAGCAGCGCATCGCGGCGGAACGCCATGTTGCAGCCGGGCACGTGCTCGGCGACGCGATCGTCGAGCAGCACGTGGGTCGGCCCGCCAGGCGCCCGGGCGATGCACTGGGCAATCGGCGGATCGTCGGACGGCACGACGTTCGGACCGCCCGAGCCGACGACGTCGGATGTCAGAAACGGCTGAACGAGATAGGTCAGCCAGTCGCGATCGACGCGCGTGTCGGCGTCCGTGTAGGCGACGATCTCTCCGGTCGCTTCAGCCAGGCCGACGTTGCGCGCGGCGCTCAGCCCCTGATTCGGCGTGTCGACGACCCGGACCTTCTTGAAGCTCTTGCCGATCTCGCTCGTGCGATCCTTCGATCCGTCGTTGATGAGGATGATCTCGTAGTTCGGATACGTGAGCTGTTCGAGCGAGCGCAGGTTGTCCTCGAGCGTGTCGGCTGCGTTGTAGGCGCACACCACCACCGACACTTTCGGCCAGGTCCGCTGACGCTCGGCCGAAAATGGTGCGTGATCGAACGCCGCCGCGACCGCAAACGCCGCCGGCTTCGGACGACGATCGCGATCGACCAGACCGAACTTCCAGTCGTCGACCGTGTGGCCGCCTCGCCACCACTCGTCGGTCCAGGCGAAGGCGATCGCGCCGCACGCACCCTCTTCGAACGCGGCACGGATGTGCATCGCGGTGATGGCGGCCTGGCCGTCTTCTCCTTCGCGGATGCTGTCGGCGCCCGCTTCCGCGAGCAGCAGCGGCTTCTGACCGGCGATATGCTGCAGCCGCACCAGATACGCGCGCAGCTCGGCCTCGCGATGGAGATACAGGTTGAAGGCGCAGATGTCGAAGAACGACAGGTCGAGAAACTCGGTCGGTGGAAAGTTGACGTACGTGAAGAGGCTCTGCGGCGACGCGGACTTCGCCGACTCGTAGAGGCTGCGCAGGAATCGCTCGACGCGCATCCGCCCGTGCCAGCGGACCACGCCCGGCGGAATCTCGTTGCCGAGCGCAAAGGCGAGCACCGCCGGGTGATCGCCGAACTCTCTGACTTTCGTCGTGAGCTCACGTCGAATGTCGCGCTTCAGTGAGCGATCGTCGAGAAACGCGACGTGCTGCGACCACGGCAGCCCGACCATGACGTGGAGACCTTCGGCCGCTGCCGCGTCGAGCAGATCGCGCTGTGGCGCCGTGTACGTCCGGACCGTATTGATGCCGAGCTCGGCCATCTGGCGGAAATCGGCAGCGACCTGTTGAATCGGCGGGAACTGACACCCCTCGCCATCGGGCGCAAACGTGCCGTAGGTAACGCCCTTGACGAGGAAGCGTTCGTCGCCAGCGCGAAGAAATTTCCCGTCAGTCGCGATGCGTGCAGTGGTCGCGGCCGACGTGCTCCTGCGCACGTCGGAATCGACGCGGACAGCTGTCGTCACAAATAGGGTTGGCCTTTACGGCCAAGTTCCTATTGTAGCAGCACTTACCGGTCGATCCGGACGCTGCCGCTGAAGGTTTTGAAGCGGAGCTCAGCACTGCCACCGCCGCCCAGTTCGCCCTTGAGCGCTCGGCGGTTGCCGGTGCGGATCGTCAGGGGCATCTCGCAATCGAGCTGGCCGCTGAACGAGTTGAACGAGACGTCGGCGCGCACCGACTCGGGCACGTGAAGGTCGATGCTACCGCTGAAGGTCTGGACCTCGATCGACGGCATGGCCTCCAGCGCCTTCGCACGAATCTGAATCGATCCGCTGAAGCTGTGGGCCTGAACCGGGCCGGCGACATCGTTGATGGTCATGTGGGCAGAGAAGCCGTTCAGCTTGAACGAGCCCGCGACGCCGTCCACCCTCACCGGGGCGCTGAACACCGAGACGTCCAGGTTCGTTCGCGGAGGGACCTTGATGTCGAGGTCCGTGTCGACGACGTTGTTGCCGGTGAACTCCCACCAGGACCGGCTTCGGCGGTTGGCGTCGACAACGACGGTTCGGGCGCCCTCGGTGTGCACATCGAGCTTGATGCGGTCGAGCCGGCTTCGCGGCGCACGCCGGATGGCGCCGACTACGACCTGATCGGAGTCCGCCGCGGTGATCGTCACGTGGCCCGAGAAGCTTCGCACGCGCAGCGTCCCGCCGGACTCCAGCTTCAGCGTCTGGCTGACGTGCTCGGTCTCGTCGGTCGCGCCGCCGGCGACGATCCCGACCGAGCCAGCGAGCACACAAACAGCGAAAGCAAACGCGAGTTTTCGCATGTGGCGTTTGACGAAGCTTTCCACGTCAACGTTCGCGCCCCTAGCCCCTGGCCCCGAGCCCCGAGTCAGGATTCAGCACACCCGTATAGATCGCCATGCCCACGACGGCATCCACACCGAGCGCATCGAGCTCGTCAATCTCCTTCTGTGTAGTAATGCCGCCCGCCGCCGTGACCGCTCGCGAGGTCGCGCCCCGAACGGCGCGGATCGCAGCCATGTCCGTCCCCCGCATCAGCCCCTCGGTGTCCACGTGGGTATAAAGAAACTCGTCGCAATACGGCTCGAGCGCGCGCACGGCCTCCAGGGCAGTGAGAGGCAGCGTGGTCTTCCAACCGTGAATGACCACGTGGCCGCCCTTGCTGTCGACCGCCGCGATCAGGCGATCGCGGCCGACGGCGTCGCTGAGCGCGCCGGCGAACTCGAGGTCGACGGCGCCATTCTTGAACAGCGAAGACCCCGCGATGATCTGCCGGGCGCCGGCGGCGAGGACGTCCTGCGCGCGCGTGACAGTTCTGATGCCGCCACCGACGCGGCACCGCAGCGAGCCCGCGACCTTTCGGACGAGCGCGAGGTTGTCGCCCGATCCCATTGCCGCGTCGAGATCGATCACCTGCACCTTCGCGAATCGCTCGAACCGTCGCACCCACTTCTGCACGTCGTCGTCTCTGATCGCGAGTCGTTCGCCTTGCACGAGTTGCACGACCGCGCCGTCCTTGAGGTCGATGGAAGGAATCAGCATTGAGCCATCTCGCCGGCGAAGCGAAAGCAACCGCAGAGATCGCAGAGACCGCAGAGAAAAGGTTTTCTGTGATCTCTGCGAATTCTGCGGTTGCTTTTCCTCCTCACGTTGGGTCAACAGACTGCTCAACGCCGGGAGGTTTTCTTCTTCTCGTAGTATGCGGTCCGCAGCGCGTCGATCAGGCGGCCGTCGACCAGGCCCGGTGCGTCGCCCTGATAGTCGAGCTCGTGGTCCTTCCGGAATTTGTCGACCGCGGTGATGGTTTCGTCGTCGAAAGTAGCGTAGTCGCGGTTGTAAGCGGTCGTCGCGGCTCGCGCATCGGCGGCACGCTTGTCGTACTCGGCAGGATTGGTGCGCCGCAGTTCCTGCATCTGGGGCGTGTTGATCGACGGAGGGGCCTCGGGGAACGCAGAGAGCGACGGCCGCCAGTACCCGGTCGCGTGCAGCATCCGCTTCAGCTCGACGACGTCAGGCCCTTCGACCTTCGAGAAGCTGCGATAGCCGAGCCGCCGGCCGGTCGTGTAGTAGATCCGCTTCATCTCGGCGACCGGCTCGGGATGCTCGCCGACTTCGATGGCGAGCGTGATGTGATCGTTGCCGCGGCCGGGATCGTTGGGATCGGCGACCTTGATGGCCGCCGACTGGAGATTGCCCCAGCGCCGATCGCCACCCTTCGCGTAGCCGGCTTCCATCGCAAGAATCATCCGTTCGGCGAGCGGCATGCCGGTGCCTTCGCTGGCTTCGAACGTCCTGGCAACGGCTTCGACCACCTCCGGTCCGACCATGATGTTGGCCTGGACCGTGTAGTTCGCTCCCTGGCGGCTGCCTGCCCAGTTGCCGTTCTGCTTGCCGGTGTGCGCGGCCGACTGGCCTTTCATGTTGATGACGCCGACCTGGCGTGATTCGCGCTGCTGATCGTCGGCGAGCAGCTGCTGGAGCACGGCCGACGGCTCGACACCTTTCGCGAGCAGATCGAGACCGCGCGGGCCGTACTCGACGACGGTGGATGCCTGAGTGCACACGGCGCCGACACCGGCCCGCACGTGCGGCACGGCGCGCCCGACAAACGGCACGCGCGTCGTGACGCTGGCGCCCGACTGGCCTGTCGCCGCATCGATCGCGCACAGCGAGAACGTGGAGTACTGCGGCAATCCTTCGTCGTTCAGCGCCACGCCGTCGGCGGCGCGCTGCTGAGCGGTGACGAGCGTCGCCAACAGGAGCAGCACCGCAATTGCGAGAAAGGAACGGGCTGGCATGATGCCTCCTTGAACAGTGGGCCTGAGCAACGCGCGGCTACAGTCGCACAGGTATCTGATGATCGCGCAGATGTTCCTTCAACGCTCGGACGCTGGTTTCGGCGTAGTGAAAGATTGACGCCGCCAGCGCCGCATCGGCGCGGCCGGTCGTGAACACGTCGACGAAATGATCGAGTCCGCCGGCGCCGCCCGAGGCGATTACCGGAATCGACACCGCGGACGACACCGCGGCGGTGAGCTCGCAGTCGAACCCCGCCTTCGTGCCGTCGCGGTCGATCGACGTCAGCAGGATCTCGCCGGCGCCCCTCGACTCGGCTTCGCGCGCCCACGCCACCGCGTCGCGGCCCGCGGCCGTCTGCCCGCTGCGCGCGTACACGGAAAAGGCGCCGCCGGCCGGCGCGCGCTTCGCATCGATCGCGACGATCACCGCCTGGCTGCCGTACCGTTCGGCGACGCGGGTGATCAGGCCGGGCTCGGCGAGCGCCGCCGTATTGAGGCTCACCTTGTCGGCGCCGGCGTCGACGGCCGCTGCCGCGTCCGACTCGGTGCGGATGCCGCCTCCGACCGCGAGCGGGATGAACAGCTCGCGTGCGACCCGCGCGATCGTGTCGGCGAGAGCGCGGCGCGCCTCGAGGGTCGCCGTGATGTCGAGGATCACCAGTTCGTCGATGCCTTCGCGGTTGTAGCGGCGTGCGAGCTCGGCTGGATCGCCAGCGGATCGCAGCCCCTCGAAGTTGACGCCTTTCACGACCTGGCCGTCGCGGACGTCGAGGCACGCGATGATGCGCTTGGAGAGCACTTAGCCTGCGAGCTCCACGAAATTGCGCAGGATCCGCAGGCCGACGTCGCCCGATTTCTCGGGATGGAACTGCACGCCGGCGATGTAGCCACGCTGGACGACGGCCGCGAACGGTTCGCCGTGCTCGGTGATCGCCGCCGCGTCGCCGGTGACCGGCGCGACGTAGCTGTGTGTGAAATAGACCTGCGCGCCGTCGGCGACTCCTTCGAGGATTGACGCCTCGCCGCGCGCGAGGGCGAGACTGTTCCAGCCGACGTGCGGGATCTTCACGGCACGATCACGGTCCGGCTGAACACGACGCGGCTCGCAACCTTGGTCTTCAGTAGTGTCCGGCTTCAGCCGGACGGTTTCAGCCGGAGCGTCCGGCTTCAGCCGGACCGTCGTCCCGAGGCGATAACAGGTCCCTGACAACAATCCGAGACCGGGTACATCCGGCGCTTCGTCGCTGCCTTCGAACAGCCACTGCATGCCGAGGCAGATCCCGAGCAGTGGCCGCCCTTCGCCAATCCGCGCGAGGATCGCCTCCACCCACGATGCATCCAGCGCACGGGTTGCGCCGAAGTGACCGACGCCTGGAACGATGACGCCGCTCGCGTCGGCGATCGCTGCCGGCGCGTCCGGCACGACCACGTCAGCGCCGATCGTGGCGAGCGCCTTCTTCACCGACGTGAGATTGCCGGCCCTGTAGTCGATGAGCGCGATCACAACAGCCCCTTCGTGCTGGGAAGCATCTTCGCGAGGCGTTTGTCCTTCGCGCAGGCCACACGCAGCGCGCGCGCAAAGGCCTTGAACACCGCTTCGATCTTGTGATGGCTCGAGCGGCCGTACAGCACTTTCAGGTGCACGTTCGCGCGGGCGCCGATGGCGAACCCCTCGAAGAAATCGGCGACCAGCTCGGTCTGCAGGTCGCCAACGTGCGTCACGTTCACCTGCAGATCGACGATGGCGTGTGGTCGGCCGCCCAGATCGATCGCGGCGACCGCGAGCGTCTCGTCCATCGGCATCACGAAGTAGCCGGCCCGGTTGATGCCCTTGCGGGCCCCGAGCGCCTTGGAGACCGACTCCCCGAGCGCGATCCCCAGATCCTCGACGGTGTGGTGCTGATCGACGTCGAGGTCGCCCGTCGCATCGACCCGGAGATCGAAGGCGCCATGGCGGGCCACCAGCTCCAGCATGTGATCGAGAAACCGGATGCCGGTCCGCACGTCGTACCGCCCTTTGCCGTCGAGGCCGAGTCGCAGCCCGATCCGCGTTTCCGTCGTACGGCGATCGATTACCGCGCGGCGCACAGCACTTCTTCCATCACCGCAACGGCCCGCTTCGTGTGTTCGACGACTCCGGTCGCGATGCGCAGGCAGCCCGCACAGCCGGGCTCCGTCGATCGATCGCGAAGGTAGATCCCTCGCGCGAACGCGCCCTTCACGAGCGCGTCGGTGCGATCGCCGGCACACACCAGCACGAAGTTCGATCGGCTCGGGAAATACCTCAGACCGAGTCGCTCGCACGCGGCATAGAGGATCTGCTTCGAGTCGGCGACCTCGCGCAGGTAGCTGCGCACGAAATCGAGATCGCCGAGCGCCGCCTGGACGGCCGCGACCGCGGCGATGTTCACGCTGTAGACGGGAATCGCCTGTCGGATCGGGTAGGTCGCGTCGGGCGCGCCGACCAGGCAGCCGATGCGCAGGCCGGCGAGCCCGAACGCCTTCGAGAACGTGCGCCCGACGATCACATTGGGGAATGCGTTCAGCTCGGGGATGAAGCTCTCGCCGGCGAATTCCGCGTAGGCCTCGTCTACGAACACGACTGCGCCCGGCGGCACGCGCCGCGCGATCGTGCGGATCGCCGCGAGCGGCATGGCGACACCAGTCGGGTTGTTCGGGTTGGTGAGAAACACGACCCGCGTGTGCGGGGTGATCGCGGCGAGCACTTCGTCCAGCGGGAAAGCGAAGCCGGGGCGCGGCATCACCTGAACGAGCTTTCCGCCGGCGACGGCCGTGTCGAACCGGAAGATCTCGAAGGCCGGCTCGGGGACGATCGCTTCGAGTTGCGGCCCGCCAATCGACGCGCGCAGGAAGGCGACCGCGATCGCCATGATGCCTTCGTCGAGGCCGTTCGCGAGCGTGACCTGATCGGCCGCGACACCGAGATAGTCCGCGACGGCGTCCGTCGCCGCCGCGTACGGCGGATAGAATCCAATCTGCTCGGGACGCAACCGGGCGAGCGCCTCGAGGACGCGTGGTGAGCAGCCGCCGGTGTTCTCGTTCTGGTGGAGCCGCAGCCCCTCGTACAGTTCCGGCGGCTTCTGATAGTGGCTCATCTCAATCGGACCTCGATCGACTCGGCATGCGCGTCGAGCCCTTCGGCGCGCGCGAGCGGAAGAATCGTCGGCGCGAGGCGCGCGAGGCCGGCGGCGGTCACGCGCTGCACGGACATCACGCGCACGAAATCGGCCGCCGACAGGCCGCCGCGACAGCGTGCGGCGCCGGCGGTCGGCAGAACGTGATTCGATCCCGTGGCGTAGTCGCCGGCCGCCTGCGCCGTGTACGGACCGACGAACACCGCGCCCGCCGTGATCGGCTGCTTGGTCAGCGTCTCGCGGTCGACGACCAGATGCTCGGGCGCCAGGCGGTTCGCGAGCGCCATCGCCTCGTGCGCGTCGCGCGTGACGAGGATCGCGCCATTTGCGCGCAGCGACCGTTCGACGACCGGACGGCCGCGGCTGCGCACGGCAACCTCCGTCGAGACGCGCCGTGCCAGCAGCCGGCTCCACGTGATCAAGACACTGCGCGCGTCCGGATCGTGTTCGGCTTGCGCGACGAGATCGGCGGCGATCCACGCCGGCTGGCCCGCCCCGGCCACGATCACGATCTCGGTCGGGCCGGCGTGGAAGTCGATCGCGCAGTCGCGGGCGACGATCGCCTTGGCCGCGGCGACATAGCGGTTGCCGGGTCCGACGATCTTGTCGACGCGCGGCACACGTCTGGTCCCGTAGGCGAGGGCGGCAATCGCGTGGGCGCCGCCCATGCAGAACAGCCGCGTGACGCCGGCTTCGATCGCCGCGGCCATGATCGCAGGCGCAGGATTCGGACAGGCGACGATCACCTCGCGCACGCCCGCGACGCGCGCCGGAATCGTCGTCATCAGGAGCGACGAGGGCAGCGGGAACCGTCCGCCCGGCACGTAACAGCCAACCCGCGCGAGCGGCTCGACGCGCTGCTCGATCGACACGCCCTCGGCGACGTCGAGATCGAAGTGGCGGGGAATCTGCCTGAAGGCGACGCGCGCGATGTTGCGCGCCGCCTGGATGATGGCGCGCCGCACCGCCGGATCCACGCGGGCCGCCTCGGCCTCCATCGTCGCTCGCGTCACTTCGATCGGCGTGGTGCCGTTGTCGAAGCGACGCGCGTACGCGTTCAGCGCCCGGTCGCCATTGCGGCGCACGCGATCGACGATCGTCTGGACCCGTCGCTCGAACACGCGATCGCGTCGCGCGGCCGGCGCAACCAGCCGCTCAATCGCCCGCGTGTTTCTCGCTTCGAGAATTCGCATGCTCATCGCTCGGCTGAAGCCTTCGCGCTACGTTCCCATCCCGGTCCGGCTGAAGCCGGACACTGCCGCGACCGGTCCGGCTGCAGCCGGACACTACGCCCACGCGTGACCCATCGGTCCAACCCTACCAGCCCATGGGCCGATCGGTCCCATCCGTCCCATCTGTCCTAGAGCACTATCTTGTTCAGCGGATACTCGACGATCCCCTGCGCGCGCGCCGACTTCAAACGCGGAATCAAATCGCGCACGGTGCGCTCCTCGATGATCGTATTCACCGCGACCCAGTCCGCGTCGCTGAGCGCGGAGATCGTCGGTCGCTGCAGCGCCGGGAGCAGCTGCAAGACGCCGTCGAGATCCGAGCGGCGGACGTTGAGCATCAGCCCGACGCGTCCGTGCGCCTCGATCGCCGCCTTGAGCAGCAGCGCGATGTTCTCGAGCTTGGTGCGCTTCCACGAGTCGGCCAGCGCATCCTGGTTGGCGATCAGCTGCGTATTCGACTCCATCACGGTGTCGATGATCCGCAGGCGGTTGGCCCGCAGCGACGATCCGGTCTCGGTCACCTCGACGATGGCGTCCGCCAGCATCGGCGGCTTCACCTCGGTGGCGCCCCACGAGAACTCCACCTTCACCTTGACGCGCTGCCGCTCGAA
>DATFXR010000852.1:0-8254 GCA_035315685.1 Vicinamibacterales bacterium | reverse complement strand
GTTCCGTCACGTGCTGGCGACACGATCCGAGTTCTGTGCGACGTGCCACGACGTCACGAATCCGCTGACGGTGAGGAACCGGCTGGGCAAGTGGGTCGGCGGATTCCCCATCGAACGGACCTACGCGGAGTGGGCCGGCAGCCGCTACGCCGATCGGCCGGGCAACCGCAACTTCGATCCCGCCTTCAAGCGCGACTGCCAGACCTGCCACATGCAGCAGGACTACGGCCATCCCGGGACCGCGCAGACGCTCTACGAGCGCGGGCAACCGATCGCGCCGCTGCAGGGACCGGCCGCGATCGACGGTCCGACCCGGATGCATTTCAGCCATCACTTCGTCGGCGGCAACGCATATGTGCCGACGATGATCGGCGGCGCGCTCGACGAGAGCGGAAACGTCGAACCGTACCCTGAGCTGTCCACGTTCAGCTTTTCCTCGGCGGACGACAGGAGCGTGTATCACAACGCCTACTGGATGAACGCGGGCGCGCGCGGGGCGATGACGCAGCAGGCCCGGCTTGCCTGGGAACGCCTGCGCAACGTCCTCAGTCTCGAGGTCACCGGTCCGGCGAACGCACAAGCGGGCAGTCGCGCTCCGCTGCGTGTGTCGGTCGCCAACACCGGCAGCGGCCACAACTTCCCGACCGGATTCCCGGAAGGACGCACCGCGTGGGTGGCGATCTCGGCCTTCGATCTCGCCGCCGGAAGCGAGCTGCCGATTTACGATGCCTTCTGGAACCGCACGTCGATCGGTGTCGGCCGCCTGACGACGCAGGACATTGCCGATCCGTCGTTCCCGCGGTGCGGCTGGACAATGCCGGCCGGATCGGCCGATCCCTATGCGTATCAATTCAAGGCGGTGGCGACGCTCGGCGACGGCTGTCCGACGCTCGACCTCGTGTATGCTGCGGCGCAGAACATCGTCACGAATGCCGACGGACTGCCAATCGACAGTCGCGGCGTCGTCATCGACAGGCGGAATCCGCGCGGGCTGCCGCTGTTTCGCGACCTGAACCGCAACGGCGACCTCTTCGACGATTCGTTCCTCCGCGATACGCGTCTTCGCCCGATGCCGCACGCCGGTGCCGCGGTCGTCCTCGATCGCTACTCGGTGGTCATTCCGCCCGGAACGAAGGGGCCGGTTGCCGTGACAGCTGCGGTCTACTACCAATCGCTCGAGGCGATCGTCGCCAAGAAATTCCTCGGCAACCTCGCCGATCTCGATACCGATTTTCTGCTCGAACCGTGCGTTCTTGGCGGTCCCTGCGACGGCCGTCGACCGTCAGTCGAGCCGGCTGTCGTTGAAGGGGCCCCACCGGTTCCGATGGAAGTCCGCAACTGGGTAATCGGCGTCGACGGCGAACCGAGGAGCGCTGCCCCGGCGTCGGCGGTTGCGCTCTATCCGCGACCGGGCGCTGTCGACGCCTATGCCAGCGCGATTCCGAAGGCGTCCCTCTCCGAACCGGTCACTGGCATCGATCGGAATTCGTTCTCGCTCACCGACTCTGCCGGCGTCCGGGTGCCGGCGTCCGTGCACCAGATCGGCGACGGGACCTGGGGGCTGTTTCCGGATCGGATTTTCCTCTCGGCGGGAGGCAGGTACACGGCTCGCCTCTCGCCGGGGATCTGCAATTCGGCGGGCGTGTGCACCACGCGGCCGATCGAATGGGCGTTCACAGTCGCGGCGACGAAGAACGAGGAAGCAGGTGATACGTCGATCCCGGCGGGCTTCCCGGCGTCGCGCAGGACGCTCCACACAACCGAAAGGACACGATGATGAGGACGGCTGTTGCGATGCGAATCATTCTTGGCTGGTGTCTGGTTGCGGCGTTGGTGGGCGTGCCTCGCGCGGTGGCGGCGCAGGATCGCCTTGGAGGACATTTCGGCGCAGTGTTCCCGCTCGTCAATCATGTCGGCGGTGAGACCACGACGATCTCCGACGATTTCGTCATCGGCTTTCCGATGGGCATCACCGTGAAGACGAGCGACAAGTGGGCGTTCGATCTCGAGTTCGTGCCGGTCATTCAAAACGATCCGCTGGGCGTGGCGCTCACGGTTCACCCGGGAGTCATCCGGGCGCTGACCGACGGCTGGGCGACCGGAGTGCGGATGGCCTTCGACGTCAACAAGTCGTCGTGGGGGTTTACGCCGCTGGTCAACAAGTCGTTTCCCATCCCGGGGCACTCCTACTCGTGGTTCATCGAGGGCGTCGTCCCGATTCGATTCCAGACCGACCCCAATGATCCGAACGGCGGCAACCGCGGGTCGATCGGGCTCGGCGTTCACCTGGGCATCGGATTCTAGCCGCACGCAGACGGGGCTCGGGGCTCGGGGCTCTCGGCTCGGGGCTCTGGGCTCGGGCTAGGGACTCGGGGCTAGCCGTCCAGCCTCCATCGCGGTAGTGTCCGGCTTTAGCCGGACCGTGATCCGTCACGCACAACTGCAGCTAGCCCCCAGCCCTCAAGCCCCAGCCCCAGTCCCCAGCCCCCAGCTTCTATTCATGACACTCATCATGTATCATGTCGGACGGCCACCAGGCAGGTGCATGCATGAGAGTGACGCGGGAGCAGGCGGCTGCGAATCGCGAGCGGGTCCTCGACGCGGCCAGCACGCTGTTCCGCAAGCATGGGTTCGATGGAGTCGGCGTCGCCGACATCATGAAGGCCGCCGGCCTGACCCACGGCGGCTTCTACGGTCAGTTCGCCTCGAAGGAAGACCTCGCGGCTGAAGCCTGCGCTCACTCTCGCACCGACCCGTGGGCGGCGTGGCTGGACGCGCCGCCCGACCAGCGCCTCGCAGGCATCGTCCGCAACTACCTCACGCCGCGGCACCGCGACAACCGGACGACCGGCTGTCTCTTCGCCGCGCTTGGCTCGGACGTCGGGCGCCAGCCGCGGTCGGTGCGGCGGGCCTTCACGGAACGGGTCCGCGCGAAGATCGATCTGCTCCGCGGCGTCGTGCCGGGTCGATCGGCCGCGGCGCGTCGCGACACGGCAATGGCCACACTGGCTGGCCTGGTCGGCGCGTTGATTCTTGCCCGCGCGGTCGACGATCCGGCATTGTCCGACGAGATTCTCGAAGCGGCCGCGACGACATTCGAACGATCGTGACGCCAGAGCGTCCGGCGCGTGGCCGGACCGAAGGAGAGAGGCACTATGCGCGCATTGATCTCATCGTCGGCGGTCGCCGTCATGCTCGTCTCGGCGTCGGTCATCGCCGCGCAACCGGCGCGGCCGGGCGGCGAGCGACTCGGCAAGGTTCACTTCGAGACCTCGTGCGCGGCGCAGGTCGGTGAAGAGTTCGACCACGCGATCGCGCTCCTCCATTCGTTCGAGTTCGCCGACGCAATCACCGGCTTCAAGCAGGTGCTGAAGGACGATCCGGCGTGCGGCATCGCGCAGTGGGGGACCGCGATGAGCACCTGGGGCAATCCGTTCGGCGGATTGCGTGCGCCAAAGGTCCTGCAGGATGGTCTCGCGGCCGCACAGGAGGCGCAGAAGATCGGCGCGAAGACGGATCGCGAACGCGAGTACATCGCGGCGGTGCTGCTGCTCTACAAGGACGCCGACACGCTGGACCATCGCGCGCGGACGCTCGCGTATGAAAAGGCGATGGAGCAGATCTACACGAAGTATCCGAAGGATCTGGAAGCCGCCGCCTTTTACGCGCTCTCGGTCGATCAGACGGCGCCGCCCACCGACAAGAGCTATGCGAATCAATTGAAGGCTGCCGAGATCCTGGAACGCCTCTACAAGATCGAGCCCGATCATCCGGGCGTCACGCACTATCTCATTCACTCCTACGATGTCCCGCCGCTGGCGCCGCGGGCGCTGCCCTATGCGCGGAAGTACGCGAACCTCGCGCCGGACGCGCCGCACGCCCTCCACATGCCTGCCCACACCTTCACGCGCGTCGGCTCATGGCAGGAATCGATCGACACCAACATCCGATCGCACGACGTCGCGATGCAGCGGCACGACGTCGGCGAGGCCCTGCACGCCTGGGACTACCAGATGTACGCGTACCTGCAGACTGCGCAGGACATGGCGGCGAAGAAGGTCCTGGACGGGCTCGGCCAGATTCTCGCCGCGTCGGCGCCGCCGGCTGGCGGTCGCGGTGATATGCCGGGCATGCCTGGGATGACCGTCGGCGGCGCCGGCGGCTGGGCGGCGGCCGCGATTCCTGCTCGATGGGCCGTTGAACGCGGCGCGTGGGCGGACGCCGCGGCCCTCACGGTTCGCCCGAGCCCACAACCGTTCGTCGAAGCGATCACCCGCTTCTCCCGCGCGCTGGGCGCCGCGCGATCGGGAAAGCCGGACGCCGCGAAGGCCGAGATTGACCAGCTGAACGCACTGTACGACAAAGAAGTCCAGGCCAAGGATGCCTACTGGACGACGCAGCTCGACATCGAGCGTCAGGCGGCGAACGGATGGCTGCTCTGGGCGCAGGGCAAGAAAGACGAGGCGCTCCGCGCGCTGACAGCGGCGGCGGCCCTCGAAGACACGACCGAGAAGTCGGCCATCACGCCTGGTCCGGTCGCGCCCGCGCACGAGCTCCTGGGCGAGATGCTCCTCGACGCGAAGCAACCGGCGAACGCGTTGAAAGAATTCGAGGCTGGCCTGAAGAAAGAGCCGAATCGATTCCGGTCGGTCTATGGTGCCGGCCGCGCTGCCGAGTCGGCCGGCGATCGCGCGAAGTCGCGCACCTACTACGGTCAGCTCGCGAAGATCTGCGAACGCGGCGACAAAGGCGGTCGACCAGAACTCGAGCATGCGCGCGCCTATGCGGGCGGAACCTCACCGTCCGACCGGCCGATCGCAGACGCCGATCAGTCCCGGTTCGCCAGGTCGGCACAGTATCCGCTGCTGCCGCGTCCGCTCGAAGTCGAGCTCGCGCTGAGCGCCGCACCGAAGCACCTGCGCGACAACGCCACCGTGTGGATTCTCGAGAAGAGCGGCTACACCCTCGCACAACAGGGATCGAACGCGTTCTCGTGCCTGGTCAGCCGGCGCGGCGGCGATCTCTTCCCGGTGTGCTGGGACGTCGAGGGCGCGCGATCACTGCTGCCGCTCGACTTCGACGATGCCCAGATGCGGCTGTCGGGAAAGTCTGGCGCCGAGATCGAAGAGATCGTGGCACAGCGCTTCAAGATCGGGCAGTACCAACCGCCGTCACGTGCAGGCATCGCCTACATGCTGGCGCCGCTGCGCTACCGGATCGACGAAGCGGGCCACGTCACGCGGACGCCGTCGAATCCGCACTTGATGTTCTACGGACCAAACCTCACCGATGCTGACATCGGCGGCGCACGAGGCGCGCAAGTGTTCATCAACCGCGTCGGACCGGACGGCATGATGATTGTGCCGCTTGGCGAAAAAGAGCGCGCCGCGATCGTCGCCGAATCGCAATCGCTGGTCGAGCAGGTCGAGCGAACAATCGGCTATCAGGCGCAGCGCTAGGTCTCGATCGTCCGCCGTCAGGTGTCTGTCTTCGTGGCCGACGACAGCCGCGCGCGGAAGGCGTGGTTTCGGAGCCGGCCTCTGGATCGGAATCCGGATCATCGGCGGCTCGTGAAGGAGCCAACGGACCAACCGCGTCACCAGGAGGAGAGGACGGGCTTGAAGTCCGCCGGCTTCTCGGTGAGGTCGGCGAGCGCGAGGCCGCTGTTCACCGTGTGTCGCGCGTCGAGGGCTTCCGCGACGCGCACACCACCGCGAAAGACGACCCAGTGACGAGGGAATCGGATCCCCTGGACCGTCTCCCATTCCTTCATGACATCGTCGCTCGGGATCGGATGTGCAGGATCCGACAGCGAGATTGACGACTTCTTCAGCGGGAGCCACGTCGCGGAATCCAGAGTGAGATCGTACTGGTGAGTGATGTCGCCGTCGGAAACCCGCACGACGTTCGGCGACGGCGATGTGATCCGAACGCCCGGATCCCGATCGGCGAGCCAGGCGTTGAGCGCGAAGCCCTGGATGTACGACCGTGCGAACGCCAGCTCGCCTCCCGTAATCTCCACGACCTTCTGAGTACCGGGCAGGATCTCCCAGCCGGCCGTGCCGTCGAAGTAGAGCACGTAGGTGGAACCAGGTCCGATCTGATCGACGCGGAGGTGATTGGGCCTGATCCACCGCGTCCGTTTCCGGACTTCACCGAGCGATTGGCCCGTGTTCCCGTTCCACGATTCGGCGCGCACGTGCTCTTCGTAGTCGCGGACCGCCGCGATCCGTTCGGCGCCGCCCAATGCGTCCTGCATCTTGCGAAAGAGCGCGACGCCGTCTTGTGAAAAGAGAGACGAGGCTGCCAGCAGCACCAGCAGCGTCCATGGTACGACACCCATCCTGAATCGCATGTCGCGTTGGACACCGATTATCGTGGCGAGTTCCGGCTCGACCGCTACTGCGCGATCGGCCGCGCTTAGGAGCCGGCCGGTTCCGCGTCGGGGTTGATTGCGTATACTCTCGAACATTCCGCACGGTCTCGATCACAGGCGATGAACGAAGGCCGCGCTTTCACAACCGTAAGGACGTGCCGTCGATGACCGGACGTGAACATACGCTCGACAAGGCCAAGGTGCATCACAAGTGGGACAAACGGATCGCGCCGGCGATCGAGATCGAATCCGGCGATATCGTCCACTGCGAGACCGCGGAGGTCACCAACAATCAGATCACGCCGGGCTGTCCCGCGTCTGCGCTCGGTGGGATCGATTTCTCGCAGCTGTATCCGCTGGCCGGACCGATTTTCGTCAAAGGCGCCGAGCCGGGTGACGTCCTCGAGGTCGGCATCCTGCGACTCGAACCCTTGCAATGGGGCTGGACCGGCATCATTCCCGGCCTGGGTCTGCTCTCCGAAGACTTCACGCAGCCGTACATCCGTCACTTCGATCTGACCAACCGCGTGACGGCGTCCTTGCGCGACGACATTCACATCCCGATTCAACCGTTCTGCGGCACGATGGGCGTCGCGACCGACGAAGACGGCGCGCTCGACGTGCTGCCGCCGACCAAGGGCGCCGGCAACATCGACACACGCCACCTCACCGTCGGCACGCGGTTGCGCCTCCCGGTGTACGTGAAGGGCGCGCTCTTCTCCGCCGGCGACTGCCACGCCGCCCAGGGCGACGGCGAAGTGTGCGTGACCGGCGTCGAGTGCCCGATGCAGTTCAGCCTGCGGTTCACCGTCATCAAGGGGCGGCCGCTGCCGCCGTGGCGCTACGAGTTCATCACGCCGCCGGGATCCTTGCAGCCGCGCTCAGACGCGCAGGGCTACTTCGTCCACACCGCGCTCGGCCCCGATCTGATGACCAACGCGAAGAATGCGGTCCGCGGCGTGATCGACTGGCTCGTACGAGAGAAGAGCCTGAGCCGCGAGGACGCCTATGTCCTCTGCAGCCTCGCCGTCGACCTGAAGATCAGCCAGATCGTCGACGCGCCGAACTGGGGCGTCTCGGCGTACCTCGCGTTGAGTGTGTTCACGACGTGAGTACCGACCCCCAGCGCGAATGTGCCGATCGCGGGCGGCTGCGGTACAACCCAACGCTGGGTTTGAACAAAAACCCAACGATCGGTTACGAAGCGCCGCCGCATTGATCGGTGGAAAAACCAGTCGCGCGAAGGCGGCGGCCGCGCGGGGCAATGGACGTCTCGGTGGGCGGCCACGCGCGGCCGCGACGCGATAGCCGACAACCTCCGTGCCGGAGCGCACGACGGTTTGATCGACGGGCACGGTTGCAGGTCGCAACTCACCGGTTCGACGCGCCATCAATTGCGTCGATGCCACGGATGCATGACGCTTGGCACGTTCGCGTATCGCTTCATCGTCAGCACCAGCTGCCCGCCGCAGCCCGGATCGAGCTGCACCGTCAGCAGCGGGCGATTGATCGGCGTCGTCCTGCCGCCGCTGGTGACGCTGATCAGCTGATGCTCGCCGTAGGCGCCTCCCTGGAGAATCACTGTGCGCGGCTGTGATGAGTTGAGATTGATCAGCGTCACGGTGGTGCGCGTGTCGGACAGCTCCGACACGAGCGCGGCGACGTCTTCCGGCACGCCGGCGCGTTGTCGATCCGGATCGAAATAGCGCAGGCGCGCGTTCACCAGTCCGCCTTCGCGACCGGGAAGGAGGGCGCCCCACATCAATTGCACCAGGGATTCGGTGGCCGCCGGATTGTAGTCGAGCATGTTGTCGGCCAGGCGCTTCTCCGGCGGCGTGTGGTCGCGACGGAGCGCGGCCAGCCGCTGAGCGATGCTGG
>DATFXR010000851.1:0-4849 GCA_035315685.1 Vicinamibacterales bacterium | reverse complement strand
CTCGAGGATGAAGTGACCGTCGAGCAGGATCGCCTGGATCTTGGTGAGCAGCGAGTAGTCCTGGTTGATGTGCCCCCAGCGCGCCTGCACCATGCCGACGCGCGGGTCGCGGAAGTGCGGCATCAGCTGGGTGAGGAAATCTGCGGTCGGGATGAAATCGGCGTCGAAGATCGCGACGAATTCGCCGCGCGCGACTTTGAGCCCGGCCTCGAGTGCGCCTGCCTTGAACCCGCGGCGATCGGTCCGATGGTAGTACTTGATGCCGACGCCCTGCGCCGCCAGTCGCCGCACGGCCAGTTCGGCGATGCTGCGCGTCTCGTCAGTGGAGTCGTCCAGGACCTGGATCTCCAGGAGCTCTCGCGGGTATTCGATTGCGGCGACCGCGTCGATCAGCCGATCCGCCACGTACATCTCGTTGTAGAGCGGAAGCTGGATGGTGACCACCGGCAGCGGATCGAGCGGCGGCTGCGCCGTCGGCTCCTTGTCGCGGTTCCTCATGTAGAGGTACACGAGGTAGTAGCGGTGCCAACCGTAGACGGCGAGGATGATCAGGACAAAAAAATACGAGGCGAGTGTGAACGTCTCAACGGGCGTCATGTTCTACGGGCACAATCATTTATATTACTGACGGGTCTGAATGACGTCAAACAAACAGCTGCAGGATCTGCTCGAACAGGTCGCGCGCGGCGAGGTGGCGCCGACTCAGGCGCGCGCGCAGTTGATCGAGGCGTTCCGCGCCCGGCCGTTCGAAGATCTGGGGTTCGCACGCGTCGATCATCATCGCTCCGTTCGTCAGGGGTTCCCCGAAGTTGTCCTCGGCTTAGGCAAAACACCTGCCCAGATCGCCGCGATCGCGTCCGAGATCGTCGCCCGTGGGTCTACACTGCTCGTCACGCGCGCGACTCCCGACGCATACGAAGCTGTGCGCGAGGCGGTGCCTCAAGCAACGTATTACTCCGATGCAGCCGTCATCGCATTTCGTCAGCAGGACGTAAGCGCCGGTCACGGCACGATTGTCATCGCGGCCGCGGGAACCTCGGACCTGCCGGTTGCGGAAGAGGCGGCGCGCACCGCGGAGTTGATGGGCAACACGGTGTGCCGCCTGTACGACGTCGGTGTCGCGGGTCTGCATCGGCTGCTGGGCGAGCACGAGCGCCTCAGCGCCGCGCGCGTGATCATCGTCGTCGCCGGCATGGAAGGCGCGCTGCCGAGCGTCGTCGCCGGACTCGTCAGCGTGCCGGTGATCGCGGTGCCCACCAGCGTCGGGTACGGGGCGAGCTTCGGCGGCCTTGCCGCGCTGCTCGGCATGCTCAACAGCTGCGCGAACGGCGTGTCGGTGGTGAACATCGACAATGGTTTCGGGGCCGCTGCCATTGCGTCACTGATTAACCACCTCTGACATGGCTGATGGCTCATGGCTGAATGGCAACGGGCGCTGATGGGCCATATTTCATTGGCGATATGCCATCAGCCATAAGCCATCTCTGCGGTGGTAATATCGGAGGTTCCCCCTATGCAGCTGACCTCCCTGCGGGCCCTCGAATTCGACCGCATCATCGACGCGGTGAAAGGATTCGCGCTCACCCCGATGGGCGCCGAGCGCCTCGCGCGGCTGCAGCCGTCGACCGACGCCCGGCAGGTTGCCCAGCTGCTGGCGGCCACGACCGAGGCGACGAAATACGTCGCGGCGCACGGACTCTTTCCACTGAGGGCCACGAGCGAGCTGCCTCAGATCATCGCGGTGCTGGCCATCGAGGGACGGGCGCTCGAAGCGCCGCGCCTGCTGGTGCTCGCCAGTTTCCTCGACTCGATCGATGAATCGCGCGCCGGCATCCGCCGCGCGCCGGGATCGTTTCCGCTGCTCGAAGCGGCCAGCGGCGGCGTTGCGTCGTTCAAGAATGAGACGGCGCAGACGCGGGACAAGATCGAGCCGTCGGGCGAGGTGGTCGATCACGCAAGCCCCGAGCTGCGGCTGATTCGCGATCGGCTGCGGAAGCAGCGATCGCGGCTGCGGACCACGCTCGAGTCGTATCTGCGCGGGAAGGAGACCGCCAAATACCTCCAGGATCAGGTCGTCACGGAGCGAAACGGGCGCTACGTCCTGGTGGTGAAGTCCGAACATCGTGCCGGCATTCCAGGCATCGTCCACGGCACGTCGACGAGCGGCGCCAGCCTGTTCCTCGAACCGCTCAGCACGGTCGAGATCAACAACGACATCGTCGCGCTCGAGGAGCAGGAAGCCGAGGAGGTCCGCAGGATTCTGCTGGCGCTGACCGACGCCTTCCGCGCGCGCGCCGGTGACATGCACCGCACGATCGAGGCGGCAACCGAGCTCGACGTGGTGCAGGCACGCGCGCGCTTCTCGGATTCGATCGACGGCATCGACCCGACGCTCACCGCTGACGGCATGTTCGAGATCCAGGCCGCGCGGCATCCGCTGGTCAAGAACGTGGTGCCGGTCACGATCAAGGTGATTCCGCCGGCAACGGTCCTGCTGATCACCGGGCCGAACACCGGCGGCAAGACGGTCGCGCTCAAGACGGCGGGACTGTTCGTGCTGATGACGCAGTCGGGGCTGCGGATTCCGGCAGCCGACGGATCGCGCCTGCCGGTCTTCCGATCGCTGTTTGCCGACATCGGCGACGAGCAGTCGATCGAGGCAAGCCTGAGCACGTTTTCGGCGCACATCACCAACATCGCGTCAATGGAGCGCTCGCTCGCCACGCCGGCCCTCGTGCTGCTCGACGAAGTGGGATCGGGCACCGATCCGATCGAAGGCGGCGCGCTCGGCGTGGCGATCGTCGACCACTTCCGGCGGCGCGGCGCCATGGTGATTGCAACCAGCCACTACGACGCGTTGAAGACCTACGCGTCGACCACGGAAGGGGTGGCGAGCGCGGCGTTCGGATTCGACACCAACACGTTCGCGCCGACCTACCAGTTGTTCTACGGCAGCCCGGGGCGCAGCCTCGCGCTCGAGATTGCCGGCCGGCTCGGCCTGCACCCCGATGTCGTCACTGCGGCGCGCGAGAACCTGAGCGCGCGGGAAGCGCAGCTTGCAGAGCATCTGGCCAAAATCGACCGCGATATGCGCGCGCTGGAGCACGATCAGCGCCTCGTCGCGAGAGAGCGCGAGACGCTTCACGCCGCCGAGGCACGCATGCATCAGCGTGAGGAGACGCTGCGGCAGCGAGAAGAGACCTCCAGGCGCCGCCTTGCCGACGAGCTCGATGCGCAGGTTCGCCAGGCGCGCAAGGAGATCGACGAGGTGATCGCCGAGTTGAAGGCGAAGACGACCGCGATCGCGAATGCGCCGCGGCTCGTATCGACCGGTGACACCGGCGCGGCGCGCGTGGATGCGCGGACGGCGGTCGAGAACGTCGCGAAGCGGATCCTGAACGCCGAGGAGTCCGCTGGCGAAGGAACGGGACCATCGGTCGCCGCCGGTCAGCAGTCATCGATTGCCGTTGGCGACCGGGTGATCGTCGGCGGCCTCGGGCTCGAAGCGATCGTGACGGCGACGCACGACGGCACCGCGGAGCTCGACGTCCGCGGCAAACGGATGCGGGCGAGCATCCGCGACCTGAAGCGGATTGGCGGCGGCCAGGCGCCCGCACAGCAGGTGAGAGTCAACCTCGATCTGCAGCCCCGCGACGCCAGCCCGTCGGACTTGAACGTGATTGGCTGCACCGTGGACGAAGCGATCGCCAGGGCCGAGCGGTTTCTCGACGAGTCGATGCTGACCGATCAGCGCGTCGTGCGCCTGATTCACGGCTACGGCACCGGTCAGTTGAAACGCGCGCTCACCGGATTCCTGCAGCAGCACCCGCTGGTCGCGCGGTTTGCGACGGCTCCGCCCGAACAGGGCGGTGGAGGGGTAACGGTAGTGGAGTTGAAAGACTGAGAGACGCAATCGCGCCGAATGGGCCTTTTCCCCCAATCCTTCATCGACGACCTCCGGCTTCAGGCGAACATCCTGACTGTCATCCAGGAGTACGTGCCGCTCAAGCGTGCGGGCAACTCGTACAGGGGGAACTGCCCGTTCCACAGCGAGAAAACGCCGTCGTTCCATGTGCACCCCGACAAAGGGTTCTTCCACTGTTTCGGCTGCGGCGTCGGCGGCGACGTGTTCAAGTTCCTCGAGCTGCACGAGAAGATCGGGTTCGCGGACGCCGTCCGGATGCTGGCGCAGAGATTCGGTATCGCGGTCCCGGAGGCCGATGGAACGTCCGAGGACAGCCGCCGCGACAGCGCCCTCAGGGAAGCGCTGCTGAAGGTCCACGAGCTCGCCGCCGCCTTCTTTCGCGAACAGCTGGCGGCTCCGGCCGGCGCTCGGGCGCGCACCCAGCTGTCGGATCGCGGCGTGCTGCCGCAGACCATCGCAGAGCTTGGTCTCGGGTTCGCGCCGACGACCCGCAACGGCCTGAAGTCCGTGCTTCTGAAACAGGGGTTCACTCAGTCGCTGCTGCTCCAGAGCGGCCTGGTCCTCCAGCGTGAAAGCGGAGAGGTCGTCGATCGCTTCCGGAACCGGCTGATCGTCCCGATTTGCCGTGATACCGGATCCGTCATCGCATTCGGCGGACGCCAGATGGACCCGGATCAGGGCGGGCCGAAATACCTCAATTCGCCCGAGACGCCCATCTACCGGAAGTCCGCGACGCTTTTTGGGCTCAACCTGACAAAAAAAGAGATCCAAAGCAGTGGTTTCGCCGTCTTAGTAGAAGGCTATTTCGATTTCGCCCAGGTATTCCAGTCCAAGGCGGCCCCGGCCGTGGCGTCATGTGGGACAGCATTGACGCCCGAGCAGGCGCGGCTCCTGCACCGTTTTACCAAGCGCGTCGTTCTTAGT
>DATFXR010000850.1:0-4319 GCA_035315685.1 Vicinamibacterales bacterium | reverse complement strand
CAATTTCACGGCGCGTCCCGCCTCGCTCAGGCGCGGCAGCAGCGTACGCACGACTTCGTCGGGTGCAGGCACGCTCTGCGGCCATTGGCCGGACAGAAACGCTCCCAAGGTCACAGGTGCAGTGAGACTGAGGGCTGCGATAAACGCAGCGAGACCGAAAACACGAAGTCGCATGTTCCCCCGCCGATTCCGTTCAGAGTGGATTGTCTAAATTGCGCAAATTTGGACTGCGCAGCGGATGCAAAGAAATGACCGGGGGAAAAACGCGCAAACCCTCAGAATCTTGATAGGGAAAAAGCGAATAGTCTTCCAGGAGGCAGAGATCGTTTCCGTCTTAGGGCGACCAGAGGATGGACGTCGGGCGCATATGATCAAACGAAGCGTGCGCCCGAATCGAACAGCCGGCTATTCCGATCGCAGTGCGCTGACGACATCGACGCGCGCTGCGCGCAAGGCGGGCGTGAGCGACGCGAGGAGCGCGGCCGCGACGAGTAGCGTTGCCGCGACGATCGTCGGCAGCGCGTCCGGCAGCCGGATGCCCTGGACGTAGCTCGCGGCAACCTGCGCCAGCACGCCACCTGCGACCACACCGACGACGACGCCGCTCACCGCAATCACCGCGCCGTCGGCGACGACGCGCGATAACAGGTGGATCGGTGACGATCCCACTGCAAGGCGGATCCCGAACTCGCGCGTGCGCGCGCTGACCGAGAACGCGAGAACACCGGCGACGCCGACCACCGCGATCGTCAGCGCGACGAACGCGAAGCCGGCGAACACGAACGCGTTCACCCGCTCCGGCGCGAGCACCTCGGCGCGCACGTCCTCGAGCGTCGCCGCGCGTTCGACCGGCTGGTCCGCCGCGAGGTCGCGAATCGTTCGCGTGATCGGCGGGACCAGCGAATACGGATCCGTCTTCGTGTGGACGAACAGGCGTCCGCCGCCGATTTCCTGCTCGAACGGGTGATACACCGTCATCGCCGGCCCCGGCACGACGTTCTCGTCGTCCACGTCGGCGACGACGCCGATGATTCGACGCGGACCGTTGCTGACGCCGATGAATTTCGTCACCGGATCGGTCCACATCAGATGCCGATTCAGCGCGTCGTGGGTCGAGAACATCCGCTCGGCGAGACTCTGACTGATGATCACCACTTTCTCGGCATCGTGGCGATCGGCTTCGGTGAAGTCGCGGCCCGCGATGAGCGGCACGCCGAGCGACGCGAAGAATCCGGGCGACACGGTCCGGAACCGCGCGCGCGGATCTTCCTCGCCGTTCGCCTTCTTGTAACCCTCCACGATGAACTGCGCCGCGAAGAAACCGGTATCGCGCCACGGAACAGCGGTTCCGATTGCCACGCGCTCCACGCCCGGCAGGGCGGCGATCCGCCGCGTTGCTTCGTTGTAGAAGCGGTGGATCTCCTCTGGTTTGCGCGAGTAGGACACGATCGGAACGTTGATCGCGAGCACGTGCTGCGTGTCGAAGCCGGTCCGGACGCGCTGCAACGCGAACAGCGTCGCGAGCAGTGTGCCGGCGCCGGCGAGCAGCACGAACGACGCGCCGATCTGCGTGATTGCGAACACGCGGAGGCGCCGGTTCGTCCCCGGCGTGATCCGGACGCTGCCGTTCGACAGCCCGAGTCCGTTCGCCGTCTCAGCGGAAGGCAGACGGGGCACGAACGCGAGCAGCACGGCGGCAATCACCGCGAGGCTCACGCCCACCCACAGGAGCGTCGCATCGACGGTGACGTCGAGCGCGCGTACCGAAAACCGTGCGGCATAGCGCGCGAGCAGCACCACCATCGGCTGGGCGATGACGATCGCCAGCACCGCGCCCGCCCCGCAGAGAAGCAGGCTCTCGGCGAGCAGCGTGCGGCGCAGCGCAGCCGTGCCCGCGCCGAGCGCCGCGCGCACCGCGAGCTCGCCCTCGCGACGGACCGACCGCGCGAGAATGAGATTCGCCACGTTCGAACACGCGATGATGAAGATCAGTGCCGACGCTCCCAGCAGCACGAGCAGGATCGTCCTCGCCGGCGAGATGATCTGATCGCGCAACCGGACGGCGTCGATCCGGAAGTCGGCTTCGCGCGAATACGCTTCTGGGTGCTCGGTGACGATCGCGGCGTGCACCGCCCGAAGCTCCGCCCGTGCCGCATCGAGATCGGTGCCGGGCGCGAGCCGGCCGAACAGATCCGTCATCCGATGGACGCGCCCTTCTACCATCGTCGCGTCGAGGTGGTGCGGGCTCGTGACGACATTCGCGATGATCTCGGTCTCGGTCGGATACGGGACCGCCGGTTCCAGCACGCCGACGATCGTCGCGGTGCGGTCGCTGAGCGTGATCGTCTTTCCAATCACCGAGGGATCGCTCTTGAGCGACGTCGTCCAGAAACGATGCGTGAGCACGGCGGCACCCGCCGCTGCCGGCCCATCGTCGGTGGGCCCGAGGAGACGGCCCCGGACCGCGCGGAGGCCCATGACCTCGAAGTACGAGCCGCCGACCACGCCGGCTCGGACCACGCGCGGCTCGCCCAGGCCGGTCAGCGTGAACTCGATCGTCGAGAAGTCGCCGAAAGCCGTCAGCGATTTCACGCGTCCCTGCAGGTCGCGCAACTCCGGGACCGAGAACTTCGCGTTCTCGATGTGGATGCCGCGAGCGCTCTGGCTGATATAGATGAGCCGGTCTTGATCGCGGTTGACCAGCGGCCGAAGCAGGACGCCGCGGACGACGCTGAAGATCGCGGCGTTGGCGCCGATGCCGAGTGCCAGGGTGACGATCACGGTCAGCGTGAGGCCTTTGACTCGGAACAGCGATCGGAGAGCGAAGCGGAGATCGGCAAGAAATGTCATGGCGGGCCTATTTTCTCGGCAAATGTCCAGCTGGCGGCGCTTCGGACGGCCGCCCCGGCTCACGACATAGTCGGTTGACGACTCCCGAGATCGACATCATGCGGGGTCGCGATACTTTACCCCTATCGCGTCGGCCGGATTCGAATGGACTGGCGCGATGGCTCAGCCGAGCGACCGCGCGATCGCCGGCGCCGCTAACGCTCGGCTGAGGCCTTCGCGCTACCTTGCTTCGGAATGCGCTCACGGCGTGGCGATGGCTGTGATTCGCGCCGACCACGGACAGTAGCGGCCGCCGCCGAAGGCTGTTCCGGCACGCTCGACATCGGAGGGACGGCCGTCACAGAGCTCGATCGCCGCCTCGGCGAACTCGACGTCGACGAGGTGCCAGCTCCAGCCAGTGTTCACTTCCGTGCCGGCGACGAGTCGGCCATTCGGGATCGTCGCCGGTCCGCCGGCCTGGGCCTTCATCGCCGCCTCGATCGCGGCATTGGTCGTCAGCTGAGCTCTGAACGTTTCGTTGGCCACCTGGAAGGTGACGACCGCGGAGCGCGACGGGTTGGCGGGCGCGCCTGCCCCGCAACCCGTCGCGACCAACGCGAAGAGCATCGCCGATGCACTGCAGATGGACCGTCGCGTGCCGGCTCTCGTCACCCAGTCGTCAAATTTACACCGAAGCTGCAGAGATCTGCCGCGCGACGAATGGATTCTCGTCGGCGCTCGGACCGTAGATCGAGGGGACCAGCACACCGACCTGTCTGAGGTACACCGCGAGCTGGCCGCGGTGGTGATACCAGTGGTTCAGCATGATCGACCGCACGACTGCCGTGATGGGCAACGCGAGCACTTCGCGATCGCCATCGACCACGCGCCACAGATTCCCGAACGATGCGTCGTCCATGGAGCGCAGGAGCTCCTTCGCCGTCGCAATGCTCTTGTCCAGCGCCGGTCCGAGCTCCGTCACGCTCGACGGGGTCGGATGTTTGAACTCGGGCACCGGCATCGGCGATCGGCGAATTGCTTCCGCGACGCCGCCGGGAATCGTCGCCACGTGCAGCGCCAGCTGACCGAGCGACATCGATTTGTCGTGGGGTTTCCAGCCAAGCCGATCGCCGGGCACGCGTTCGAGGACGCGGCGCGTCGTCTGCGCTTCCTGTTCGAGCTCGCGGATCAAGGCTTCGTTCATCGACATGATCAGACTCCTCTCATCTGCGCCACCACACGGCTACCTCGTAAGGCGCGGTGATTCGGCGTGTTTGCGGACGCGTTCGAGCAGCGGCGCCCATCCCTGAGCGAGGCCTCGTCTGAACTCCTCCGGAACGACGCCAAAAGCGGAATGCCGGAAGGTGATGAGCGTGCCGCCGTCGATCTCCTTCAGGCGGTATTGCACGTTGGAGACAACTGGCGCTGACATGAACAGCGGACCGGTGATCTCGAGCAGGGTCGGACGCTTGATCGCCTGCACGTGGCCC
>DATFXR010000849.1:0-4978 GCA_035315685.1 Vicinamibacterales bacterium | reverse complement strand
CCAGTTCGCCGCGCCGATCAAGATCAAGCAGACGTTCGGCTTCGGTCCTGCGCCGCTGCCGGGCAGCCGCGAGCACGTGCTCCACTGCGTCGCGGACGCGAACGGTGTCCTGCAGCCGGTCGGCCGCGACAGCGTGCACCTTGCCGACGCGATCGCCGGTCAGTTCCCGACCTGGCAGTTCGCAGTCATCACCAACGCGGCGTTCAATCTCCAGACCATCCAGCCGATGGACGGCACGACGCGGCGCGCCCGCTCGATCCTGTCGTGGGAGTTCGTCCCGACCGACTGTAACTACCAGCCGATTTGGGGCAACGCACTGAACTACCGCATCCGTCTCGATCAGTAGGTTTTCGCCGCTCGGGAGCCGCGACCCCGGCGGCTTCCTTTTACTGTCCTCTTACGCAGCGTGAGGTCCGGCTCAAGCCGGACCACTCCGTACGGTTTTCTCAACTCCTCCTCGCATCCACGACAAGCGGTACCGTGCAATCGGCGCGCACCTGTGGCACAAACTGAGTTCGTGTCAGCTGCTCCGACGCAGTCCTCGCGGTCAGGACGCATCCGAAGGAGGAATCACGACATGCTTCGACGAGCTCACGACAGTCACCCACGTCGATCTCGAACGCACACCGCAACCATCACGATCACGCTCGCGCTGCTCGCGGCGTTCGCCGTGTCGCCGCGACTGCCGGTGACGGCACACGACGAACAGGCGTGGCCGATGATCGGGCACGATCCGGCGGACAGCCGCAATCAACCGTCGGAGCACCGGATCCGTCCCGACAACGTGCATCGTCTTGCGGTGAAATGGACGGCGACGACCGCAGGCGACGTCTCCGCGACGCCGGCGGTGGTCGACGGAGCGGTGTACTTCGGCGACTTCGGCGGCATGCTCTGGAAACTCGACGCCGAAACCGGCGCCGTGATCTGGTCGCATCAGGTCTCGGACTACACCGGAATTCCGGGCGACATCGCGCGCACCAGCCCATCGCTCGCCGGCAGTACCCTCGTCGTCGGAGACTTGCGTCATCCGGACATGATCGGGATCAACGCGAAGACCGGTTCGCTCCGCTGGCTCACGCAAGTGCATCCCGATCCGAAGGGCATCATGACCGGCTCGCCGGTGCTCGTCGGCAACACGATTATTACTGGCGTATCGGCGTCTGGTGCGTCAGGACCAGGCGCCACGTTCCGCGGCGCAATCGTCGCGCTGGACGCGCAGAGCGGCAAGATTCTGTGGCGGACCTACTCGCTTCCCGACAACGGCGGTGTTGCCGGCGGGTACGCAGGCGCCACGATGTTCTCGCCGCCGGCAGTCGACGAGCGCGCGGGACTCGTCTACGGTACGTTCGGGCAGCCCTACACCGAACCGGCGGGCGTGACCGCCTGTCATGCCGCCGCTCCCAACGGCTTCGCCGAATCGTGCGAGCAGCCCGGATCGTTCCTGAAGTCGATCGTGGCATTCGATCTGAAGACCGGCGGGCCACGGTGGTCGTATCGCGTGCAGGGGCACGATCCGTGGCTGCGCGCGTGCGGCGGTCAGCCGCCGGCGGTCACCTGGTGTGCTCCGGAGTCGGACGCAGAGAAGTGGGATATCGGCGGCTCGGGAGCGAACGTGATGCGCCTGAAAATGAATCGCCACGGATCTGGCGAAGACGGACACGGCGGCGGCAACGACCAGGGGGACGACGACGGCAACGACGACGGCCGCGTGCGCGATGTCGTCGGCGTCGGCGGGAAGAGCGGCGTCTACATCGCCCTCGATGCGAAAACCGGGAAGTTCATCTGGAACACGCTGGTGGGTCCCGGCGGCGATCAGGGCGGCTTCGAATGGGGCACGGCGTTCGATGGTCGCCGCATCTACGTCTCGCTGACGAACCATCACCACATTCCGTACAGGCTGACGCAGAACGGCATGCTCACGAATGAGACGGCCACCGGCGGCTCGTGGGCGGCGCTCGATCCGACGACGGGAACCATCCTGTGGCAGACGGCCGACCCACAGGTCGAGACGCTGCCGGGACTGGGTGTCGTCGGTGTGTGGGACCTCGCGCCGGTGACGGTCGCGAACGGCGTCGTCTACGTGTCGTCGATGGCCAAGCTTGCGAACCAGAATCAGATGTTCGCGCTGGACGCCTCGACCGGCGCCATTCTCTGGGAGTTCGGCGCCGGCAGCTCGGTCAACTCAGGGCCAGCGGTCGCCAACGGCAGCGTGTACTGGGGCACCGGCTACGCGAGGTCCGGCATCGAGGGAAGCGGAAACACCCGGCTGTTCGCCTTCAGCATCGACGGACGCTAAGCGCGTTCCACGACGACGTAGTTCCTGAAACGACTCAGCGCGAAGGCCTTAGCCGAGCGACCATGTGACCGCGGTGTGCGGACGCTCGGCTGAAGCCTTCGCGCGACGTTTCATCAGAATCGGCAGCTTTGTGGTTCAATCTGACTATCCGAGGTGAACGCGTGATGCCCGATCAGAACTCCGGCGCGCGGCCGGCCCGAATCGCGTGGCTGGCGTTGTGCAATGTGGCGGCGGCTGGTGTGCTCATGACCTCGGTTTCGCTCTCGGGGCAGGCGCCTCCAGCGAAGCCGCAGGTGACGTTCACACGTGACATCGCGCCGATTCTTCAGCGCAGTTGCCAAGGCTGCCATCGCCCCGATTCGCTCGCACCGATGTCGCTCCTCACCTACGAGGACGCACGCCCGTACGCCGCGTCAATCAAGCGCCGCACGGCAATCCGCTGGCGGCAGGGCACGATGCCGCCGTGGTACATCGAGAAGGACATCGGTATTCAGCATTACAAGAACGACATCTCCCTGAGCGACGACGAGGTCGCGAAGGTTGCGGCGTGGGTGGACGGCGGTGCGCCACGCGGCAAACCGGACGACATGCCGCCGCCGAAGCCGTTCGCCGACGGCAAGGCCTGGTCGATCGGCACGCCTGATCTCGTCGTCGTGACGCCGTCGGTAACGATGAAGGCCGTCAGTCCTGACTGGTGGGGCAACGCCGGCTTCGGCGACACCGGGCTCACGGAAGATCGCTACGTGTCGGCCGTCGAGATCAAGGAAGTCAACGACACGCAACACACGCCAGGCGCAACCACGACGGTGGGCGGCCTGTTCATCTTCCATCACGCGATCATGACGGTCGAGGCGCCCGGATCGAGCGGGTCGTCGTCGATCATCGGCGGCTGGCCGATCCACGAGGTGGGCCGCAACGCCGACATCTTCGACGCGGACGCCGGGAAACTCCTGAAAGCCGGCTCGCGCGTCGGATTCCCGAACGTGCACATGCACGCGAACGGCAAGGACACGACCGGTCACCTCGAGGTCGCCTTCAAGTTCCACCCGGAGGGCTATCAACCGAAGATGACCGAGCGCACGATCGTCATCGGCACCGGTGACATCGACATCCGCGGCATGGAGTCGGGCAAGAAGATCGAGGCGTTCCAGACGCTGTCGCAGCCGACCAAGCTGACGGTGTTCGAGCCCCATATGCATGCCGCCGCGGTGCGCATGTGCCTCGACGCGATCTGGGGCTCGCGCATCGAGACGCTCAGCTGCTCCGGCTACGATCACAGCTGGGTCCGTTCGTATCAATACGAAGACGACGCCGCGCCGCTCCTCCCGCGCGGCACGATCCTGCGCGTGACCGGCTACTACGACAACACGCCGGCGAACCGCAACGTCGTCGATCCGCGCAACTGGTCGGGCCTCGGCCACCGGTCGATCGACAACATGAACATCCTCATCGCGCAGGGTGTCGCACTCACCGACGAGAAGTTCCAGGAAGAGGTAACGGCGCGACGCGAGCGTCTGAAGCTGAAGCCGGGCGAGGACGCGCCGGGCTGTCCGTTGTGCGCGTTCGAGAAGATTCCCGTACGGCCGACGACGACGCAGGCGGCGAGGCCGCAATAACCATGTCGGTGTCCGTCCCCAGGCGTCTGCGCGCGACCGCCATTGCGACCGCGTGTGTCGCCGCGCTCGCCGTCGCTCGCGTTCCGCTCCGGGCGCAGGTGCCGAAGGCGGACAACAACATCACGCCGGTCTACGAGGGCTGGCTGCCGAACGCCGACGGCTCGTTCGATCTCGTGTTCGGATACTTCAATCGTGCCTGGGAGGAGCCGATGACGATTCCACTCGGCCCGAACAACACGATCGATCCAGGCGGCGATCTCGGTCAGCCGACGTACTTCTTTCCACGCCGCAACCGCTTCGTCTTCACCGTCCGTGTCCCGAAGGACTTCGGCACGAAAGAGATCGTCTGGACACTGGCAAGCAAGGGCCGCGTCGACAAGGCGTACGGCACGCTGAAGAACGATTACGTGCTCGACGACACCGTGATCATGTCGAACATCGGCGCGGGCGGCGCGCTGAGCACGACGCCCGACATGGTCGGCAACAAGCCACCTGTCCTCGCGTTCGAAGGTCCGAAGCAGCGGACTACAACAGTCGGCGCAGCGGTCCCGCTCGCCGCCGTCGCGACCGACGACGGCAAGCCGAACAAGCGGAACATGCCACCGGTTCTCGGCGGCAATTACATGCTGCCGCAGACGGCCAACGGACTGCGCCTGTCGTTCTTCGTCTACCGCGGCGCCGGTAACGCCGTCACGTTCGATCCGCCGCAGGCGGAGGTGTGGGAGGACACGCGCGACGGCGGCCGCTCCCCGTGGTCGGCAGGCTGGGTCGTGCCGCCGATTCCGGAGGGCAACCGATGGCAGGCGCACGCAACCTTCGCCGAGCCAGGCACCTACGTGATCCGTGCGCTGGCGCACGACGGCGGCCTCTTCACGTCGCAGGACGTGACGATCATAGTCAGCAAGTGACGACGCCGTGTGCGCAGATCACGCGGAGGCGCGCATACCTGCGAACACGGCCCCCGTCATTGCCGGTCGTCGATCGTTACTGCTGCGGTTCCGCCGACTTGAAGAACAGATAGTCGGCGGTGTAGGGCACAAATGCCCTCTTGCCGACGTCAGTCGCA
>DATFXR010000848.1:0-11274 GCA_035315685.1 Vicinamibacterales bacterium | reverse complement strand
GCCGACGACGGCACGGTGCAGGAGGTCGCGCAATTGATCGGCCGCGAAGTCCGTGACACGGATCTGATCGGTCACACCGGCAAAGGCACGCTGGCGCTGGTGCTCCTCGACGCGGACTTCGATCACTCCGCCCGCGTCATCGACCGGCTGGTGTCGCGGATTGAGAACTACGAATTCCCGACGGCCCTTCGCATCGCTGTGGGCGCCGCGTGCTATCCGACGCACGCCGTCGACGCCGACTCGCTCAAACGGCAGGCGCTGGCTCGGCCGATCGTGAACTGGCGCGGCGGCCTGCGGTCGCCGTCCGCCGATCACAACTGAGGATCAACATCATGAGGCATAGATCCATCGTTGCGTCGATTTGCGTCGCGCTTATGGCCGGGCTGGGCGCCGGCCCCGCCTTCGCCGCCGACAAGGACAAGAATGACAAGAAGGCCGCCGCGGTGCCGCCGAACGTGACCGAGGAGTATCGCCTCGGCGCCGGTGACAAGCTGCGGATCGAGGTCTACAAGGACGCGCAACTGTCGCAGTCGGTCCAGGTGCGGCCGGACGGCAAGGTGACCCTGCCGCTGATCGGCGACGTGGCGGCCGCCGGCCTGACACCGATCGAGCTGCGCGATCAGATCGCCAAGGCGCTCACCGAGTACGTCACCAATCCGACGGTCACCGTGATCGTCGTCGAGGCGACGGCGTCGACGGCGTACGTGATGGGCGAAGTGAATCATCCCGGCGCTGTGAATCTCCAGGCGCCGCTGACCATCCTGCAGGCGCTCGCGCTCGCCGGCGGTTTGAAGGACTTCGCCGATGTGAAGAACATCCGCATCCTGCGTCCATCGACGTCCGGCGTGGAGACGATCACGTTCAACTACAAGGACGCGTTGAAATCGACACGCGCGCCGATTTATCTGCGGCCGGGCGACACGGTCGTGGTGCCCGACTAGCGCCAGGTGAACGCCATGTCTCGCGCCTCCGCGTCTACGTGGGCGTTACTGGCGGCGGTCTCGCTGATCGGCCCGCGTGGTGCGGCTGCGCAGCAGTCGAATTTCACGCCGACGATCGAGGCCAACTCCCAGGCGGCTGCCGGCTGGAGCGTGACGCCGGGGATCTCCTATTCCGCCGCGTGGGACGACAACGTCCTCGTGCGCGGCGAAGGCGACGTGCCCGCGGCAGATTTTCTGAACACCGTGAACCCGCGGGTGTCGCTCGACTTCAACGGCCGGCGCGGCCAGCTGTCGGCGACCTACGACGGCGCGTTCCTGCTGTATCGCGAGCTCTCGACGCTGAACAGCTACGACCAGTTCGGATCGCTCTACGGGCGGCGGCTGCTCTCTCCGCACGTCGCGCTGTTCGTGCGCAGCTACGCGGCCTCGGTGCCAACGACCGAGCTGGTCGCCTTTGTCGGGCTCCCGTTCATCCGCAACGGATCGCGAATCTGGGACACGCAGGGCGGCCTCGAAGCGCATCTCAGCAAGCGGACGACGGTCAGCGTCAGCTACGACTTCCAGTTCGTGGACTTCGACCATAGTTCCGTTGGCTCGGAATTTCTGAGAGGTGGTCACAGCCAGGGCGTCAACGGGAGCGTGCGGCACGCCCTCGACACGCGGCTGGCGTTGACCGCCGACTTCCAGATCGCGCATGCCCTCACACATCCGCCGCCGATTGCGGGACCACTCGCCAGCTCGATCGACCAGACGTTCGACGTTCAGAATCTCTGGACCGGACTCGACTACAGACTCTCCGAGCAGATGCATGTCTTCGGCGCCGGCGGCTTCTCGAGGCTCGGCGCCACCGAGCTGTCCCGGCCACGCGTCGGACCGGCGTGGCGTGCCGGTCTGGCCCGGAGTTTTCATAAGTTCGCAGTCGATGCCGAGTACAGCCGTTCGTTTGTTCCGGCCTACGGGTTTGGCGGCACGACGCAGAACGAGGAGCTGAGCGGACACCTCCGTGTACCACTCGCACGCCGCGTCTACTCGTCAGGCGGCGTGTCGTGGCGGCGCAATGATCCGCTGACCGACCTCGACCTCCCGCTGCGATCGGTGTGGATTGAGGCTGTCGTCGGCTATGCCGCGACGCCGGCCATTCACCTGGAAGTGTTCTACAGCGGCACCCATCAAACCATCGACCGTCCAGGCGGGGAGACCGAGCGCAACCGGATCGGATTTCAGGTAACCACGTCGAAGCCCATGAGGGTCCGCTAAATGGAAGAAACCCCCGTTCACGCACTCGACTACCTCTCTGTCTTCCGCCGGCGCAAGTGGTGGCTGATCGTGCCGATCGTCGCGTCGATCGGGATCGGCGCCGGGCTCGTGAAGTTCCTGCCGAAGCAATTCAAGGCCACCGCGACTCTGGCGGTGACGGCGCCGGCCGTCTCGGCGAACCTCGTGAATCAGAACACGACGTTCGACAACCAGGAGCGGATGCGTGCGGTGTCACAGCAGCTGTTGAGCACGACGGTGCTCTCGCGCGTCGCTCGCGCAGAAGGGCTCACCGACCGGCTGCCCGACGATCTGATGCTTGCGAACATGCGCACCGACGTGACGATTGGCGTCCCCGATCCGTTGACGCCCACGAACGAGCCGCGGCGCCTGGACAGCTTTTTCGTGTCCTACACCGATGGCGACCCGGCCCGGGCACAGCGCGTCGCCAATCGGCTGGCGCATGTCTTCGTCGACGAGAACACCAAGGCACGCGAGCAGGTCGCGGAACACACGTCGGCCTTCATCACGAAGGAGCTCGACGCGAGCCAGACTCGGCTCGACCAGCTCGAGGAGCGGGTGCGCAAGGCGAAGGAAGCGCACATGGGCCGGCTGCCGGAGCAGACCTCGGCGAACCTGCAGCAATTGTCCGGCCTTCGGCAGCAGATCGATTCGACCTCGACGTCACTGCGTGGCGAACAGGATCGGCTCTCGATGATCGAGCGCCAGATCGACGCCCTGCAGCGCGGTCAGTCCGACATGGTCTTCGGACTGCAGACCGGTTCGGCGCGTGAATCGGCGACCACGCCGCAGGCGCGGGTCGCCGTGCTCGAGCGGGAGCTGGCGACGGCGCGCCTGACCTACACCGAGAAGCACCCCGATGTGTTGCGGCTGCAGGACGAGCTGAAGACCGCCCGCAAAGACGCCGAGGCCGAGACGCAGCGGCCCGAATCGGACCGCACGCGACAGCTGCAGGCCGATCCGACGTACCGGCAGCTGATGGCCGACCGCGAGATGGCGCGGCTGCGCATCCGCGATCTGCAGCGCGCCGACGAGGATATGCGGCGCCAGATCACCGTCTACCAGGCGCGCGTCGAGGCGGCACCGAGCGTGGAACAGCAGCTGCTGGCGGTCACCCGCGACTACGAGCTCGAGAAGAAACAGTACGGCGAACTGACGGAGAAGCTGCACGCGGCCGAGGTCGCCGAGAACGTCGAACGCAACCGCCGCGGCGAACAGTTCAGCGTCCTCTATGCGGCGACCTTCCCGACCGAGCCGGTGAAGCCGGTGCCGCTGCGCGTGATGCTGCTGTCGGTGGTCGCCGGCATCTGCGTCGGTGCGGCGCTGACGCTCGGCCGCGAGTATCTCGATCGGTCGGTGCACGATCTGCGCGAGCTGCGGGAAGAGCTCGATCTGCCGGTGCTCGGCGAGATCGGGCGCATCCGAGCGGCGTAGGCCGACTGCGAGCGGACACGGCGCGAACCGTGACATGGGAGAGCTATGAGCCGGATTCAGAACATCCTCGACAAAGCCGAACGGGAAGGTGGCGTTCGCCGGACGCGCACGCTCATGGAGACGGCGCCGCTGCCGGCGCGCGTCGCGGACGCCGCCTCGATGCCAGGGTCTGCTCCGGCCGTTGCGCCGCTCGATGCGTCACCAGATTTTGACGGCGACGTCGCCTCGTCGTTGCCACCGTTCGACCCGGCGGCGATCGAGTCGGACGCGGCGGCTTCATTCGGATCCCCGTCGGCGCCGCTCGCGTCGATTCCAGGCACGCCCTCGATCCGGCTCGTCCAGTCGACAGGTCTCGATCCCGCATTGGTATCCGTGCTCGCGCCTGGGGCGGCCGTCGCGGAGCAGTACCGCGCGCTGCGCACACGGCTGGCGATGGCTGATCGCGGCACGGCGAGCGACGTGATCCTGGTGACCAGCCCGGGGCGTGGCGAGGGCAAGACGGTCACCGCCGCGAACCTCGCGCTGACCATCGCGCAGGATTGTCAAACCCGGATCTGCATCGTCGACGCCGACCTTCGATACCCGCGGCTGCATGCGCTGCTGGGCGTCCCGGAGGGGCCCGGTCTTGCCGACGTGCTGACCGGTGAGGCGACTCTCGGCGATGCGCTGATGACGATCGAGGGCCAGCAGCTCAGCGTGCTGCCGTCGGGCAGGGCGCCGGAACACCCCGCGGAGCTTCTCGGCAGCACGGCGATGCGACGCACGCTGCAGACGCTGCGGACGCAGTTCGATCGCGTCGTCGTCGACGCGCCTTCGGCCGTCCCGCTCGCGGATGTCGGCATCCTCGCGCCGATTGTGGACAGCGTCGTGCTGGTGGTGCAGGCGGGCGTCACGACGAAGCCGGCGATTCAGGAGGCGGTTTCGACCATCGGTCCCGACCGGGTCCTCGGCGTCGTGTTGAACGCTACAGCGGACGCCGCCTAGCCGATGAACGAGCGCAGAGGATTCGCGCCATGAGGGTCTTCAACCGTCATGTGTCAACGCGCGGCCTGACGGTCTTCGGATTCGAGACGATCCTCATCTCGTCGTCGATCGTCGTCGCCGCACACCTTCATGGCGCCTTCGACCGCGCGATCAGCGGTCTGTGGAAGGTCGTGCTGGTTACCGCGCTGTGCGAGCTGTGCTTCTATTACAACGACCTCTACAATCTGACGCGGGTGCACGCGACGCGCGACCTCGTGGTGGGCGTCCTCAAGGGTACCGGTGCGGCAGCGTTCGCGCTCGCGGCGCTCACTGCGCTGGTGCCGTCGGTGCTGCTCGGCAACGGCACGTTCGCCACCGTCGTCGTCCTGTTGCTCGTCGCGGTGCCGCTGTGGCGCGTCGCGTTCACCGGGCTCACCAGCGATCCGCACCTCGAAGAGCGGGTGTTGATCGTCGGCACGGGGATCCTCGCGCAGACGGTCGCGCGGGAGATCCGCATGCAGCAGGACTTCGCGTACCGGCTGGTCGGCTTCATCTCCGATGATGGGGCGGGACGGCGGTACGTCAGGCAGTACGACGTACTCGGCAGCGCCGCCGACATCGACCGCATCCGCGCCACCCGCCACGTCGATCGGATCGTGGTCAGCCTCACCGACCGGCGCGGGCGCCTGCCGATCGAGGCGCTGCTGCGGGCAAAGCTCGCCGGCGTGCGCGTCGAAGATGCGGTCACGACCTACGAACGGCTCGCCGGCAAGATTCTGGTCGAGGACCTCAAGCCAAGCTGGCTGATTTTTTCCGACGGCTTTCGCGTGTCGCGGCTGAGGCGCGCGGTCAAGCGTGTCGTCGATCTGCTGTGCGCCCTGGTGGTGTTCGTGCTGTCTGCGCCGGCGATGCTGCTCACCGCGATCGTGGTCCGCCTGGAGTCGCCGGGCCCGATTCTCTACCGGCAGGAGCGGGTTGGCGAAAACGGCCGCGTGTTCACGCTGTTGAAGTTCCGCTCGATGCGCATCGACGCCGAGCAGGGCACGCCGGTGTGGGCGAAGGACGGCGACGAGCGCGTCACCCGCGTGGGCCGCGTGATCCGCGTCACGCGTCTCGACGAACTGCCGCAGCTCTGGAACGTGCTCAAGGGCGACATGAGCTTCATCGGGCCGCGGCCGGAACGGCCGTTCTTCGTCCAGCAGCTCGCCGAGGCGGTTCCCTTCTACATGGCGCGCCATTCGGTGAGGCCCGGGCTCACCGGCTGGGCGCAGGTGAAGTACCGCTACGGATCCTCCGTCGAGGACGCGGTCGAAAAACTTCGCTACGACCTCTACTACATCAAGCACCTGTCACTGGTCTTCGACCTGACGATTCTGATCGACACGGTGAGAGTGATCGTCTCCGGGAAAGGGGCGAAGTGAGCACGACGTCCGATTTTCCCGAGATCGCGACCGAGGGTCTCGATCAGACGCTCACGGTCGCACGCAACGTGTCGACGCGCTACCTGGCGATCGCCGTCGAGGCCGTCCTCGGCCTCGTCGTGCTGCCGTTCAACATCGCGCACCTGGGCCAGTCGGCGTACGGCCTCTGGATGTTGACGGCGTCGGTCACGACCTACTTTTCAGTGCTCGATCTCGGTTACGGCGGCGCGCTGGTGAAGTTCGTGGCGCAGTACCGCGCGCGCCGGGACGTGCGCGCCCTCAACGAGATCCTCAGCACGACGTTCGTCGTGTTCGCCACCTTTGGCGTCGTCACCTACCTGGTGGCGATCGCGATCGCGCTGTACATGGGACGCCTGTTCCAGCTCACGCCCGAGCAGGTCCACACCGGCCGGATCGTGATGCTGATCGCCAGCCTGAGCGTGGCCGTCGGCACCGCGGTGAGCGTCTTCGGCGCGGTCAACAACGGCTTCCAGCGGTTCGACTTGAACAATCTCGTCGGCACCGCAGCAAGCATCGTCACCGCGGTCGTCAACGTCGTGGTGCTCCTGGCGGGCTACGGGCTGGTCGAACTGGTGGCGGCGACGACCACGGTCCGGCTGCTCAGTTATGTCGTGTATCGCGCGAACGCCTACCGCGTGTTCCCGGCGATGCGCATCCGCATCGGCTGGTTCCGGCGCGAGCGGCTCCGCGAGGTGACATCGCTCAGCGTCTTCATGCTGCTCATCGACTGGGCGAACAAGCTCAATTATTCGGTCGACGCGCTCGTCATTGGCGCATTCCTCAACACGTCTGCGGTGGCGGTCTGGACCGTCGGTCAACGGCTGGCCGAGGTGATCCAGCGGCTGACGAATCAGCTCAACGAGGTGCTGTTCCCGACCGTCGTCGACAACGACACGGCGGATCGCGTGCACCGGTTGCAGGCGATTCTCGTCCAGGGCACGCGTCTGTCGCTCGCCACCGTCGTTCCGACCGGCGGCGCGATGATCCTGATGGCCGGGCCGCTGGTGCAGGCGTGGGTCGGCCGGGGGTTCGGGGGCAGCGTCGCCGTGCTGCGGCTGCTGGCGCTGGCGGTGATCATCCGCATCGGCACCGCCACCGCGAGCACGCTCCTGAAAGGTGCCGGCGAACACCGGCTGGTCGCGATCGCGAACATCGCAGCGGCGGTCGTCAACGTCGCGGTCAGCATCGCCATCGTGAAGCCGCTCGGGCTCGTCGGCGTGGCGCTCGGTACGCTCGTGCCGGTCTGCATTGCCTCTTCCGTGGTGATCTTTCCAGCCGGCTGCCGACGAGTGCAGCTGCCGCTCGTTCGCGGGCTCGCCGACGCGGTGTGGCCGGCGCTGTGGCCGGCAGCGGTCATGGCTGCCTTTGTCTACTTCACACGAGATCTCGTTCCCGTCTCATTGATCGCGGTCGGCGCGGAAATGGCGGCGGCGTGCGCCGTGTACGCGGCGGTCTTCGTCGCGTTCGGGATCAGCCGCGCAGAGCGCCGCTTCTATCTGACCAAGACGTTCCATCTGCTGCAGCGGACGCCGGTGCGCATCCGCCTGTCGGAGGGCGCATGAGGGCCGTGATCCTCGCCGCCGGTCGCGGCGGGCGGCTCCGCGACGTCACCGGCAACTGGCCGAAATGCATGGCGCGCATCGGCGACCGCATGCTGATCGAGCGGCAGATCCGATCGCTGCGCGCGTGCGGCATCGACGCGATCACGGTGGTCGCCGGCTACCGCGCCGGCGACGTCCGCCGCGGTTGCGGCGCCGGCGTCGACGTGCTGGTCAACACGCGCCATGCGGCGACGAACAGCCTCTACTCGTTGTGGCTGGCGCGCGATCTCCTGCGCGACGGGTTCGTGGTGCTGAACTGCGACGTGCTCTTCCACGATCAGCTGCTGCGCGACCTGCTCTCCGCGCGGGACGAGGACGCGCTGCTGATGGCGGCGCCCCGCGGCGAGGAGTACGGCGACGAAGAAATGAAGGTCCGCGTCCGCCGCGGCTGCGTCGTCGACATCGGCAAGAACCTCGATCGAGCGGAGACCGACGGCGAGAACGTCGGCATCGCGAAGTTCGGCGCAGCCGGCGCGTGCGTGCTGGTGGAGGAGGTGGACGCGCTGGTGGCCGCCGGAGCGCTCCGTGAGTGGGTGCCACGCGCGTTTGCGGCGTTCGCCCGGCGGCGACCGCTGCACGTCGTCGAAACCCGCGGCTATCCGTGGATCGAGATCGACTTTCCCGAGGATTACTGGCGGGCGTGCGCCGACGTCCTGCCCGCCATCGCCGACGTCGATGCGGCTGCCGATCGACGGCGGGCGACGCTCGTCCCGGCGCGCGTCACGGCTTCTGGGAGAACGCTGCACCATGTATGAACGCTTCTACAACCTTCGTGAGCGTCCGTTTTCGCTCAGTCCCGATCCCGACTACCTGTATCCGAGCCGGGTGCACACGGAGGCATTGAACTACCTCCGCTATGGAATCGAGGGCCACGCCGGCTTCGTGGTCATCACCGGCGAAATCGGCTCGGGCAAGACGACACTGCTGCAAACCGTGCTGCGCGGCATCGATCGCCGGACGTCGGTGGCGCGCCTCGTCAATACGATGCTCGACGCGCGCGACTTGATCGAAGCCGTGATGCTCGACTTCGGACTCGCACCACAGCCCGGCCTGAGCAAGCCGGTGCTGCTGCGCGAGCTGGCGCGGTTTCTCGTCGAGCAGCGCTCGGCAGGCCGCCTGGCGCTCTTGATTGTCGACGAGGCGCAGAACCTGTCGCCGGAGGCGCTCGAAGAAATCCGCATGTTGTCGAACCTCGAAACCGAGAAGTCGAAGCTGGTCCAGATCATCCTCGTCGGTCAGCCGAACCTGCAGGACGCGCTCTCGCGGCCCGAGTTCGAACAACTGCGGCAGCGGGTCACGGTGCGCTATCACCTGCGTCCGTTGGATCCGGGTGAAACCGCGGCCTACATCAACCACCGCCTGAAGAAAGCCGCACTCGGAACGCCGATGGAATTCCCCGCGCCGGTGACCGATCTGATCGGCCGTGCGAGCCAGGGACTGCCGCGGCGGATCAACATCATCGCCGACGCCGTACTGCTGTTCGGATATGGCGAGGACAAGGCGGCGATCGACGTACCGCTGGTCCAGGAAGTGCTCGCGGAGCTGCAGGACACCGGCGTGCTGCCACGGCCGGGGACACCCGCGATGGAATCGCACGGCGTCGCACTGGCCGGAGTCGGCATCGATCCGTGGAGAGCGCCGGCTCCGGCTTTCGACGCCGGTTCGAACTCCACAGCCCTGGCGGCGTTGCGCACGCTCGAGCGCGAACTCGCCGAGCGCGAAGCGCGTGTCGTGACGCGCGAGCGGGAACTCGCTGAACAGCACCGCATTCTGACGGAGCAGTACCGGCTGATGAGAATGCGCGAGGCGCAGACCGCAGCTGCGACGGCCGCGCCCTGGCCACCCAGTGCGTCGGCACACGGCGGAGCGGGCGCGACTCCCTCGACACCGGCGACGCAACCACCGGCTCCAGCGGCCCAGGCTCGCGCGGCATCGCCCCCCGTGGCCGCCACGACGTCGATGCGCGCGACGCCGGTGCCCGCGCGGCCAGCCGGCGCGCCTCCCGTCGCGAGGCCGGCCGCGCCGCGAGCGGCCGTGCCAGGTCCTCAATTCGCGATGGCACAGCGGCACTCGTCGCCGACCGTCTGGACGCGCATGTGGCGCGGTCTGTTCGGCCTCGGCAAACCGCTGCTCGAAGAAGACTGAATGGAGCGCTCGATGGCATCGACCGCGGAACGATTGCTCGCGCGGATTCATGATCGGCAGGCACGTGTCGGCGTCGTCGGGCTGGGCTACGTCGGTCTGCCGCTGGCGGTCGAATTCGCCCGCAACGGCTTGACGACCATCGGTATCGATCTCGATGAACGGAAGGTCGAGGCGGTCAACCAGCGCGAGTCGTACATTCCCGACGTCACGCCGGCCGACGTGCGCGCGTCGGTCGACGCGGGACGGCTGACCGCGACGACCGACTACGGCGTCGCCGCCGGGCTCGACACGATCAACATCTGTGTCCCTACTCCTCTCCGGAAGACAAAAGACCCGGACATGTCGTACATCGTCTCGGCTGTCGAGAAGATCGCGGCGCACCTGCATCCGGGCATGCTGATCGTTCTCGAGTCGACGACCTACCCCGGTACGACCGAGGAACTCGTCCAGCCGATGCTCGAAGCCGGCGGTCTCGAGGCCGGCGTCGACTTCTTCCTGGCCTTCTCGCCCGAGCGCGTCGATCCGGGCAATCCGCGGTTCAACACCCACAACGTCCCGAAGGTCGTCGGCGGCGTGGGCGAGGCGTCGACACGACTGGCCGCTGCGCTGTATGCGACCGCCGTCGAGACGATTGTGCCGGTGAGCTCGCCGCGCGCGGCCGAGATGGTGAAACTGCTCGAAAACACCTTCCGCATGGTGAACATCGGGCTGGTGAACGAAATCGCGCTGATGTGCGATCGCCTGGGTCTCGACGTCTGGGAAGTGGTCAACGCCGCGAAGACGAAGCCGTTCGGCTTCATGCCGTTCTATCCGGGACCGGGTCTCGGCGGTCACTGCATCCCGATCGATCCGTTCTATCTGTCGTGGAAGGCGAAGCAGTACGGCTTCGAACCGCGGTTCATCGAGCTCGCCGGGCAGGTGAACGGCGCGATGCCGCACGCGACGGTCGACAAGATCGCCGATGCGCTCAACGTCCAGAAGAAGGCGCTGAACGGCGCACGCGTGATGATTCTCGGAATCGCGTACAAGCGCGACATCGACGACCTGCGCGAATCGCCGTCGCTGGACGTGATGGGCCTGCTCCACCGCAAAGGCGCGCAGCTGTGCTACTCGGATCCGCACGTGCCGACGCTGGCCGGCCGTTCCTGGATCGGTGGCTACGATCTCGCATCGACGCCGATTACTTCGGCCACGCTCGCCGACGTCGACTGCGTCGCCATTCTCACCGACCACAGCGCCGTCGACTACGGCACGCTGGTCGCCGCAGCGCCGCTGATCGTCGACACCCGAGACGCGATTAAAGAGCCGCAGCCGCATGTGTTCAAGCTGGGCGCGCCGCCACCGGCCTACGCCGAGACCTGGCAGCCGATGGACATCTCGAGGCACGTCGCCTAGGACGGCATGCAGGATGACGGGCATGCGGCTGATCTTCTGGGTCTCGACGCTCACGATCGTTTACGTCTATGCGGGCTA
>DATFXR010000847.1:0-7053 GCA_035315685.1 Vicinamibacterales bacterium | reverse complement strand
GCTTCGTCTACAGCGACATCAACTTCTTTCTCCTCGGCGATATCGTCGGACGCGTGAGCGGCGAGCGGCTCGATCGCTACGCGAAGGCGCACATCTTCGATCCGCTCGGCATGAAGGAGACGACGTTTCTGCCGCCGGCGGCGTGGCGGCCGCGCATCGCGCCGACCGAGGCATGCCGCGAGCTGGCGTGGCCGTGTGGCTCGACGCCCGCCGCCGCCAGCGGCACACCCGTGGCGTTCCTCCGCGGCATCGTGCACGATCCGACGGCACGGCGGATGGACGGCGTCGCCGGTCACGCAGGCTTGTTCAGCACGGCCGCAGATCTGTCGCGCTTCTGCCGGACGCTGCTGGCAGGAGGACGGCTCGCCGCTGGCCGGATCCTCTCGCCGGCAACCGTCGCGCAGATGACGTCGCCGGCGACGCCAGCCGGGATTCGCGCGGTTCGCGGTCTCGGGTGGGACATCGATTCGTCCTACTCCTCGAATCGTGGCGAGTTGTTTCCGATCGGATCGTCGTACGGGCACACCGGGTTTACCGGGACGTCCTTGTGGCTCGATCCGGCGACGAAGAGCTACGTGATCTTCCTCTCGAACCGCGTCCATCCCGATGGCAAGGGTGACGTGACGGCGCTTCGCGGCAAGGTGGCGACGGTCGCTGCCGCAGCGCTGATCTCCTCAGACGACGTCGCGCGGCGCCGGGACATCGACGCTGCGCGAAGGCTTCAGCCGAGCGGCAGCCGTAGCGACGCTGATCGCGCGGCCAACGCCTTCGCGCTACGGGATCGCGAACGGACGCTGACCGGACTCGACGTCCTGATGTCGGAGCAGTTCGCGCGGCTGCGTGGTAAACGTGTCGGGCTGGTGACCAATCAGAGCGGTGTGTCGAGCAAGGGCGAGAGCGCGATCGATCTGCTCGCGCACGCGCCAGGCGTGACGCTGGTCGCGCTGTTCAGTCCCGAGCACGGCATTCGTGGCCTGGCGGACGAGAAAGTCGCCTCGTCGCGCGACGACAAAACCGGCCTTCCGATCCACTCGCTCTACGGCACGACGCTGCGCCCCACCGACGCGATGCTGCAGGGGATCGACACGCTCGTTGTCGATCTGCAGGACATCGGCGCCCGTTTCTACACGTATCCGGCGACCGTTGGGTACGTCCTGGAGGAAGCGGCGCGCCGGAACGTGCCAGTGATCGTGCTCGATCGGCCGAATCCGATCGGCGGTGTCGAGGTGGAGGGTCCCAACCAGGATCCGTCCGCGATCGGGTTCACCGGCTACCTGCCGATGCCGATCCGCCATGGTCTCACGCTCGGCGAGCTGGCGCGGCTGTTCAACGCAGAGAAAAAGATCGGCGCCGATCTCACCGTCGTGCCGATGCAACACTGGCGGCGGGACGAATGGTTCGACGAAACCGGCGTCACCTGGGTGAATCCATCGCCGAACATGCGCAACATGGTGGCGGCGACCGTGTACCCCGGCATCGGTGCGATCGAGGGCACCAACCTCTCGGTCGGCCGCGGCACCGAGACCCCGTTCGAGCAGTTCGGCGCGCCCTGGATCGACGCCGTCGCGCTTGCGGCGGCGTTGAACGCGCGTGCGATCCCTGGCGTTCGCGTCTATCCGACGTCGTTCACGCCGGCCGCAGGCGCGAAGCTCGCCGGACAGCTCTGCCACGGCGTATTCATCATCGTCACCGACCGCGATCGTCTGCGACCGGTCCGCCTCGGGCTGGAGATCGCCTCGGCGCTCACGCGGCTGCACGGCGCGCAGTTCGATCTCGACGCTGCCGCGCGGTTGTTCGGATCGAAGGTCACGCTCGCGCGCGTCCGCGCCGGCGAAGATCCGGCGACAATCGCGGCGTCCTGGGCACCGGATGAAGCCAAATGGCGCGCGTTGCAGATGAAGTACCTGTTGTACTGATCACGGTCCGGCTGAAGCCGGACACTACCGCGAGGCGCTGACGCGTCCGGCTTTAGCCGGACCGTGATCAGAGCAGCCAGGTCGGCTGATAGAGCAGCACGTACACCAGCACGCCGGTCACCGATACGTACAGCCAGATTGGAAACGTCCATCGCGCGATGCGGCGGTGCTGCGCGTAGCGCGCGTTCAGTCCCCGCGACAACGTGACGATCGCGAGCGGGAGGACGAGCGCGGCGAGCGTCACGTGCGTGACCAGAATGGTGAAATACAACGGCCGCACGAACCCGTACCGCGTGAACGGCACCGATCCGACCTGCGCGTGGTAGATCGTGTAGCAGACGAGGAACAGCGCCGAGGTGACGAACGCGGCGATCATCACGCGGCGGTGCTGTTCGATCCGGCGTGCGCGGATCAGCGCGTAGGCGATGAGCAGCAGCACGCCCGATATTGCGTTGAGGGTCGCGTTGACGGCGGGGAGATCGTGAATCGACATGTCAGTCGGCTGAAGCCTTCGCGCTACGTTATTCGCTTTCCAACACTCGGCTGAAGCCGCCGGCCTTCGCTCGCCGTATCCGCCGAGCGACGGGACGAGTTGCGCTACAACTTGTCGGCGACCAGCACGATCCAGATGAGCGGCAGGTAGACGATCGAGCCGAAGAACAGCGCACGCGCCGCGGCGTCGGTGCGCTCCCGCCAGAACCGAAGGGCGAGCGCGAGAAGCCCGGCGCCGAGCAGTGCGGCCGCGACGAAGTAGATCGGCCCCGCCAGCCCGGTGATCGTTGGAATGAGCGCGACCGGCACCAGCGCCGCCGCATACGCGACGGCATGGCGGCCCGCCCGTACGCCGTCCGGATCGATCACCGGCAGCATCGGGAAGCCGGCCTTGCCGTAGTCGTCTCGATACAGCCACGCGATCGCCATGAAGTGCGGGATCTGCCACAGGAATACGATCGCGAAGAGTGCCGCACCGCCGATCGCGACGCCGCCGTGCGACGCGGTCCAGCCGATGAGTGCCGGAAGTCCACCGGGCACCGCGCCGACCAGCGTTGCCGCCGACGTGCGCCGCTTCATCGGCGTGTAGACCGCGAGATACACGAGGAGCGTGGTGAGCGCGAGACCGGCGGCGAGCCAGTTCGTCCGTGCCGCGAGCAGCGCGAGTCCGCCGAGTGACAACGCGGCGCCGAAGAGTCCGGCGTCCGTCGGCACGACGCGACCGGCCGGCAGCGGCCGCATCCGCGTTCGTCGCATCAGCGCATCGGTGTCGCGCTCGTACAGCTGATTGAGGACCGCCGCGCCGCCGGCGACGAGCGCGGTGCCGGCGACCGCTTCCGCCATGGCGGCGCCGTCGACCGTGCCAGCGGCACCAAGGTAGTAGCCGGCCGCACTGGTCGCGACGACGAGGAAATTGAGGCGCGGCTTGGTCAGCGCGACGTAGTCGGCGACGACCGCGGCCGATCGCCGATCGGCCGCCAGCGGAATCGGCGCTGCATCAACCGGTGCGTGCTTCATGCGCGGCCCCGTACGCGGTCACGGTCCGGCTGAAGCCTGATACTACCGGCAGTCGTCGTCGCGCGCGGCTGAAAGATGACCGTAGTGTCCGGCTGCAGCCGGACCCGCTGTCCGAGCCACGACTGCCAGGTTCGCAGCGTCAGCACCAGCGACGTCGTCAGCACCATCGCACCGCAGACGACATGGAAGCTGTTGATCCACGGATCGCGCCGGCTGAGCACGGTCAGCGCGCCGAGCGTCACCTGCACGGCGACGAGAACGGCAAGGAGCAGCGCAGGCCGCATCATCTCGCGACGATCCCGATGCTGCGACCAGACGTACCCGGCCGTACCGGCAATGGCGAGCGCGACGACCAGCGCACCGATTCGATGGGCGAAGTGGACAGCGATCGCCGCGCTCCAACGATCGGGAATGGCGTGCCCGAACATCAGCGGGAAATCGGGAATCGCCAGTCCCGCGCCGGTGTGCCGCATCGTCGCGCCGATCAGAATCTGCGAGTAGATGAGGATCGTCGTCGAGGTCGCGAGCCGGCGCAGCGCCGCGGTGTCGAGGACGTCGCGGTTGGCGTTCCAGGCGGGCGACGTGAACAGCGCGATCGCGACGGTAAGGCAGAAGAAGATTTCCGCGAGGCCCGCGTGCGCCGTCGAGACGGCAGGAGGCAGGAAGAACAGGACCGTGAGTCCGCCGAGCAGGCCCTGCGCGATCACGGTACCGAGCGCGGCGACGCCCAGCCAGCGCAGCCAGCTTCGTGGCTCGGCAACCCAGAGCCACACCGCGAGCACGATCGTCAAGAAGCCGACCGTGCTGGCAATCAGCCGGTGGCCATGCTCGTAGAAGATGTTCGCGACCCACATCGACCGCGGGAAGGTGAACATGTTCCAGCCGTAACTCGTCGGCCAGTCGGGCACCGACAGCCCGGCATCATGGCTCGTGACGAGACTGCCCGCGAGGATCAGGAGGACGGTGGAGGCGACGAGGAATTGAGAGAAGCGGTGGAGCATCGTCTACAAGGCGGAAAGGCGGAAAGGCGGAAAGGAAAGGTGCGAAGGTCAAAAGGCCAGAGGTGGACCAGAAACCCACCACCTTCCCGCCTTTGACCTTTCTCTTCTGCCTTCTCGCCTTTTGACCTTTCCTTTCTGCCTTCTCGCCTTTAGACCTTTCCTTTCTGCCTTTCTGCCTTTCCGCCTTCCCGCCTTGCCAGTATCAGTTCGTGGCCGTCGCAGTTGCTGGCTTGAACGAGAAGGTGATCTCCTTGGTTTCCTTCTGGCCGATCGTGACGCTCTGCGTCTGCGGGCCGAGCTTTTCGTGCCACGCCTCGATCGTGTAGGTGCCGGGCGGCAGATTCGCCAGCTCGAACTTTCCGTCGTCCTTCGTCACCGCGTAGTACGGGTGCGGCAACACACCGACGTAGGCGTTCATCCAGCCATGGACGTCGCACTTGAAGGGCACCATCACCTCCGGCTTGTCGAAGGTGTGCGTCATCTTCATGCCCTGAATCGGCTGGCCGTTGTTGAACTCGGAGTTCGCCTTCGGCATCGCGTGAATGTTGTGCAGCGTCGGATCGCTGTTGAGAATCTCGAGCGGCTGTCCGACGCGCATCCCGAAGACGTGCGGATGGTAGCGGCACTCCTTCTGATCGATTCTTGCCGGTTCGGTCGGCGTGTCGTAGGCGTAGTTGCCGAGGCCGTCCTTGACGTAGACGAACACGTTGGCGAGCGACTTGCCGTCGCTGCCGACGCTGTAGGTCTCCTGCGCCTGCGGACCCTTCGCCTCACGGATGCAGACCGGGTCGGCATTCATCTTTATCGCTTCGTTCGCCGGCGCCGTGCCGTCGAGCGTGACCGCGCCTTTGACGGATCCGGCGGTCGCGGAGTCCACGCGCTGGCCGGACGGCGTCGCCGACGGCGACGAGGCGTCTCCTGATTTGTTCGACGGTTCAGATCCTCCACCACACGCGACGACGGTTACCGCAACGACGATCCCGAGCAGACCGACCCAGGTATTTCGTAGGCGCATTGAGCTCTCCTGAACAAAAGGACCGATGAGCAAAGAACAACTGGATATTCTACCTTGACTACTGCGCTTCCTTCAGCTTCCGGTCCACGCGGTCGGCGATCCAGTGCGCGTCCCACCACTCGACAGGATTCACCATGCGGCCGCCGACCAGCATCGTGAAATGCAGATGGTCGCCGCCTGCCAGGCCAGTCGAGTCGCTGCGGCCGACGACCTGGCCGCGCGTCACCTTGTCGCCGACCGCGACGTCGAACGACATCAGGTGCGCGTACAGCGACTGCACCGCCATGCCGTGATCGATGATCACGCAGTTGCCGTAGATGCCGAGCCAGCTGGCGTTCACGACGGTGCCGGCATTGGCCGCGGCGACGGGTATGTGCTCCGTCACCGCGAGATCGAAACCGAGGTGCGTCTGCTGATCGATCTCCTTGCCCTTGTAGATGTAGGTGCGCCGGTCGGCGAAGCTCGCTTCGACTTTCGAGTTGCCGAGCTGAATGAACGGTCCCTCCCAGATCCGTGACGGCGACGTCTTGGCGGCCATCGCCGCGATCTGGTCGGCGTTCACCTTGCGCAGCTCGCCGTTCACCCGCAAGAACGCCTGCAGCATCTCCGGACTGTCCTGCGGCGGCGGCGCCATCTTCAGCTCGGGCGAGTGCTCGACGATGTCGGGCACCGTCTTGTTCATGAACCTGTCGTCGATTTCGATGCGGCTCTTCTTGAACGGTTTCTCGAAGACGTTGTCGACGAAGGTCGCCTTCGCCTGGTTGCCCGCTTCGTCGCGCGCGAACGCGACGATCGGGCTGTTCAGCGGCTGATCGTAGAGCAGGGCGAAGAACGCGACCTTCACCGACGGGTCAGACGCCGCGACGCCTGCCCCTGACGCCGGAAACCCCGGGTACTCCACGTCCCCGACGCGCACGCCCGACGCGACGTCAGGCGGCGTCACCTTGTAGAGAACCATCTCCGCGCCGCCGTGGTTCACGTAATGCTTCGTCGACAGGACGGCGATGCGCGGGGGTTCGAGACGGACCTGAAAGTCCTTCGTCGCGCTGCTCGTGAGCTGCCGCAGATTCAGGAACGACGGGCGTGTCGCGGTCACGACGATGCGCGCGGCGCCCGATTGCAGCTCGGGGATGCTCTGCTTGCCGATCGGCCGCGTGACCTTCGTATGCGTTGGATCGGGCTGCGTGACGGTGACGTTCGACGCGGGCCCGTTCAGCGCATAGAGCGGGTAGCTGCGGCCGTTCTGTTCGAGCGTGACGGTCAGCGCGGTGAAGCGATTCTTCGGCGCTTCGGCGGTGACATCGAGCGTGCCGGCCTGCCCGATCACTCGGTCCGGCTTGTCGATCGCGATCCCTGGCGGCGCGCTGCGACCGGCGACGACGTAGGCGATACCAAGGGCCAGCAGTGCGACGAGAATCAGCCCAAACAGCCAGCGCAACATGGACTGACTGTAGCAAAATTTGGTAAGATCTGAAGTTCGTAGCGGCGAGTGGCGGTATCGTCTAGGGGTCAGGACACGTGGTTCTCAGCCACGGGACCGGGGTTCGAATCCCCGTACCGCTACCATGATTCATATATCTTCCCTTGATCCCAGCCCCGGCCGTTGGCCGGG
>DATFXR010000846.1:0-11864 GCA_035315685.1 Vicinamibacterales bacterium | reverse complement strand
GCACGCCGGCTGAAGCATGTCCCGACTCCCGCGCTCGGCACCTGGCCGGCCAGCGCTTCGCGCACCAGGATGTCCTTGCCGTGCAACTCGGCGAACTCGTCCATGTAGTGCGCGCTGGTGAAGTCGGACCACTGCCGTTCGAAGGGATACACCGGCAGCTGAATCAGGTCCTTGCGGTCGACCAGGTAGTTGAACAGCCGAAGCTCCATTTCCGAGATGACGTCCTCGGCATCATGGAGGACGAAACCCGCGAACTGCAGCTTCGCGCGCCGTTCGAACTGCAGCATGGCGTCGAGCACGTTGTTCAGACAGTCGGCCTTGCTGGTCGGACCCGGGCGCGCGCACACCACTTTGTGGACATTCCTGAAGCGCGCACACACCTCGTCGACATCCCGCTGCGTGTCCGGGTCGTTCGGATAGGTTCCGACGAAGATGTGATAGTTCTCGTAGTCGAGCGTCGTCGCGGCGAGTTCCGCCATCCGGCCGATCACGCCGGTCTCCCGCCAGGCGGGGACCATAATCGCCAGTGGCTTCTCGGCCGGCTCCAACAAGGCGCGAGCGTGCAGACGCTCATGTGCCCGGTAGACGGTCGTCGCGCGCCAGGCTCGCCGCAGCCAGTAGACGATGTCGATGATGAGGTCGTCGACGCCGCTGATCAGCATCAGCACCGCCAGGCCGATCGCGATGAACTTCAGCCCATATAAGTAGGTCGCGACAAGATCTACCGTCCACATCGGCGTGCCACTCAGGCGGCCGCAAACGCGCTGGCTCTCGTCGCCGACAGGTGCCGTTCAATCGTGGTCACGATGCGCTGCGAGGCATTGCCGTCGCCGAACGGATTCCCGGCGCGCTGCATCCGACGATAGGCGGCCTCGTCGTGCCACAACCGTTCGACTTCGGCCACAATCGCGTGCCGCGCCGTGCCGACCAGGCGTGCACACCCCGCTTCGACCGCTTCCGGCCGCTCCGTTTCTTCACGCAGCACCAGCAGCGGCACGCCAAAGGTTGGCGCCTCTTCCTGGAGTCCTCCGGAATCGGTGAGCACCAGATAGGCGTCGGCGAGCGCCTGCTGCATGGCGAGATAATCGAGCGGCGCCATCAATCGGACATTCGGCCGCCGACCAAGAATCGAATGAACGGGGCCGTGAATCAGCGGGTTGAGGTGCACTGGAAACACCACGTCAAGCTCGGGATGCACGGCAGCCACATCGGCGATGGCGTGGCAGATCTCGGCCAGCTGACTGCCCCAGCTCTCGCGCCGATGCACCGTGACTAACAGGTGTCCACGCCCTCCGGTGCGGCGCTGAACGCCCTTGTACCGGCAGCTCCATTTCTGCGCATCGACCGCGGTGTTGCCGGTGATGGAGACATCGCCGTCGACGATGCCTTCGCAGAGAAGCGCCGCACGCGCCCGCGGGGTCGGCGCGAAATGAAAACGAGCCAGGCGGCCAATCATTTGCCGGAGACCCTCCTCGGGGAATGGCCGCTGCAAGTTGTAGGTGCGCAGACCTGCCTCTACGTGCGCGACGGGAATGCGATTGTAGAACGCGGTGAGCGCCCCGAGAAACGCGCTCTCGGTGTCACCTTGTACGACGACCGCCGACCAGGGCTGCCGCGTCATCACGGCTTCGAGTTGCCACCGGCATCCGACGCTGAATTCGGAGAGCGTCGTCCCCTGCCGGCGCAGTGCGATGTCTGGCACGATGTCGAAGCACGAGAGGATCTGCTGCGCCATGTCGCCGTGCTGACCGGTATGGAGCCAGTTCACACGCGCCCACGACGCGGCTCGCAACACGTGATAGACCGGTGCGAGCTTGATGATTTCCGGCCGCGTCCCTGAGACGAGAAGAATGTTTTTCATGTGCGCTGTCCGCGTGTCCCGGTCCCAGCGAGAGCGGGTACCGTCATCTGAGCAAGGTGAATACCGGTTCGCTCACGACGCACGGCTGACGGCGACGCACGCTGACCGCCGCGGATCTGCACACGCATGCCTGCGTGGGCACACGCCCGCGATCGCCAGACGATGAGCAGCGGCGAGACGCAGCTTGTCTCGAGAAGCGGCGCCAGAAAATGTTCTGGGTCTGGACAGATGGACGCGCGAGCCGAGCGAACTCGAGCGGCAGGGGAGCACCGCGTGTCGACCGCCCAGAACTGCGGACTGGTGCGCGCCCTGGCCCGCTGTCGGTTGGTGTTGCGTCGATGCGCGCCCACAGAATTCGTTGGCGCGGTCAGGTGATCGCGAGGCGGACCGATCGTTGCTTCGCGAGCGGCCATGAGCGCATACGGTTTACGCTGGTCTCAATGGATGTGCGGACACGAGTGGCTGCATCATCGAACCGCTTCCACGTGGCGTCTGGAGTGCGTGCGCTGCGGTGCCATGACTCCAGGATTCGATCTGGCAGCGAAGGACAGCAGCGGAGGAGATTCGTGCGGCTGTCCAACGCGACGCGGCATGAGCGTTCTGGGAGCGATGGTTGCGAGGATGGCAGGCGTTCAACTCGCTGTCTCGATGAAGTCGTAGCCGCTGCAGCGTCGAGCCACGCTCATACGTGGGGCTCGTCGCAGCAGCGGCCTTACGTCGGCGACTCAGGAATCAGGAAGCGACGCGCTCGGGTGGTGTGCCGGGCGTGCGCGAGGACGTCGACTTAGCGACTGGGAACGGCGGCACGAGCGGCGGGCGGTTCGCCTCGGGAGCCGTCGTCGTGTTCCGGACGTCGCGTGACTCGGGGCGACAGCCGTGCGTGCCCAGGAAGTTCATGAACTTCTTGTAGTCCGACACCGGCATATTGAACAGTGTGACCAGCGCTCGATAACTTCCGTGGGTCTCCCGCAGTCCTCGGTACACGAGCTCTCGGATGTCGCGACGCGTCAGGTCGCGGTCCAGGAACATCCTGTGAATCGGTTCCCAAAACGTATACGACTCTTCGGTGATCATTCGGAACAGCTCGTCCGAGAGCCGGCGGCGGCGTTCGCGCATCGGCGTCAACATGGTGCCGCCGCCTCGGACTATCGCCGGCAGCAAGTCGGCGGTGACCGGCTCTCCGGCGGGTGTCAGCCACGAGAGCTGCTCGATGACGTTGTGAAGCTCGCGGACGTTACCTGGCCAACGGTATTTCTCGAGCACCGCCCACGCCTCGTCGGTGAGAACGGTGTGCCGCTGCAGTTTGCCGAGAAAGTGCGCGCCGAGCGGACGCACGTCCTCGGGTCGCTCTCGCAAGGGTGGGACGTGGAGGTGTACGACACGAAGGCGATACAGCAGGTCTTCGCGGAAGCTCCCTGCCGTGACCATCTCCGGCAGATTTCGATTGGTCGCCGCGATCACCCGGACGTTCACGCGCGTCGCCGCAGCGTCGGCGCCGACCGCCTGGATCTCGCCGTTCTCGAGGAAGCGGAGCAACATGCCCTGCATCCGCGGGGTCATCTCGCCGAGCTCGTCGAGAAACAGCGTGCCGTCGTGCGCGAGCTGCAGCTTGCCGCGCTTGTCGCGATAGGCGCCGGTGAAGCTCCCCTTCACGTGGCCGAACAGCTCCGATTCGAGCAGCGACTCAGTCATACCGGCGCAGTTCACTGCGACGTACTCGCGGCGTCGCCGGTTCGAGTGCGCGTGCACGTAGCGCGCGATCACGTCTTTGCCGACACCGCTCTCACCCGTGATGAGTACTTTGGCGTCGCCGACGGCCACTCGCCCGGCGCAGGCCAACAATTGGCGCATCTGATCGCTGGCTGTCACAACATCGCCGCCGATCGCACCGAGCGAGATCGTGGCCTTCTCCGTCCCCAGGTCCATGTCGCGGTCCCTCAACGTTGCTGCGAACTGGCTGGAGGTCCAGTTCCCTTTTCTTCTTTCCTGCTAGCAGAGCAATAATGCTGCCGACAGGACTCTTCAAGCAGAATCGAAGGCTTTTAAGGGACTTTAGTGAACTATTTAGGTCATCACGGCATGTTTGTGTGTGCGCCAAAACGCAACACATTTGCCTGCATTTGTCGCTGTAAAATCCAGAAACCAAAGTAATTGAACCGTCACGTTCTTGTATTGGACACAGTGTCGCGAAAATGCTTTTAAATGACTCTATGTTTGAATTGGAAAACGAGACGCTCATGGGGCGGCTGTGACAGCCGCGATGGATGCCGGAGCTGCGCTCGCCTTCTCCAATCGGCGCAGTTCGGCACTCCGCGATCTGCCGGCGCGCGTCTTCGTCGTGACGTGCACCTCACGACGGGTCAGCCGTGAAGATGTGCTCCGCTCCGCGTCAGCGGCGGACGCGGGAGACCACTGCAATCACCCGGCGAGCCTGATGCTCCTGAAGTGCTCGACGACGTCGAACTGGGTCGCATATCGCGAGAGCGGCTCGCCTACCGGGACGATTCGATTCCGATCGATGTTGCCGAGAAACGCGGAGGCTGTCCGCAGATAAGGAATCTTCGACGGATCGAGACCGATGACGCGAGCGCACGTCGCGTCGACGGCGACGAGATCCGTCCCCATCGCCAGCATGCCGAGCGCGCGCGGGCGGCCCATGATCGGGCCGTCGCCCTCCATCGCGGTCACACCGTCGACGATGGTGAAGTGCGGCCGGATCGTCGCGTTCAGATCGACGATCGAGTTCGGGATGCCTTTGACGTGCAGCAGATTCTTCGGCCAGCCGTACACCGCGCCGGGCACGACTCCGAAGAAGTTCTTCATGCTCGCCGTCAGGCCCGCCCAGTGGTGTGTCTTCAACTTCGGCATCGAGACGATGACGTCGGACTTCACGAGTTCGACCGGCAGCCACATCTCGGTCAGCCCCGTGAAGCGGCTCGCCAGCTTCACACGTGCGACGTCGTCATGGTTCAAATCGGCGAACCGGACGCGCAGGTCGGCGAGGACATCGGATAACCCGGTGGCGGTGAGCAGGTACTCGATGTCGCGACGGTGACCGGGTCCCTCGCCGACGACGACTTCGCGGGCACCCGCGCGCAGGAACGCCTCGACGGCGCCGGCGACGACGTGCGGGTTCGTGTTGATGACTGTTCCGGCCTCGTACTCGACGAGGTTCGGCTTGAGGAACACGCGCTTGCCGCGAACGTCGAGGTCGAACATCGCCAGGCCGCGACCGATGACGTCCGCGAAGTCGGCGTCGTATCCGCGCGCCGGCAGCAGCGCCACCGGTGAACGTGCCGGAAGGACGAAATCTTCTTTGCGGTACGGCGGACGCTGCCAGGCGGCGACAGCCGCGGCGAGCGGGAGACCGACGAGAAAGGCGCGCCGTGACAGCCGGACGCCGGTACTGATATCGAGGCCGCGACGCCGCTGCTCGCGCGGCGCTTCGTCGCTACAGCCGGAAGTCGTCGACGTCATGATCCTCTGCCGTCAGGCAGTAGAGCGCCATCGCCGTGATGTGCAGGTTGTTGAAGAACGCGTGCGTCTCCGCGATTGTCGCGAGCCGCTCGTCGACGTCAGCCGCCGGTACGCCGTACACGCGCAGGCAAATCGATGTCAGCGACAGCGCCATCCCCGCCGGTTCGGCAAGCCGGTGACGCGTGAGGTAGTCGAGACTCTTCTGAGCCGACGGATGATCCCGGCGATCCTGCAGCGCGAGGAGCGCCAGGGCGGTGGTCGGCACGTGCGCATTCAGTTCCTTGCCGAGCACGTTCGAATTGCCGTAGTTCCAGCCACCGCTCTGACAGACGCGATCCAGCAGCAGCCGCTCGGCCTCATCGATCCGGGCCGCGCGCTCGCGAGCCGGCAACAGCGCTGGCGATCTCTTCAGCGCGAGCAGGCACCACGACGTAGGTTCGACCCAGCTGAACGTTCCTTCGATCCAGGACCATCCTTGCAGTGCATTGTCCTGTCGGCTCGCTTTTCCGTCCTCCGCGGCCGCGCCCTTCGTGCGGCCCAGCGCGTCGATCAGTCGCGTTGCGCGTCCGCTTGACCAGAGGTCTGCATTTCGGACCGCGAGCACCGCCAAACCGTTGAAGCCGATGTTCGGCAGCTCCCCTGTCGCATCGTCGATCAACCCGACAGGACGCTGACGCGCCGCGAGCCATCGCAACGCAGCGTCAGATGAACCCGCTGACAGCGTCTCTGCGCGTGCGAGACAGAGGGCCGCCCAGCAGGTCGGTTCGATCCGGCTCGCTTTGCCCGGGTAATAGCCCCATCCGCCGTCGGCGTTGCGGCCGTGGCGCAGGACCGCCGCGAGACGGCCTATCGTTGAACCGGCCATTCCCGATGCAGTCAGCAAACGCCTCGCCGTCCAGGACGTGACGTGCCCCTGAACGTCTAATTGTTCGAGCGCGAGGCACTTAGGAAGACTCGTGCCGGCTGGCGCGAGCTGCCCTGACGACGGGTAGCCTGGCCTGACCAGACAACCGTCTTTCGCGGCCCAGAATCCTGCCAGTACGAAACTTGAAACGGAGAGTCAATCCGCCAAGATCCAAATGGTCTTCCGGAACCTGACCGGCCGCCCGTCCTTCATCGCGGGATGGAAGTGCCAGGCTTTGACCGCGCTCAGAAACATCGAGTCGCGTACGCTGCGGGGATGTCCCATCAGCTTCACGGACTCCACGGTGCCGGCCTCGGACACGATCAACTCCACGTGAGCGAGCTGCTCTCGCCGGATGTTCGGAGGAAGCTCGCGCGGCAGCTGCTGTCGGACGTCCACCGGGGGCGTCACCCCATTGGAGCCGGCAGAAAAGACAGTCCTCCCGCGATCCTCGGTCACGTCGGCCGCAACGCCGCTCGACGCCGCGGATTCCTCGTTCGCGAGTGAAGACTCGGTCGCCCGATCCCGAGGAGTGGCGAGATCGAACATGACGATCGGCATTGCCGGCGAATGCGGCGGGGCCGGAGTCGTTTTCCTTCCCGAAGCCTTCGCGGTCGGAGTTTCCCGCAGCGCAGAAATCTTCGCGCGTACTTTGTCGGCGGGCACAAGACGTCCAAGACCGGCGCGCTCAGTCACGGCCGATAGACCTGATAGCGTCGCTGCGCCGACGGCATCGGATACCTGCCGAGCGATCGCCGATGCGTCGCGGCTTCCCGCTGCGATGCCGCGACGCGCGATGTACCACGTGGCGGCAACGGAAACGAGCAGGACGACCGCCGCAATTCTCAGAGCGCCGGCTTTCCTTTTCGACGTTGTACGTTGTGGAGCCGCTGCGGGCTTGTCTGCCGCGGGCAGAGGTGCGACCGTGTCGAGTGTCGGCGGCAGTACGAAACCTGAAAGCGGTGCCGCGGCCGCTCTCACGTAGAGGGCCTGCAGAACCCTGGCGCGGTCCGGGCGCTCGAAGTAGGCGAGCGCTTCGTCGAACTCGCGGATCGAGGCGAACGGCGGGGCCGGCGCCGTCGCCTGGACGATGACGAGACGGAGTTGAACAGGAACGTCGGTGTGCCCGAGCGTCGCCTGCAGCAATTGACCGAGGTGGCGGACCGACTCGCCGATGATTGTGCCGCCGGTGACGCGAACGTCGCCGATGTCCGAAATTTCGATCTGGTGCAGCTCGGGAGCTCTGATGGACGCCTCGCTGGATGTCGCGAGCAGACTCGTCGCCACTGCACGGACGAGCGCGACCCCCTCGTACCACTCCATCGAAACGCCGCGACCAAGAATGTCGGACAGTGTCATCGAACGACCGTTAGCGCTGCTCCACTTGGATGCTCATCGCGTGGTTACCAGTTCCACCGTTTTGTGAACGATTTCATGCAGCACCGCATTGGCCGCATCGAGCGCCTCGGCCAGCCCGCCGAACAGCATCACGGCGATGACTATCCCGATTCCGATCGGCGCCAGAACCATCAGCCCGTCGTTGCCGTAGCCACCTCGGTTCATCGTCGATTGCCCTGAAGCTCTCCAGTTACTTGTTCCGTTACCGCTCTGGCGCGAAATAGCCGCCGCGACCGCGGACGGTGACTTCGGGCTGGCGTGCCTCAATTTGTACCTGGCGCCAGCCGCCGTCTCGCGCGGGGTTCGTGGACGTGTAGCTGACGACGTAGCGGCGCCGCAGGTCTTCGACGACCCGCGCGTAATCAGCGCGCAGCGTCGAGACATCGTCCGGAAAGAAAGCAATGGCGCCAGACTCCGCGGCGAGCTTTTCGAGCAGCCCGCGATCCACCTTGGGTCCGAGGCCGATCGGATAGATCATCGTGTCGGCGTCCTCGAGCGCGGCGAAAACATCGTGCTCCGTCCGCGCGCTGCCGGGGCCGGTACCCGGATTGTCTTCGTCGCGACCGTCTGACAGCAGCACGATCACCTTCCTCCCCTCGGCTTTCTTCAGGCGCATCAACGCATCGGTGAGCGCATCGTAGAGGGCGGTGCCGCCGCGGGCCGTGTAGGCCTCGATCGCCGACCTGGTCTGCTTCCGATTGGTCGTGAGGTCGTGGACGAACGCCGCGGTGTCCGAGAACAGCAGCACGCTCAGAGCGTCCTCCGGCCGGAGCGAGTCGACGAACGAGAGCGCAGCCGCCTTGACCGATTCGGAGGCTCTGGCCATGCTGCCGCTGGCGTCGAGCGCGAGCACGATCGAGAGCGGCGCCACCGCTTCCTGGAAGACGTCAACTTTCTGCGGGACGCCGTCCTCGGTCACGATCAGATCATCTGAAGTGAGATCGGGGTACTCATGCGCGCCGGCCGTGATCGTGAACTCGAGCGACGGCCGCACTGGCGGCGGCTTCGGCGCGAAGTAGCCGGCTCGGGTCCGAACGCGATCCGACGGATCGGTGGTGAGCACGGCAATGCGCCGCCAGGCGCCGTCAGCGGTCTGATTGGAAGGCGAGTAGGTGATCAGGTAGCGCTGCTGCACGTCCGCCGCGACGAGCTCGTGCACCGAGGGCAGTTCCCGTTCGCGCGACGGGAAGAACACACGCCCGCCGGTCTGCGCGGCGATCTGCCTGAGCGCACGCTCTCCCTTCAGCGAAATGCCGGCGATGCCGCCGATGCCGATCACGTACACCGCCGCATGCGCCGATTGCGCGGCAGCCAGCGCCTCGTCGATCTTCGACTGGCTGTTCTCGTCGTACCCGTCGGTGACGAGCACGAGCACGTGGCGCCGGTCGGTCCCGGTCACGAGGCGCGAGGCCGCGATGAGACCGTCGGAAATCGCCGTGCCGCCCTTGGCGGCAATCGCCTGAATCGCTCCGGCGATCGTCTCACGATCGGCTGTTGGCCCGGTGATCGGTCCGAGCGAACGGGAGAACGGCGCCACGATCACGCGATCGTCCGGACGGAGGAAATCGGCGAGCCGGCCGGCGGCCGCGCGGACGAAGTCCATGCGCGGGTGCATGCTCTGGCTGGCGTCGACGAGCAGGATGTAGGTCACCGGCAGCGACTCGACGCTCACCAGATCGATGCTCTGGGGCTGGTCGTCCTCCAGCACGCGGAAGGAGTCGGCGGTCAGGCCGTTGACGAACCGGTCGGCCTTGTCCTTGACCGTCGCCTCGAGCAACACACGCGAGACGCCCGTGGTTTCGACGATCTCGAACGGTGCCAGCTCGATCGCGTCGGCGGCGCTGTTCCCGACCGCGTCGCTGGCTTCGACGCGGATGCGCGTCGGCTCGAACGGGTTGACGTCCGTCCACTCGACCGCGTACGGCGGATCGCCGGCGCGATCGCCGGCCAGCACGTCGTTCACATAGAACTTAACCGACGCGAGCGCGACATTCGACGGGTGCGATACGTGGGCAACGATGCGGACCGCGCCCGGCTGACCGGTGCGGCCAAGCGGGGACGTGATCCGTACCGACAACGAACCGCGCGCCGGATCGCCGGCTGCCTGCAGGAAGGCCGAGTGGGGCCCTGCGGCCCCACTCAACAGGATTACGACGGCAGTCAGTCCGGCAGCAAGGGTTCGCATCGCTGATACCGCAATCTGCTCACGCGTAGGTCGGCGCGGGCTCTGAGTCGTCCACGAAGTAGCCGTCGCACGCAGCTTCGAGCAGGGCCGTCGTCAGCACCCGGGGCTCGCCGAGGTATTCGGCGAGTGACAGCGCCTGATCGATCAGGTCACGGGGATGGCATCCACGCAGCGGGATGGCGCGCGGGCGGAAATAATCGGTGAGCAGCCGCTCGATGACCGCGCGGTCATACGGAAGTTCACGTCTGGCGCAGCAACTCTCGAAGATCGCGCAGAATTCCTCGGCTGTTGGGCTTTCAGCGAACACTTTGTAATGAATGCGCCGGAGAAACGCCTCGTCGACGAGCGTCGAGGGCCGCAGGTTCGTCGCAAAGACGAGCAGGACCGCAAACGGCAGCTCGAACTTCTGGCCGGTCTGCAGCGTCAGGAAGTCGATGCGGCTCTCGAGCGGTACGATCCAACGGTTGAGGAACTCGCGCGGCTCCATGCGCTGACGGCCGAAGTCGTCGATTACCAGCACGCCGCCGTTGGCGGCGGCCTGAACCGGCGCCTGGTAGAAGCCGGACGTCGCGTTGTAACTCAACTCGAGCGAATCGAGCGTCAGCTCGCCGCCCACGGTCACGAGCGGCCGCCGGCACCGCATCCAGCGGCGGTCCGCGGCGGCCTCGTCGGCGAGGCCGTCGCCTTCGGGCAACGGCAGCACGTCGTGGTTCACCGGGTCGAACAGCCGCACGATCTGACCTTCGACCTCGAGCGCGTGCGGAATCGCGATATCGCCGTCGAGCAGATTGCGAATCGCCTGCGAGATCACCGACTTGCCGTTGCCGGGTGGCCCGTAGACGAACAGTGAGTGGCCGGCGTTGATCGCCGGGCCAAGCTGGTCGAGCACCGGCTGTCCGAGAACCAGATGGTGAAAGGCTTCGCGCACGCGAGTGCGGGTCGCACTGCGTGGCGCCGCCGTCCTCCACTGCTTCAGGTAGTCGGTATAGCGCGCCAGCGGGACCGGCGCGAAGCCGACGTACTGGTTGTGCTCGAGAAAGATGGTCACGCGTGTCCGTCCCGTATCGGTGATTCGATACCGGTACGACGCGGGCCCGATCATCGAGCCGCCGACGATTTCGATCTGGTGCTGCGCTTTCAACGCCTGCACGGCCGGCTGGATGGCCGTGAACCGCAGCCCGAGGCGTCGCGCGAGCTCGGCGCCGGTCAGCTCGCCCGCAAAGTGCATGTGCTTCAGCGTGAGCTGAAGCAGGAGGTCGAGCGAGAGGCCGGTGTCCTCGAGGGAAAGTGGCGCCGATGGATGCGGCAGCACCGTCGGAACAGTGGTCGTGCTCGGGCGATCGGAAGTCATATCAGTCATCTCGGCTAGGTCATGAAGGCACGCAGCCCCAGGCTGTGCGCCTGGGGCTCCAGCCGTCTGCGGCGCTGCCCTGCACCCGTTTAGTCCTCCTGGCTGAGGCGGGCACTGCGACGCTGCATGTACAGGATGCCAACGATGATTGCGGCAACAACGAGAGCGATGGTGGTCATGTGCGTTCCTTTTCTTGGATGTGCATGAGGCGGGTTATCTTCCGGCAAAGAACCTCACGAACTTGATGACGGCCGGCCCGAGCGTGACGACGTACATAGCGGGGAACAGAAAGAACACGAGCGGGAACACGAGCTTGACGCCGAGTTTCTGGGCGCGCTCCTCGGCGCGCTGCCGGCGCATCGTCCGGCTCACCTCTGCCTGCGTGCGAAGCGCCTGGGAGACGCTGGTGCCGAAGCGATCGGTCTGCACGAGGATCGACACGAGCGCGCGCACGTCATCGACTTTCGTGCGCTCAGCGAAATTCTTGAACGCCTCCATCCGCGGCTTGCCGGCGCGAATCTCGGTGGTGATGTGGGCGAGCTCCTCGGCAAGGGGCGGGTGCGAGACGGCCAGCTCCTCGGCCGCTTTGGCGACCCCCTGATCGAGACCCATGCCTGCTTCGATGCAGACGATCAGCAGATCGAGCGCGTCGGGGAGACCGTTTGCGATCAGCTTCTTTCGTTTTTCG
>DATFXR010000845.1:0-12727 GCA_035315685.1 Vicinamibacterales bacterium | reverse complement strand
CGAGCCGCGTCGATCCGCTGGTCGCGCTCAGGGACGAATGATGTCGGCGCCGGCGAGCTTCCGGCTCCTGGTCTCCGCCGTGACGCTCTGCAGGTAGTCGCTGATCTGCAGCACCGTTCGAAACACGAGCCGCCCGAACGAGGCGAGACTACCGGTCTCTGACGGGCGTCCGAACACCGCATCGCCGACGTCGTCGACCTCGCGTTCTGCGAGCGTGCCGAGCGTCGCAATGATGTGCACGTAGTAGCGTTCCGACGCCGCCACGCGCGACGGATCGCCGAGCGCCACGTCGATCGGCATCGCGCGCGGCGCTTCCTGCGTCGTCGTCACGACGCCGCTCTGGTCGGTCATCGACAGGCTCCGGCCGGCGCCGCGGGTAAAGCGGAACACGCGCACGATGGCCGGATAGACCAGGCGATCCCACACCGGTCGCGCCTCCCAGAGCTCCGCCTGTATCCGCAGGTGGAGCACGCCGCCCTCGTCGAGGGTCTTCTTGAACCGGTCGGGAATCACGTCGCGCAGCTCGATCGACGCGTTGACCGCCCGGCCTGGCGTGCGGACGGCCTTGACTTCGACGTCGAGCGCCCATGCCGGCACCGAGGAGGCCAGCCAAGCGGCCGCCACGAGCAGCAGGGACGAGCGCGCGGAGTGTCCCACCTCAGAACGTGCGGCTGAAACGAAACAACACCTGGAGTGAGCTCGGCACGTCGTCCAGCCGGTAGCCGAAGTCGACGCGGATGTCGTCGACGGCGATCCCCCACCCGACGCCTTTGAGCCACGGCGCGTCGATGCCGGTCGGCGACGCACGGCCGGTGTCGAAGAAAGCGACGCCTCTCAAGCCTCTGCGCCAGCCGACCTCGTACTCGAGGTTGAGGAGCGCCATTGAATTGCCGCTTTCCGCCTTGAACTCGTAGCCGTGGACCGATCCGATGCCGCCGACCGAAAACAGGCGCTGCGGCGGCAGCACGCCACCGGACCAGCCGCCGATCGCGCGCGCACCGACGGTCTGGAATTCGCCGGCCGCCATCCGCACCCGCCCCGTGACGATGTGACGCTGAAAATCGAAGTCGCTCGAGAATGCACTCGCGTCGGAAATCTCCGACGACCAGTCGACGCGCCAGATCGGCTGAGGATCGCGACCGCTGTCGAGCCGACTGAGGCGCTGGCCGAACGGCTCCTCGAGCTGATGCCTCTGATACGACGACTCGAGCGACTCACGGTCGAATCGACTGCTGCTTGCCGACGCGCCGACAATCAGCGCGTTCAGCCGGCCGGGTGCCGCGAGGCGGTTCGGCGGGAACAGTTCGTCGCTGTTCCACAGGCTGAAGTCGGTTCTCGTCACCAGCGGATCCTGCTGCTCGCTGCGCCAGGTGATGAGCGCCTCGATCTGCGGGTGCACCCGGACTGCGGCATTCACCTGCGAGCCGCGCCGGCGATAGTAGTCGCGGAACGAGCTGCGAATCGCGAACGCGGCCAGGCTCTGCTCGAACGACGAGACCTGCCACTGATCGTCGGTCGCCGTCAGGTCGTACAGCTCGGCGCCGAGGATCACTTTCGGACGGCCGAACAGCGGCCGCTCGAGGCCGAGCGAATAGCCGGCGCGCTCCGACGCGAACTTGTACGACACGTGGCCGGCGATGAACGTGTGGTTGAACGACGTATGGTCGAACACCGCGATGCCCATGCCGAGCGAGGGCGCGAACCCGTCAACCGGGGAGAACCAGTCTTCACGCTCGCCGAAGTCGGGCAGGAGGTGGAACCGGCCGAGCGGTTCGCGCAGACCGACGAGGAGCATCCGCTCGCCGGCGCGGTCGACGAGGTCGAACGTGCTCCGCCGGCGCGAGAGATCGTCCGGCGGCGTGGCGTGGCGCGAATACAACCGGGCGGGCCGAACGGCCCCGCGCGTCTGCTCGAGGAGGACATCGAGCGCCTGCCGAGCGCGCTTGCGGTTGAAGACGTCGCCGGCCCGCAGCGCGAACTCCTGTGCGAACGAGCGCGCGAGATGCTCGTCGACACCCTCGAACTCCACGCCGCCGATGACGCCTTCGTCGACGGTAATCGCGAGCGCGCCGGTCGAGGCATCGAATGTCGTGGTCACGCGCGCGAAGCTGTAGTCCTGGCGCCGATACAGATCTTCGAGGCGGCGGCCGATTTCGTCGGCCGGCGCCGGCAGCGGGTCACCTTCGCGCAGGCGCAGCTCGGCGCGAATGGTGGACTCTGAGATCTCCTTCGTCCCGGCGATCGCGATCGTCTGGACGACGGGCGGCGGCGGCTGCTCGGGCTGCGGATCCTGCGCGGCGACGCTCGGCGCACATATCGCGAGGCACACCCCAACGATCCCGATTGGCCTGCGCAGCATTAGCCGACTGTGACGAACGGCACCGCGCGAAAGTTCCCGCTTTCAAGGCGAAACACCGCGATCCCGGGTGCATTCCCCGACAGGCTGACGATCAGGTGCAGGTGATCGGCGTAGCCCGCCTCTGCCACGTCCGTCGTCGATGGCTCAGCCGGGGACACGGGATGCGAGTGATAGAAGCCGACGACGGCGAGGCCGCGAGTGCGCGCCTGTCGCCGGCCGTCGATGTGATCCTTCGGATCGACGACAAAACGCCTGACTGGATCGTCAGCGATATTGGCCGCGCGGACCGCGTCGACGATCGCGTCTGCCCGACCAACCAGCAGACCGCAGCACTCGCCGGGCGCGGCTGCGCGCGCGTGCGCGACTACCTCGTCCAGCACGGCGCGCGCGATCTCGATCACGAATTCCACATTCCAAATTCCGAATTCCTAATTGCCGGCGTCCAGATTCTCGATGGCCATGGCGATCCCCATGCCGCCGCCAATGCACAGAGATGCGACGCCGTACTTCTTCTTGCGCGCGCGCAGCGCGTAGATGAGGGTGGTCAACACCCGCGCGCCGCTGGCGCCAATCGGATGGCCGAGCGCAATCGCACCGCCGTGGACGTTCACCCGGGCCGGATCGAGTCCGAGCTCGCGCACCGCCGCGAGCGACTGTGCCGCGAAGGCTTCGTTCAGCTCGAAGAGATCGATCTGATCGAGTTTCAGGCCGGCGCGCTCGACCACCTTGCGAACCGCCGGCACCGGCCCCATCCCCATGATCATCGGGTCAACGCCGGTAGACACGTACGCGAGGATCCGCGCCAGCGGCTGGCGGCCAATCTCCTGCGCCTTGCGCAGCGTCGAGACGACCAGCGCCGCCGCGCCGTCGTTGATGCCGGAGGCATTGCCAGCGGTGACAGTGCCGTCCGGCTTGAACGCCGGCTTCAGTGCGGCGAGCTTCTCGACCGTGGTGCCGGCGCGCGGGTACTCGTCGGTGTCAACGATGACTGGATCGCCTTTTTTCCGCGCCACCGCAACCGGAACGATTTCTTCCTTGAATTGCTGGCTGGCTATCGCGCTGACGGCGCGCTCCTGACTCCCCGCCGCGAAGACGTCCTGATCCGCGCGCGACACGTGGTAGCGCTCTGCAACCTCCTCCGCCGTGATGCCCATGTGGCACTGCCCCATCGCGCAGGTGAGACCCTCGAGCAGCATCGAGTCGACGGCCTCCGCGTTCCCCATCCGGTAACCCCAGCGCGCGCCCTGCAGCAGATACGGCGCGTTCGACATCGACTCGGTTCCACCGCCGATCACCGTGTCGACGTAGCCGACGCGAATCGCCTCGACCGCATGCACGACGGCCTGCATCCCGGATCCGCACACTCGATTCACCGTCTCGCCCGGTACTTCGACCGGGATGCCAGCTGCGAGCGCGGCCTGCCGGGCGACGTTCATCCCGGCGCCCGCCTGCAGCACGCAGCCCATCACGACGTCGCCGATGGCGGCCGGCTGCACGCCCGCCCGCGCGATCGCTTCACGAATGACGACGGCGCCGAGATCGACGGCGCTCACGTCCTTGAACGCGCCGCCAAACGCACCGATCGGCGTGCGGCACGCGCTGAGGATCACCGCCTCGAAGTCTTTGTCCATCTTGAAATTATAGTGCTACGATCTTCGCCAACTCTGGAGGCGGCATGTTCCCGATCGATCGCGCACGCCACGAAGACACGAAGACACGAAGACGGATCTCTCTCTCTTTCCTTCGTGCCTTCGTGGCTTCGTGGCTGATCCTTGCCGTATCGAGCTCGTCACCACGCGCGCAGGCGAAGCGTGTGTTGACCGTCGACGACGCGATCGATCTGGTCCAGGTGTCCGCGCCGCACATCTCGCCTGACGGGCGACGCGTCATCTATACGATCTCGGAGAAAAAGACCACCGATCAGTGAACAGTACCCGTACGTAGTGTCCGCCTTCAGGCGGACCCAGCAGGCCAGCCGATTGCGTCCGGCTGAAGCCGGACACGACGACGGATGGATCGATCGCATATGAAGAAGCACCTTCTCGTTCTCTCCTCCGTCACGCTGCTCGCCGTCGCCGGCCTGGTCGCACAGACCGTCGATCTCCAGCAGACCATCCCGTTCGACCGCGCAGTCAAGACCGCGACTCTGCCGAACGGACTGAAGTACTTCATCCGGCAGAACGGACGGCCCGCGAAGCGGCTGTCGCTCCGGCTCGCCGTGAAGGCGGGATCGCTCTTCGAGGCCGACGATCAGCAGGGTCTCGCGCACCTCATCGAGCACATGGCGTTCAACGGCAGCGCGCACTTCAAACCCGGGGAACTGGTGTCGTACTTCGAGTCGATCGGCGCGCGTCTCGGTCCGCACGTCAATGCCTACACCAGCTTCGACGAAACGGTCTACATGCTCGACGTGCCGAGCGATCAGCCCGAAGTCGTGCAGAAGGCGGTTACCGCCCTCGCCGATTTCGCCGGCGGGCTCTCCCTGACCAAGGAGGAGATCGACAAAGAGCGCGGTGTCGTCATCGAAGAGTGGCGCGGCGGTCTCGGCGCGGGATCACGAATTCGCGACAAGCAGTTGCCGATCCTCTTCTATCAGTCCCGCTACGCCGAGCGGCTGCCGATCGGCAAGCCGGAGATCCTCCGCACTGCGCCGCCCGAGCGCCTGCGCGCGTTCTACGACACCTGGTATCGGCCGGACCGCATCGCCGTGATCGCCGTCGGGGACACCGATCCGCAGCAGATCGAGCAGACGATCCGGACGACGTTTACGCCGCTGACCGCGCGCGCGCCCGCCGCACAACCGCCCGATCGCAAGGTACCGCTCCATCAGCAGACGCTGGTCAGCGTCGTTGCCGATCCGGAGGTCACCCGATCGAGTGTGAGCATCGTCCGCAAACGGCCGCGCGAGGACGAGCAGAAAGTGGGCGACTATCGCCGCGACCTGGTCGCGCGGATCGTCGATCACATCATGGACGAGCGGTTCGGCGAGCTCGAACGCAAACCCGATGCAAAGTTCCTCAGCGCCGGTGCCGGCAACAGCTCCCTGAGCAAAGACGTCGCCACCTTCGACATGCAGGCCACGGTGCAGGACGGCAGGCTGGAGGACGGCATCGGGGTGCTCACCACCGAGGCGATGCGCGTGAAGGAGTTCGGCTTCGGCGCGTCGGAGATCGATCGCGCCAAGGCCTGGATGAAGGCGTTCTACGAGCACGCGTACACCGACCGCGACAAGACCGAGAGCGGATCGTTCGCGCAGGAGTACATCAGCTATTTCCTCAACGGCGAGCCGAGCCCGGGCATCGAGTACGAGTACCAGCTGGTGCAGCAGCTGCTGCCGACGATCACCGACGCCGACACCTCGAGCCTGGCGCGCTCCCTGCTCAAGGACGACAGCCGCGTGATCCTCGCGACCATGCCGCAGAAGAACGGCGTGAAAGTGCCGACCGACGCCGAGCTGCAGGCGGCGATCGCCACGGCGGCCAACACGCGCGTGACGCCATGGACCGATACGAGCGCGACCCGCGGGCTGATGGAAAAGGCGCCGGGCGGCGGTGCCGTGGCGTCGCGCCGGGCGATCGACGACGTCGGCGTCACGATCGTGAAGTTCGCGAACGGCGTGGAGGCGTGGCTGAAACCGACCGACTTCAAGAACGACCAGATTCTGTTCTCGCTCAACGCCATGGGCGGTGCGTCGCTCGCGCCGCCCGACGAGTTCCTCGATGCCTCGATGGCGACCGCGCTGGTCAGCGAAGCGGGCGTGGGCGGTCTGAAGGCGACCGATCTCCAGAAGGTGCTCACCGGCAAGCTGGTGGTGGCGCGGCCGTTCATCTCGCTCTCGTCACATGGCGTCTCCGGCAGCGCGCCGCCGGCACAGCTCGAAACCGCGTTACAGCTGCTCTACCAGGACGTGACCGCTCCGGGCGACGATGAGGAGTCGTTCGCGCTGCTCAAGAAGCAGCTCGACGCGGCGGTGGCCAACCGCGGCCGGTCGCCGCAGCAGATCTTCGGCGAGAAGCTGTCGCAGGTGAACACGTCCGATCACTACACGTCGCAGCCGCTCACGCCGGAACGAGTGGCCACGCTCAAACGTGACCGGATGATCGCCTTCTACCGCGCGCGCTTCGCGAACGCCGCCGACTTCACCTTCTTCATGGTCGGCGCCTTCAAGCTGGACGACGCGATCCCGCTGCTCACGCAGTACATCGGAACGCTGCCCTCGACCGGCCAGAAGGCGTCGAGCTTCAAAGACGTCGGGCTCCACTTCCCGTCGACGATCGTCAAGGAGAAGGTCGAAGCGGGGCGTGAGCCACGCGGGCAGTCGGTGCTCAGCTTTTTCGCCGACCCGTCGATCGATCCCCAGGAACAGGAATTCGTGATCGCGGCGAACACCGTGCTCGACATCGCGTTGCGCGACATTCTCCGCGAGGAGCTCGGTCAGACCTACACGGTCAGCGTCGGCCTGTCGCAGCCGCTGCCACAGAAAGGCGAAGGCCACATCCAGATTCGATTCGGCGCCGACCCGAAGAATCTCGACACGATGATCGATCGCGCGATGCAGGAGATCGCGCGGCTGCAGAAAGAGGGTCCGTCGGCGGATTTGACCAACCGCGCGAAGGAATCGGCGCGGCGAGGCTACGAGACGGCGCTGAGGACCAACGACTACTGGCTCGGCCGGCTCCAGACGATCCAGACCTACAACCGCGATCCCGGCGAGATTCTCAGCCGGCCGAAGCGCATCGACGCCGTCACGCCGCAGGTGCTGCAGGAGACGTTCAAGAAGTACTTCCCGTCGGACCGGATGACCGTCGTGACGCTCGTGCCGGCCGCGACGCAATGAGTCGCACGATGAATCCGTGGTAGGCCGCCCTTTCAGGGCGGCCGCCGCGGGCGGCCTGAAAGGCCGCCCTACGCCTCAATTCGGTCGGAGATCTCCATGCTTCAGGATCTGCGACAGGCTCTGCGGCTCCTCCTTCAAAGCAAAGGCTGGACGCTCGTCGTCGTGCTGTCGATCGCGCTGGGCATCGGAGCGAACACCGCGCTGTTCGGTGCGGTCAACGGCCTGCTCTTCACGGCGATCCCCGTCGACCACCCCGACACGCTGGTGCGGGTGAAGTGGGTCGGCAAGAACGACATGGGCAACGACTTCAGCGACTACGGATCGTCGGGCATGGACCAGGCGGGTCGCGACATCCGCGCGACGTTTTCCTATCCGATGTTCGCAACGCTTCGCGACAGCAGTCGCTCGACGCTGGTCGACGTCGCGGCCGGCGCACCGCAGAGCCAGGCCAACATCGTCATCGGCGGCAGCGCCGAGATCGTGTCGGTATACGTCGCCGCTGGCAATTTCTACCGCGTCCTCGGCGTCCCCGCGCTCGTCGGACGCGTCCTCAATCCCGACGACGACCAGGCGGGCGCGCCACCGGTCGGCGTCATCAGCGAAGGGTTGTGGAAGCGGCGCTTCGGAGGCAGCCCATCGGCGCTCGGTACGGTGGTGCAGCTCTCGGACACGCCGGTCACCATCGTCGGAGTCACGCCGTCGTGGTTCAGCGGGATTCAGCAGGCGCTCGGCAAGGCCCCGGACATCACGGTGCCGGTCGTGCTGGACTCGCGCATGGACGACTCCGGCAGGCTGCAGAAGCCGACGACCTGGTGGCTGCAGGTCGTGGGACGCCTCAGGCCGGGGGTCACCGCACAGCAGGTCGAGGGCAGCCTGGACGGCGTGTTTCAGCAGACCGCGCGGGCCGGATGGACCTCCTCTGTCGCGTCGTTGACCGATGCCGATCGCGCGATCTCGCGCAACCGCGATCGAACGGCGGTTCCACATCTGCGCATCGAACCGGCGCGGCGCGGTATCTACGATGCGGGCACGCGCGATCTCCAGTCGGTCACGCTCTTGAGCGCGGTTGTCCTCGTTCTGCTGTTGATCGTCTGCGCGAACGTCGCCAACCTGCTGCTCTCGCGCGCCGCCGCGCGGCGGAAGGAGATCTCGGTGCGGCTCTCGCTCGGCGCGTCGCGGTGGCGGCTGGTCCGGCAGTTGCTCACTGAGAGCACGCTGCTCGCCGCCGTCGGCGGGGTGGCGGGTGCGATCGTCGGCCACTGGAGCCGCCAGCTGCTGCCGCTGCCCGCCGCGACCGCGCCGTTCGACTGGCGCCTGTTCGCGTTCGTTGCAGCGCTCACGTTCGCAACCGGGTTACTGTTCGGCCTCGTCCCCGCCTTGCGCGCGACAGCGCTCGACGTCAGCTCCGCGCTGAAGGACACCAGCCGCACCTCGACCGGTGGGCGGACCCGGTTGTCGAGGGCGCTGCTGATCGTGCAGGTGGCGCTGTCGCTCGTGCTGCTCGTCGGTGCAGGGCTCTTCCTGACCACGCTTCGTAACCTGCGCAGCGTCGACGTCGGGTTCGACACGATGAACCTGATGCTGTTCCGCGTCTCGCCGGTGCTCGCCCGCTACGACAAAGCGCACACGGCGTCGTACTACGCCGAACTCGAGCAGCGCCTCGCCACGCTGCCCGGGGTGAAGGCGGTCGGCTTCTCGCAGCCGCCGCTGCTGAGCGGCGGCGTCAGCTCGAGCGACATCTTCATCGAAGGACATCAGTACAGCGGCAGCGCGTCACGAGGCGAGTCCACCCGATTGCGCGGCAACAGCATGTACCAGATGACGGTGTCGCCCAGTTTCTTCGCGACGCTCGGCATCCGCACGCTGCGCGGGCGAACGTTCACGGATCGTGACGACGACAAGGCGCCACGGGTGGCCGTCATCAACGAAGCGGCCGCGCGTGCGTACTTTGCCGCCGCCGAGGATCCGATCGGCAGGCGATTCGGAAACCTCACCGAGAACCGCACCCAGATCGAGATCGTCGGCATCGTCCGCGACATCAAGTACAACAGCGTTCGCGATGCCGCGCCCCCGACGATGTACTTTCCGCTGCGCCAGCGATGCTGCCCCGGTGTGTCGTTCGAGGTCCGGACGGCGGCGGATCCGGCCGCGCTCGTCAACACGGTTCGCGACGCGGTTCGCCGCGTCGATCCGAACGTGCCGATCGTCAGCATGACGACGCAAGCCGAAGCGGTCGAGGGGCGGCTCGCGCAGGAGCGGCTGTTCGCGCAGGCGTACCTGCTGTTCGGCGTGCTGGCGCTGCTGCTGGCGTCGATTGGCTTGTTCGGCCTGATGTCGTACAGCGTCGCGCGGCGGACCAACGAGATCGGCGTCCGCATGGCGCTCGGCGCGCGGCGCCTCGACGTCGTCGGGTTGGTGATGAAAGAATCGATGAGGATGGTCGCCGTCGGCATCGCGATTGGCCTCGTTGGCGCGCTCGCGGCCGGCCGCCTGGTCACGACGCTCCTCTTCGGCCTCGCCGCGACCGATCCGGCGGCGATCGCCGTTGCGACCGGCGTCATGATCATCGTGTCGGCGCTCGCGGGTTATCTGCCGGCGCGGCGCGCCGCCGGTGTCGATCCGATGGTGGCGCTGCGCTACGAATGACGCCGCCGTCAGCGACCGCAGTCCTCGCCATTCTTCAGGCCCGCGTCTCCTCGTCGCGATTGCCGCGGAAGGTGTTGAAGTCGATCCTCGGCAGGCCGATGCTGCTGCATCAGCTCGATCGCGTGCGGCGCGCTCGCACGCTCGACGCGCTGGTCGTGGCGACGAGCAGCGATCCCGACGACAGCGCGATCGCCGAACTGTGCGCGGCGGCCGGCGTGCGCTGCTACCGGGGCAGTCTCAACGACGTGCTCGACCGCTTCTATCGGGCGGCTTTGCCGTTCCGGCCGCAGCACGTCGTCCGACTGACCGGCGATTGCCCGCTCGCCGATCCCGACCTGATTGATCGGGTCGTCGCGGCGTGCGTGGACGAGTCGCTCGACTACTCGGGTGCCGAGCCGTCGTTCCCTGACGGTCTCGACGTCGAGGTGATGCGGTTCAGCGCGCTCGAGGCGGCGTGGACGGAGGCGACGCGGCCATCGGACCGCGAACACGTCACCCAGTTCATCAACCGGCAGCGTGATCGCTTCCGCGTCCGCGGCGTCGCCAGCGACGTGGACCTTTCGCATCTTCGCTGGACGGTGGACGAGCCGGCAGATTTCGAGCTGGTCACGCGGATCTACGAGGCGCTCTATCCCGCCAATCCCGCGTTCACCACCAAAGACATCCTCGACCTCCTCGCACGCCAGCCGGAGCTCGTGACGCTGAACCGGGGGATCGTGCGGAATGAAGGGTTGGCCAGATCGCTCGCTGCTGATCCGCCAGAGCGGCGTTAATTAAGAATTTAGAATTAAGAATTAAGAATTAAGAATTCGTCGACTCGCTGCGATGCAACTTCGAGTTTCGCCGTGACAACGAAGTCTTAATTCTTAGTTGCTAATTCTTAATTGCCGGAATGCCGCAGCGCAGCCCGCCACCGTGCGGCTTCGATGAAGATCTCCTCGAGCCGTTCACCTTCTCGCAGGTCTGCGCGCAGATCCTTCAGTACCGCGATCAATGCATCGAGCGCAGGTCCGATCTCGTCGGCGTTGGTGGCGGCGATATCGCGCCAGATGTCGGCCGGGCTCGAGGCGAGGCGCGTCGTGTCGGCGAGCCCGCGGCCTGCGAGTGCGAGACCATCGTGGCCGACCGCATCGCCGACCACCTGCATCAGCGCGCTCGCGGTGAGCTGCGGCAGATGACTGAGAAACGCGAGCACTCGATCGTGCGAATCGGCCGAAACGATTCGCGGCTCGCCGCCCAGCGCCCGTATGAACGTCGTGAGCTTGTCGACCGCATCGCCGGTGAGATCGGGCGGCCCGGCGCGCCGTGCCACCGGCGTGAGCAGCCACGGGCGGCCGGCGAAGAGATCGGGCCGCGCGTGCTCGAGACCGCCGTGCGCGGCACCGGCGAACGGGTGGCCGCCGATGAACGTGAATCGCGGCGGCAGGCTCGCCGCCGCCGCGACGATCGCCCGTTTGGTGCTGCCGGTGTCGGTGACGACGGCCGGCTGACGCACGTGCTCGTCGAGCTCCGCGAGAAGCGCCAGGTTCTGCCTCACCGGCGCCGCGAGGATGACGACGTCCGCTTCCGCGAGCACGATCAGATCGTCGGCGGCGACGTCGATCGCGTGCAGCCGCATCGCCGCCTCGAGCACGTCCTTGTTGTCGACGGCGATGACCAGGGAGGTCGGCCACAGCTCGCGGGCCTTCAGCGCAATCGACCCACCGATCAGACCCAGGCCGACGATACCGATTTTCTCGAAGATCGGCGTCTGCGCCGCCGGCCGCTGGTTCGGCTGGATGACTGGAAGTTCCTTCGCCATCAGCTGGCCCCTAGCCCCCAGCCCCGAGTCCCGTCACGCTCCCCATCCGCGGCGAGCAACGGGCTCGAGACAGATGGATCGTCCAATCGCCGGCGCGATGATCCGCAGCTCCGCCATCAGCCGGTCGAACTGCGAGGGGAACATCGATTGCGCGCCGTCGCTGAGCGCGTGATCCGGATCGCAATGGACCTCGATGATCAACCCGTCCGCGCCTGCCGCGACCGCGGCGCGAGCCATCGGCGCGACCATGTCGCGGCGTCCGGCGCCGTGGCTCGGGTCGGCGATGATCGGCAGGTGACTGAGCTTCTTGACCACCGGGATCGCCGAGATATCGAACGTGTTGCGCGTCGCCGTCTCGAACGTGCGGATGCCGCGCTCGCAGAGGATCACGTCGCCGTTGCCGCCGCTCAGCACGTACTCGGCCGACAGGAGCCACTCTTCGATCGTCGCCGAGATGCCGCGCTTCAGCAGGACCGGCTTGCGGGTGTGACCGAGCTCGCGCAGCAGCGTGAAGTTCTGCATGTTGCGGGCGCCGACCTGGAAGATCTCGGCATACTGATCGATCAGCTCGATCTGGCTGAGATCCATGACCTCGGTGACCAGCACGAGGTTTTCGGCGCGGGCCGCGTCGCGCAGCAGGCGCAGACCTTCTTCGCCGAGGCCCTGAAAGCTGTACGGCGAGCTGCGTGGCTTGAAGGCGCCGCCGCGAAAGACTTTTGCGCCGGCGCGGCGCACCGCCGCCGCGGCCGCGCGCACCTGCGGCTCGCTTTCGGCCGAGCAGGGGCCCGCCATCACGATCACCTCGTCGCCGCCGATGCGCACGTCGCCGACCGTGATCACCGTCGGCTCCTGCTTGAAGGTGCGGCTCGCCAGCTTGTACGGCGAGGTGATGCGCAGGACCTCGTGGACGCCATCGAGCATCTCGATCAGGCCGGGATCGGGATGCCCCTGGCCGACCGCGCCGAGCACCGTGCGCGTCACGCCGGTGGATCGATGAACGTCCATTCCCATTTCGACGAGGCGCTTCACCACCTGCTCGATCTGCGCTTCGCTCGCTCGTTCTTCCATGACTACGACCATCGCT
>DATFXR010000844.1:0-5960 GCA_035315685.1 Vicinamibacterales bacterium | reverse complement strand
CAGCAAGTACCTCGATCCGGAGTTCGGCCGGGCCGACGCCATCTTCGACCGGCTCGAGTGGGGCGCCGACGTCTGTCGCCGGGTCAATTCACCGCGCGTCAGGATTCTGTTCGACATCTATCACGTGCAGATCATGGAAGGCGACGTCTGCGCGAACATCCGGAAATATTTCCCGCTCATCGCACACTTCCACGCCGCTGGCGTCCCCGGCCGCCACGAGCTCGACGACACACAGGAGCTGAACTACGCCTTCGTCGCGAAGACGATCGCCGAGCTCGGGTTCACCGGCTACATCGCCCACGAGCACCGCCCGTCGCCGGGCCGCGATCCGATCGACAGTCTGCGCCGGTGCCTCGACGTGCTCGACGCGTGAGTGGGATATACTCCGGCGTTCGCTCGCACGCGTTTTTTCACATCTTCGCGGTTCCGGTAGCGCAGGCGCTCAGGCCTGCCCTCGACCGCGGGCGCAGTCCTGAAACGGCTGCGCTACGTTGAAGGGAGTTGTCCGACATGGCCGACTTTTTCCTCGGCGAGTCCCTGGTTGGCGACGGCAACGAAGTCGCGCACATCGACCTGGTGATCGGTTCCAAGACGGGCCCCGCAGGCACCGCGTTCTGCAACGCGCTCACGAACAACAAGGATGGCTTCACGACGCTGCTCGCGGTCGTCGCGCCGAATCTGCCGGCGAAGCCGGACACGCTGCTGTTCAACAAGGTCACGATCAAGGGCGCCAAGCAGGCGTTGCAGATGTTCGGACCGGCGCAGGCGGCCGTGGCGCGCGCGGTCGTCGACTCGGTCGAGAGCGGCGTGATCCCGAAGGACCGGGCGGACGACTACTGCGTCATGGCGGGTGTGTTCATTCACTGGGAAGCGGCCGACGACAAGAAGATCTACGACTACAACTACCAGGCGACGAAAGAGGCGATTCAACGCGCGCTCGGCAAGAAGCCCTCGGTCGACGAGGTGCTCGCCGGCTCGAAGACCGCCAAACATCCGTACAGCCCGAAGTAGGTGTGGCGCTGCGCAGGCTGCTGCTCCATCTCGACAGCTCGCCGCACCCGAGCGCGTTCGACCGCATCGTCGCGCTCGATGGCGGCGCTGACCAGGTCCTGAGCTACGGCGCCGTGACCGAGGACGCGGTTCGCGACCTCGTGCACGGCGCGATCTTCACCCGCGGTCCGAAGGATCTCCACAACACGGCGATTTTCATCGGCGGCACCGACATCGCCGCAGGCGAGCGGCTGCTCGCCGCCGCGCGCAAGGCGTTCTTCGGGCCGATGCGCGTGTCGCTGATGCTCGACTCGAACGGCGCGAACACCACCGCCGTCGCCGCGGTCGCGAAGCTGCGCGCGACCGGCGAAATCTCCAGCCGCCGCGCGGTCGTCACCGCGAGCACCGGCCCGGTCGGGATGCGAGCCGCAGGCCTGCTCGCCAAAGCGGGCGCCAGCGTCGTCGTCACGTCGCGGAAGGCGGAGGCTGGTGCCGCAGTCGCGGAGGCGATCCGGCAGCGCTTCGGCGCCAGCGTCCGTCCTGTCACGATGGCCGACCGCACGCAGGCGGCATCGGTGCTGGAAGGGGCCGAACTACTGCTCAACGCCGGCGGCGCTGGCGTCTGCCTCGTGCCGCGCGAGGCGTGGATGGGCCGGGCCGGCCTGCGCGCCGTCGCCGACGTCAACGCGGTCCCGCCGCTCGGGATCGAAGGAGTCGAGGTCACCGACAACGGCGCCGATCGAGAGGGGGTCATCGCCTTCGGCGCGCTCGGCGTCGGCGGCCTGAAGATGAAAATCCACAAGGCATGCATCGCGAGACTGTTCGAGCGCAACGATCTCGTTCTCGACGCGGAGACGATTGCGGACGTCGCTAGCGGCCTGACGTAGCCGGACTCGCGAGGTGAAAAGCAACCGCGGAGAACGCGGAGAACGCAGAGTTTTCTTTTTCACGACCACGTCGCGCCTCATAGCGTTTCGAGTCCGCGCACAGCGGTAGTGTCCGGCTTTAGCCGGACCCACACGTACGGAGCGTCATCATGGCAACGGACTCCTCCCGTCGCGCGTTCGTGAAAACGGTCGTCGCTGGATACGCGGCAACCGGCAGCGGCCGTCGGCGCGCTCAGCCGGCCGGCAAGGTGAGCGGGTTCGATCACGTCGCGCTGCCGATGCAGAACGTCGAGGCGATGCTCGCGTTCTACAAGGGACTCGGGTTTCAGGTGGCCGAGGGGGCGAATGCCGTGTCCGTGTACGTCGGTTCACAGATGATCAACTTCCACCGGCCGTCGCTCTGGCAGAACACGTCGTTCACGCTGCGGGCGCCGGCCGCGAAGCCACCCTGCGGCGATCTGTGTTTCGTCTGGGATGGAACGGCGGAGTCGCTGAAAGCAACGCTGGATCGCGCTGCAGCGAAGGTCGAGCTCGGCCCGGTGCCGCGTCCCGGCGGCCGTCAGAAGACGGGGTCGAGCGTGTACGTCCGGGATCCTGATGGCAATCTGCTCGAATTCATGATCTATTCCTGATTCGAAATCCCACGCTTCCGGCATGCCTCGCGTCATTGGCATCGACCCCGGGACGGTTAGCGTCGACATCTGCGGCCTCGACAACGGTTCGGTTTTTCTCGATCGCACGCTGCCGACCGCCGAGGCGCTCGCAAACCCGGCGGTGATCACCGAGATTCTCGACGCCGCGAATCGCGCGGCACCGCTCGATCTCGTCGCCGGTCCGTCAGGGTACGGATTGCCGCTCACTCGTGCGCAAGATCTCACCGAAGACGATCTCCGGCTCGCGTATCTCGCTCCGGAAGGCGAGACCGGCGGCATCGGCGGACTGCGAAGGTTGATGCGTGCGCTGCGAGCCTCCGCTTTGCCAGTCGTGCTCACGCCGGGGGTCGTCCATCTGCCGTCAGTGCCTGCGCATCGGAAGGCCAACCGCGTCGACATGGGCACAGCCGACAAGGTCTGCGCCGTCGCACTCGCCCTGCACGAAGCAGCCAGCCGCCGCGGATGCAGCGAACTCGACGTGTCCCTGATCCTGCTCGAGCTCGGCGGCGCGTTTTCAGCCGCGATCGCCGTCGAGAACGGGCGTATCGTCGACGGTCTTGGCGGCTCGTCAGGGCCGCTCGGCATGCGCGCCGCCGGTGCGCTCGACGGCGAGGTCGCCTTCCTCGCCGGATCCGTGTCGAAGCGGCTGCTGTTCGGCGGCGGCGCCGCAACGATCGCCGGAACGCCTCTGGCCGCCCCGGACACGGTGGTGAACATGGAGACGGCACAAGGTCGCCTCGCGCGGGAGGCGTATCTCGAGAGCGCTGTCAAGGCGGTGGCGATGCTGCTGGCGATCGCACCGTCCGTGCCCGACGTGTTGCTCTCGGGCAGGCTGGCGGAGGTCCAGAGCGTGCGCGACGCGTTCGCGGCACGCCTGGTGGCGCTGAAGAGCGGCCTGTCCGTGGGACGTCTCAGCGGCTTCGCTACCGTCGCGAAGGCCGCGGCGCAGGGTGCGGCGCTGATCGCGGATGGCCTCGCCGGCGGGACGACCGCGGCACTCGTGGAGTCTCTCGGCATTCGTCACGCCCGCGGCACGGTGCTCGATCATCTCTACGTCGTCGATCCAGCAGCCGCGCGCGCGCGTCTGGGTCTCGCATGAGACTGGTCCTCGCCGGCGTCTCGACCCGGGCCATGGCGGAGTCAGCGGCGCACGCAGGCTTCGAAGTGACCGCGATCGACGCGTTTGCCGATCTCGATCAACATGTCGCCGTCCGCCCGCTGTCGCTCGGCGACACCTTCTCGCCCGGCAGCGCCGCTCGAAAGGCACAGACGATCTCGTGTGACGCGGTCGCGTACGCCGCGAACTTCGAGAACCATCCACACGCCGTCGAGGTGCTCGCTGAAGGTCGCGCGCTGTGGGGGAACTCGAGCGAGGTCCTCCGCCGGGTTCGTGATCCGAAATGGTTGTCGCAGATGCTTCGGCGGCACGGCCTGGCGTCACCCGAGGTGTCTGAGCAACCTCCTGAAGGCCGTCGGCGATCTCCCCAGTCCCCAGTTCCCAGTCCCCAGCCCCCAGTCCCCAGTCCCCAGCGTCGTTGGCTGCTGAAACGCTACGCCTCGGGCGGCGGCCACGGCGTCCGCGAATGGCGCAATGGGATGGCCATCCCGCCCGGGTCGTATTTCCAGGAACTCATCGACGGCGCGCCATCTTCGATCGTGTTCGTCGCGTCCGACCGACGGGCCGTGCCGATCGGCTTCACACGTCAGTTGATCGGAGACGAAGCGTTCGGCAGTTCCGGGTTCCGCTACTGCGGAAACATCTTGACGGCCGTCGGCGAAGACGACGACATCCTCGACGCCGCGCGCGCGGTGATCGCCGCCGTGTGTGCGGAGTACGGACTGGTCGGTGTGAACGGCATCGACCTGGTCGTGAAAGGCGGCGCGCCCTATGCGATCGAAGTGAACCCGCGCTGGTGCGCGTCGATGGAGCTCGTCGAGCGCGCCTATTCCGTATCGGTGTTCGGTATGCACGCTGCGGCCTGCCGCGACGGCGTGCTCCCGGATTTCGATCTCTGGCGCGCGCGCGGCAGCGCGCGGACCACGGCCAAGGCTGTGGTATTCGCGCGAGGGGAAACCACCGTCGGCGATACGCGGCCCTGGCTGTCGCATGGAGGCGATCGGCGCGATATTCCGAACCCGGGCACGCGGCTTCACGCCGGTCAACCGGTATGCACGGTCTTCGCCGAGGGTCGCGACTCGGAGGAGTGTCGCGCTGAGCTCGTCCGCCGCGCTGACCTCGTCTATGCGTTGATCGAGCGTCGCCGCGAGCGCGATCTGCCGTATCTGCTATGATCTCCGCGCAGCATTGGGATCACAGCGCTTCATCATGAATGCCGGCCGCACGACGAAGCAGGGCCAGCAGATCAACATCGGCAAGGACTCGGCGGAATACCGGGCGACCGTCAGCACCGTGACGATGCATCCGGACGACATGAAGTCAGCGGGCATTCAGCCCGGCGGCAGCGTGCGGATCAGAACCGAGCACGCCGACGTGATCTTCACCTGCGTGGCCGGGAAGGTTCCGCAGGGCATGATCTTCGTCCCGTACGGTCCGCCAACCTGTCAGCTGATGGGCCGATTCACCGATGGAACCGGGATGCCCACGTCGAAGGGCTGGGAAGTGGAAGTTGAAGCAATCGCCTAGGCGTCGTGGTCGCCGTTCGCGAAATGCCGTCGACACGCCGATGCCGGTGAATGCCCCGGACGTGTCGGCGTGGGAAATGATCGAGGCGGGGCGGTTCATGCCGCGCCGCATCCGCGGCAGCTTCCCCGGCCGCGAGCTTGGTTGAACGTTCGTCATCCCGCCCGGTACGGGCGGCAAGGGGCGCAAGTGAACCTGACCGTCGTCAAGAACGCCACGTGCACCTTCTGCGGGTGCGTGTGCGACGACATCGAGCTGCACGCCGACGAGGAGCGCATCGTCAAAGCGAAGAACGCCTGCAGCCTCGGTGACTCGTGGTTCAAGCACCACACGGCGGAGCGTGCGTATCCGGAGGCGCTGATTGACGGAAAGGCTGCGCCGCTCGACGCGGCCGTTGCTGCGGCCGCGACCTATCTGTACGACGCGAACATGCCGCTGGTGTACGGGCTCAGCAACGTCACCTGCGAGGCACAGCGCGAGGCGGTCGCGCTCGCCGAGGCGATTGGAGGCGTGATCGACAGTCACACCTCGCTTTGACACGGCCCCACTGAGATAGCCGCCCAGTTGGGCGGCAAGATTACCTGCACGCTCGGTGAAGTGAAGAATCGGGCGGACTTCATCGTCTACTGGGGCGGCAATCCGGCGGAGTGCCACCCGCGCCACTTCAGCAAATACACGCTGACGCCGAAGGGAAAGTTCGTACCCGAAGGCCGCAAGGGCCGGACGATGGTGCTCGTCGACATCCGCGAAACGCCGAGCGCGAAGGCCGCGGACATCTTCCTCCAGATC
>DATFXR010000843.1:0-34575 GCA_035315685.1 Vicinamibacterales bacterium | reverse complement strand
CCCGCCGCTCCGCTCGTGCAGTTTCAACTTCCGATTGGAGAAGAAGCCGGCGCCATGCCGGGTGCCCTCATGTCGCCTGACGGTCTCCGGATTGCGTATTCGTCCGGAAACCGCGTGTGGGTTCGTGACCTTGGTGCATTGGCGGCGAGGTCCGTGCTCGAGGCCGATCCGATCGTCGTCCAGCCATTCTGGTCAGCTGACAGCCGGTTCCTGCTGTTTGCGTCCGGAGGTGCACTGAAAAAGGCCGATGATAGCGGCGGCGGGCCGGCGCAAACCATTTGCCCGCTCGCCGGCACGCTGTCGGGCGGCTTCACAGTCGACGATCGCGTCGTGTTCGCCGCCACTCCAGGCGCCGTTCTCACGGTTCCTCTCGGCGGAGGCCACACGAATCCGGTACCGGCACTTCCGCAAGACGGCACCTACAGCTTGCGATCTGGGGCGCTGTTGCCGGACCACGACCACTTTGTCGTCACGATTGGACATCCGGCCGAAGACAGGCGCGGCATTTACGTCGCGTCGATGGCGGGCCGCGAACCTCCGAAACGATTGCTTCCCGATTCGTCCGCGGTTTCGTTCGTCCCGGCTGCCGCTGGGTCATCCGGCTCTTTGATCTTCATCCGCGGTGGCGCGTTGATGGCGCAGCCGTTCGATCCGCGAAGACGCGAGCTCATTGGCGAGCCTCGTCGCATTGTCGAAAGCGTCAAAGGATTCTCCGCATCGACAAACGGAGCGATTGTGTATCGTGCGGGCGGCGCGGGCCGGCGGCTCACGTGGATGGATCGGCAGGGTAATACCATCGGTACCGTCGGAGCGCCCGAACAGTATCTGGAAGTCGCGCTGTCGCGCGACGGCACGAAGGCCGCTGTTGTCCGCTACGAGGCATCGGGTCCACCTTCGGCATGGGTGCTCGACCTCGCACGCGAATCGAGCCGACGGCTGCCATCCATTGCGATCAAACCTGTCTGGGCGGCCGACGGCCGAGAGGTCATCGTCGCTTCTCGCAGCGCCTCCGGTAGCGCAATGTCCATCGAACTGACGCGCATGCCGAGCGACGGAAGTAGCGCCGGGCAGCGCCTGCTTGGTGGCGAAGGCTTCAAAGTGCCGCGGGATGTTTCGCCGGACGGCAAGTGGTTGATGTACGTGCAGGCCGACTCGAAAACAACCAAGGAAGATTTGTGGCTGCTCTCGCTCTTGCCAGGTGAACACAAGGCGGAGCCGTTTCTGGTCACCGACTACATCGAGACCGACGGGATGTTCTCTCCCGACGGCCGGTTCGTGGCCTACGTCTCCGACGAGACGGGCACGTTCGAACTGTACGTGCGATCGTTTCCCGTGTCGACCGGCGTGAAGTGGCGCATTTCGAACGGCGGCGGCTACCAACCACGCTGGCGACGCGATGGCAAGGAGCTGTTCTTCTTCACGGCGGATGGACGATTGATGAGCACGGACGTGACGCTGGCACCGGTGTTCCGCACGGGCACGCCGCGGACGCTGTTTCGCGCCCCCATCTTCGGCGGCGGCGCCACCACAACGAATCACTACTGGGATGTGTCGCCGGACGGGCAACGCTTTCTGATCAACACGACACCCGCCAACGACGATTCGTCGATGCTGACCGTCGTCTTGAACTGGAACGGCACAAATCAGCTGGCGACTGGGGGGCGTTGATCAGTCGTGCCAGCGTGGCCGCTGCCGCCAGCCTGATACCAGCTGTCCGCGCCACACGCGTCGATCCGATGGTGGCGCTCAGAGACGAGAGGGGTCACTCCGGCCGCTACATCGATGTGAAACTCGGTCTAGTCTGTTCGGAGCGCGTCGACCGGAGCCATGCGCATGCTGCGCCGCGCGGGGATGTAGGCCGCAACCGTGGCGATGGTGAGTAGACCGAGCGACGCCGCGGCGAACGTCGTCGGGTCGAGAGGTTCGACCTCGAAGAGCAATCCCGCGAGCAAGCGGGTGAGCGGAGCCGACGCCAGGAGTCCTGCCGCGATGCCGGCCAGAACGAGGCGCAACGCCTGGCCGAGTACCATCCGACATACCGACGCGGAGGATGCGCCGAGAGCCATGCGGACGCCGATCTCCAGGGTCCGCTCTTTGACGGAATACGCGATGACGCCGTACACGCCTACCGCGGCGAGGATGAGGGCGACGAGGGCGAAGACGCTGACCAGGACCGAGATCGCGCGCGGACGCGCGATTGTGCGGCCGACAACATCGTCGAGCGTACGGATGGAGACCGGCGCTTCCGGTTCCATCGCGTACACGACGCTGGTGACGCTCGACGCGAGCGCAAGCGGATCCTGGCGGGTGTGCACGAAGAACGCGATGGCGCCGCCGGGACGCTGCGTTTTGGGAATGAAGATCGTCTGTTGGATCGGGCCGTTGAGGGTGGATCGCATGTCGCCGACCACGCCGACGATCGTCCATTCGATATCTTCCCTGCCGTTGGCGTGATCGACGTTGATTCGGAGCCGCCGGCCGAGCGGCGAGCCATCGGCGAACTGACGGCGGGCGATCTCGCGACTGACGATCGCGACCGGCATTGAGTCGGCCGTATCGGCATCGGAGAAGTCGCGTCCGGCGATCCGTGGAATGCTCAACGTGGTGAAGAAGCCCGGCGTGACGGGCCGGACGTGGCTGGTGGGGAGCTGCCCGTCCGCCGGCCGCGGCAGATCGATGCGCCAGAAACTCGTGCCGATGCAGGGAAATGGAACGGGCATGCACGATGCTCCCGCGACCGACTCGACGCCGGGGAGCGCCGCGATTCTGGCCGTCGAATCCCGAAACAGGCTGCCCGACGCCAGAAAGTCGTAGCGCGGCGTCGGCAGCTGCACGCTCGCAGTCAGCACGCCGTCGACACGAAATCCGAGGTCGACGCTCTGGAGCTTCACCAGGCTGCGCATCAGCAGACCGGCGCCAGCCAACAGCACGAGCGATAGTGCGACCTCGACGACGACCAGCGAGCGAAGCACGCGATGCAGTCGCCGGCCGCCGCCGTGACGCCCGCCTTCGCGTATGGCGTCGCGCGCGTGGTTGGTGGAGACGAATGCGGGAACGACGCCGAACACGATGCCGGTGACGAGCGCGGCGACCAAGGTGAAGGCGACGACCCGAAGATCCATCGACATCTGGTCCAGCCGCGGGATCGGGATCCGATCGCTCACGAGCGCGAGCAGGCCCCGATGACAAAGCGCCGCGACGGCCAGGCCCGCAATGCCGCCGCCGGCGGCGAGCACCAGGCTCTCCGTCAACATCTGACGCACCAGCCGTCCACGTCGGGCACCAAGCGCAGTACGCAGCCCGATCTCGCGCTCTCGCGCCGCGCTGCGCGCCAGCAGCAGGTTCGCGACGTTGACGCAGCCGACGAGCAGCACCAATCCAACCGCCGCCACGAGCGCGAGCAACGCCGGACGGATCTCTCCGACCATCTGCTCCTGGAGCGGAAGGAGCATCACCGTGCGCCGCGCGTTGAGCTGGGGGAATTCGCGCTCGAGATCGGCGAAGACAGCTCGCATTTCGCTGGCCGCCTGCGCGAACGAGACGCCGTCGCGAAGTCGCGCGATGGCGTATGAACTGCCCCGGCCGCTCACCGCGCGAAGCTGCTCGAGGCTCTCCCCGTATGGAACCAGGAAGTCGGCTTGTTGCCCGACCACCGTGAAGCCGGGTGCCATGACGCCGATCACCGTCGCCGGACCGCGGCCGGTGCTGAGGATCATGCCGAGCACATCACGCCCGCCGAGGTGACTCTGCCAGAATTCGTACGACAACACGATCACCGTGCTGCGTCCGCCGAGATCTTCGTCGACCGTGTACGCGCGGCCCAGCGCGGGTCGCACGCCGAGCGCGGCAAAGACGTCGGCCGACAACGTCAGCCCCGAGACGTTCGAGGGCTGGCCGTCGACCATCAAGACGAGATTGGTCGGCCCCACCATGCCGAGGTGTTCGAGGGTCCGCACCCGCTCGCGCCACGCGACAAAGTTGGCGGGAGCGATTACGTTGCGGCTGGTGCCGCCGCGGTTTGTTTCCCACACGGCGACGATGCGATCGGGGTCGCGGTATGCCAGCGGCTCCAGCATGACGGTGCGCACGACGCTGAACACGGCCGAGGTCGCGCCGATGCCGAGCGCCAACGTCAGGAGCGCCGCAGCGGTGAAACCCGGCGACCGCCGGAAGATGCGAAGGCCGTGACGAACATCGTGCAGCGAGTCCTCGATCACGGATCGACGGCCCGCGTCACGTATACGGTCTGGTGTGGACTCCATGACATCGCTCTGTTGGATGAACCAGGCGAGTATAAGGTTGCGAGAAGTCGAAGCGATTCACGCTTCAGGTACCCTGAGCGCCGACTCCACGTCGGCCAGTCCCTGGCGCAGCGGCGCTGCGGTCGTCTCGGGCACTCCATAGAGCGACAGCCAGATGCCCAGCTGATGCACCTCCTTCATCCCTTCGCGTTCGACGAAGAGCAGCGCGTCGTTCCACGCCGGCACGAAAAAGGCGATGGTGCGCGATGCGTGCCGCACGGCCACCGTGGCGTCGACGTCGACGCTGCCGAGTGAGAGACGACAGGCGTCGCCCGGCCGCAGCCCGCCAATCGGAGGCCGCAGGCGCAAGCCCTTCGAGCCGAACACCGGATGGTCCTCGCCGGCGCGCGCCGTAGTGCGGAAGCGTGCGGACTGCTGCAGGCGTTCGACGCCGCGGTGACGTTCGAGCGCGTGCTTCAGATTGAGCAGGAAGTAGGACCAGCCCGCGTCGAGCCCGTCGATGTAGTCGTCCCAGGAGCCATCGTCGAAGCCCGAGTGCACCAGACGGACCCGCACTCGGCCGCCTTGGACTTCAAGGTAATAGTCGACGGCGAGGCGCACCATGCGACCGTCTTTCGATGGCATCTCACTGGCGGTCTGCAGCCGCCGCCGAGGCTCCCACACCGTAATCGGCGTCTCCCACATCTCCTTCGGGTCCCAGCCGACGCTGACGCTGCCACCTTCGCCGGGCGTCACGGCGGCGTGCGGCGCGAACCAGCGGGCGATGCCGTCGCCGGTGGCCAGGGCGTGCCACACTTCCTCGAGCGTGGCGTCAATGTCGATGGTCAGTTCGATCGTGCGGTCGGTGCGCTTGCGGTCGTCGCTCACTTCGCCTCCATGTCGGCTTTGCGGCCGCCTTCGGGTTCGGCCGCGGTTGACGGCACAGCCGGGTAGCCGCACGCGAATACCCGGAACGTGCGGCCCTTTGTCGCGTTGGGCTGGTGATACCTGGCAGCCAGTGTGGTGAGAGCAGAGGTGAGCTCGTCGGCGAACCGTCGTTGATCGGCCGGTGTCGCAAACCGCACGGCGGTTTCCAACGTGATCGTCGGCACACGCTTGCCGCGAGCGGCGGCGGCTCGGCCGAGCGCGGCGAGGTCGTTGAGCGCCCGGCCCGCCACCGCCGACAGGTAGGCAGCAGAAAAGGCGTCGGCGACGGTCCGCGCATCGACGGCGACTCCTCCCAACGTCTTCGGCGCGATGGCGTACGACGTCGCGGTGCGAACGTACGAGCGATCGATCCGGCGGCCAACACTGCCGTGGTCGACCGCCTCCACCAGCCGCTGCGCCGCGAGCATCCGCAGGTGGTAGAGCACCCGCTGGCGGGGCATTCCCATCACCTTGGCGACTTGCGGCGCCGATTGCGGCCGCTCGAGCAGATGAAGGAGCCGCAACCGTATCGGCTGCAGGGCCGCGCGCGCGCGTGCCGGGTCGTCGATGATGTCGAGGTGTCTGGCGCCCATGCGGACAATCAAATCGATTGTGACGGACAAATTAATTCGTCCGAGCCGTGTTGTCAAGGCCCGGGCCGAAGTGCGCTCGATTCGCGGCCCCGACGGACTCTGGAACTGGAATGCTGCGCGCATCGGCGAGCTATCCTTCGCACTATGGTTGACCGGGAAGGGCGTCAACGTGGCCAGACGGCAGGAGATGGCCGAGCGCTCGATCAGTCGTCAACGCCGGACGGCATCGCGGCACAGACAGCGCGGCGCGTTGCCGTTGCGCTGGTGATGTCGATCGGAGTCGGCCTGCTGCTGATGACTACATGGCGAAGTTCTCCATCCTCACTTTTCCTCCGCACCATCATCCTCGGCCTGTCGGCAACGGCTGCCTTCGCATTCTTCGAGGTGTGGCCACGGCGGCTGCCGCGATGGCTCCAGCGATGGGCGCTGCAGGTCGTCGCGGTCGGCGTGTTCATGCCGCTGACGACGACACTCGTCTATGTTCTGTCCACTCCGCGGGGCGCGACGCCCTTCTGGGAGAGCCAGGGCCGCATGAGCGGATGGACGCATCTGACGATCGCCGGAGTCCTCCTCGCGCCGTGGACGGCGCTCGCCGCGATCGTCCGGCAGAAGGAAGCGTTTGCGCGCGATCAGACGCTGACCTTCGCGCTCGAGCGCAGTGAGCTCGAGCGGCAGGCGCTCGACGCGCGATTACGTCTGCTGCAGGCGCAGGTCGCGCCGCATTTCCTTTTCAACACACTCGCCAACGTGCAGGCGCTCGTCGATGCGGGCTCGCCGCATGCGTCGACCGTCCTGCAAAGCCTCACCGCGTACTTGCGCGCGGCGGTGCCGCTGCTCCACGAGTCCGCTGCAACGATCGAGCGCGAGCTGCAGCTTGTTCGACCATATCTCGAGCTCATGCAGATGCGCATGCCCGATCGCCTTCACTACGCGATGAACGTCGACGCGGCGGCGCTGAGCGTTCGCTGTCCTCCGACCACTCTGCTCACGCTGGTCGAGAATGCCGTGCGACACGGGATCGACCCCAGCGAAGAAGGGGGCCGGATCGACGTCGACATCACCCGACGTGGTCAACGCTGCGTGGTCCGCGTCGCCGACACGGGTGCTGGACTTCGTCAATCCGCGAACGGTCTCGGGACCGGCTTGACGACCCTGCGCGAACGGCTACAACTGATCTTCGGCGATGCGGCGCACCTGCGCCTGACCCCCAACGGTTCCCGCGGCGCCGTCGTCGAAATCGATATGCCGGCACGGACATGAACGTCCAGGCCACGGCGTTGATCGCGGACGATGAGCCGCTGCTGCGCGATGCGCTGCGGCGCCAACTTGCGATCATCTGGCCCGAGCTCGAGATCGTGGCGGAGGCGCGGAACGGGCGGGAGGCGGTGAGGTTGTTCGACGAGCGTCATCCCGACATCTGCTTCCTCGACGTCCATATGCCGGGACTCTCCGGCGTCGATGCCGCGAATCACATCGGCCGGCGCGCGCATCTCGTGTTCGTCACCGCCTACGATCACTACGCAGTGCAGGCGTTTGCGCAGGGCGCACTCGATTACCTGCTGAAGCCGGTCGAACCGGCGCGGCTCGCGGAGACCGTGAGCCGCCTCAAGGAGCGTCTGCAGTCGTCCAGGCCGGCGATCAACACCGAGCAGCTCCTGCAGCAATTGCGCGAGCAGCTCGCGACCCTGCAGAGTGCGAGTGGCAGGAACGGGGCGCTGCGATGGATTCGCGCGCAGTCAGGGAACACGCTGCGCTTCATCGCAATCGACGATGTTGATTATCTTCGCTCCCATGCCAAGTACACCATCGTCGCCTGGCGCGACGGCGGAAAACCGGCCGAGGCGGTGGTGCGGGCGCCGCTGAAGGAGCTGCTGGAGCAGCTCGACGCGGAGCTGTTCGCGCAAGTCCATCGCTCGGTCGTCGTGAATCTCCGCGCGATCAGCCATCTGAAGCGGCATGACAACGAAACGGCGGAGATTCACTTGAAGGGCCGAGACGACGTTCTGCCGGTGAGCCGCAACTACCTGCAGTTGTTCCGGCAGATGTAGCCGCCGTTCGTCCGCGCAAATCCGCGCTTCGTCGCAAGCTGGTTGTTCGAGCGCTCGCGTGCCCCGACCATGTTGGCACGCATGTCGAGGAGCATCGAATGAAGCAAAGCTCAATCCTGGTCACGGCGTCTCTGCTCTCGCTGGTCTTGTCTACGTTTCACCTGGCGGATGACATTGTGTTCGGGTACGAAAAGGGACAGCTCTGGACTCTCACGGCTCTTCCCATCCTCGTCGTCTGGCTGTACGGCACGCTGCTGCTCGCCGAACGGCGGTCGGGGTACATCATCGTGTTGCTCTCGTCGCTCCTTGGGTTCGTTATGCCCGTAGTACACATGAGGGGAAGAGGTATCGGCCTCGAAAGCAGGGTCGCCCATACCGAGGGACACTTCTTCTTCGTCTGGACGCTGATTGCGCTCGGCGTAACTGCGCTCTTCTCGATCATTCTCTCCGCGCGCGGACTGTGGAGCCTGCGACGGGGCCAGCCGAGGTAGTCCGTGGTGCCGTAACGGCCGACGATGGACCTGTGCGGTTGGCACAGAGGTCAGCTGTGTTCACGAGTCATCCCGCCAGTCGGCGCGAATCATGCACTTCGAGGAAGCCTTATGGAATGGTTTCCATCTGGTCATTTCTCGAGGCCGACGCGGCTCGCCTTGTCGGTCGGGTTGCTGCTCTTCGCGATGGCCTGTGGCAACAACGGCTCGACAACGTCTCCGTCGTCCAACGGGTGTCAGATCATCACTGGAATGACGACGACAACGTTTCCTGCAGCAGGTGGATCGGCATCTATCTCTGTGAGCCCGCGTGGGACCAATTGCGCGTGGGCTGCTGTCAGCAGCGCCTCGTGGCTCACAGTCACTCAGGGCGCGTCAGGCACGGCAGAAGGCACGGTGCAGTTCGCGGTCGCGCTCAACACCGGCCCCGAACGCAGCGCCACGTTGACGATCACGGGCACGGCCATCAACATCACGCAGCGCGCGCAGTAGAACTGAGTGTCGTCTCGATTCTGAAGAACGTGCGGTCACGATGAGCGGTCCGCTCGTGTGAGCTTGTGACCGCTCGTCGTGAGCTTGTCGAACGATGCCTACTTGACGACAGTATCCGACGGCAGCGCGGGCGCGCTTGCCGGCGGGAAGCGGAGGTGCGTCACCTGTTCGAATGCGTACGCGAGCGCGATGAGGCGCGGCTCGCTGAACGCGCGGCCTGAGAAGGTCACCCCCGCGGGTCCGTCTTTCGGGTTGAAGCCAGCGGGGAAGTCCGGCTGCGGCGCCACCGCCACGTTCTTGAACGTGCCGCCCGGTACGACGATGCTCGGAAAGCCCGCCTTGGCCGGTGTTCCCGCCAGACTGTTGCCCGACGCCAGGAACGCGTCGTAATCGTCCGCGGTGCCCGGCTGGCCGTCTGGTCCGTTCAGCAGCCCGAGGATGGCGCCGCGCGATCGCACGATGTCCTCGGCGCGATCCCGCTTGTAGCGAGCCGTGTCGGCGCTGTTGGGCGAGATGTCGAACAGCTGCGAGAAAATCGCGAGGTCTTGGTCGTACTTGGTCGCGCCGGGGCCGAACGCGATGTTGAAGTTGACGACGTCTTCGAGCGACTTGATCGGGAACGCCTGGCGCACGTGATCGGCGATGTAGTGATTGAGATCGCGCTTGAATCCATAGTTCAGCACCGTCGAGCACCGAAGCGCGGGAGGAGCCGGATCGCCCGCAGGCGGGTAGTTGGCCTGCGGCGGGCGCGACGGGCAGCCGCCGAGCTGTCCGGCCGCCAGGTTCACCTGCACGACGTCGACGATCGCGCCGTGATTTCTGAGGACCGTGATGGCGTTGTTCATCACGTCTGCGCGATTCGCCGGGAAGATCGGGACGACGATGCGCGCACCCTGCAGCGCGTTCGGATCGAGAAACTGCGTGTAATCACTGAGACAGTTGCCGGGCGTGAGGCACGCTTCGGTCGCCGGATCATTCGGATCGAACCCGGCAATCACACCGAGCACGATCGCCGCGTCACGCACGGTCCGCGCGAGCGGGCCGGCCGTGTCCTGATCCGCGGTGATCGGGATGATGCCATCGCGGCTGATCAATCCGACCGTCGGCTTGATGCCGACGAGGCCATTCGCCGTGCCGGGGCTCAGGATCGAGCCGGACGTTTCGGTGCCGATGCCGACCGTCGCGAGGTTCGCCGCAACGGCAATGCCGGGGCCGGAGCTCGATCCACCAGGCGTCAGCACCGGTCGGCCGTCATTCAGTGGACGTCCGAGCGCATCGACGGCCGTCGGGCCGGTACGCGGATCGGGCCGCGGATCGTACGGGTTGTATCCGTATCCTGCGAGCGAGTTGTAGCCGGCGGGCATGCCGTTGGTGAGGAAGTTCGCGAACTCCGTCATCGTTGCCTTGCCGAGGATGATGGCGCCCGCGTCCATCAGCTTGCGCGCGACGAACGCATCCGACTGCGGCATCGACCCGGCGAATGCGACCGATCCGGCAGTGGTCGGCATGTCCTTCGTGTCGACGTTGTCCTTGAGGATCATGGGGATCCCGAACAGCGGCTCGTCCTGGTGGCCCTTTGCGCGTCCGCCGCCGTGCTTCTGTGCATCCTTCACAGCCCGCGGGGTGACGTGCATGTACGAGTTGAGGTGCGTTGCCGTGCTCTTGCCGTCGTACGCGGCGATGCGCGCCAGGTACATCTCCACGAGCTGGTCGGCGGTTATGACCTTGTCCTGGATTGCCTGCTGGACAGCCGGGATCGTGGTCTCCACGAGCTCGAACCGCCCGCTGCCGGGGCGTTTGTCGGCGGCGACGCGCGTCGAAACGCTGACGAGCACAACCGCGGCGATGGGGCCGAGGATGCTGACGACGAGACGAGCTCGCTTCATGCGCACTCCTTTTTGAAAAACGTGAGTGATTCGCGCGCGGATGGTATCACCCCGGACATCTGGGAGGTGCATCTTTCTTGATGCTGGCGCTCTATTGAAGAGTTGAAACTTCATCGTTACTCAAACCAGTGAACATCTCGATTTTTTTCTCGCGCGACGACTGTCTGAGTGAGATGGAGGTCCTCATGAAAGCTGCCGCGCTGCATCGGTGGATGCATCCCGCACCAAGCGATCTTCGATGCGTTTCCACAAGTTTGGGCGCTGGCCACCGACGGCAAACGCCGCATCGTGTCAATTACGCATACGATCGCGGCAAAACGAATGACGACCTTCCGCACGCTCGAAAGCGAACTGATCGGCTGTCGCGCTCTGACTGGAAGATGTGGCGTGTATCTTGCTCACAGCGTGCGGCCTGAAGGAGTGAGGATCGAATGTCCCAGAAACAGCGCGGATTTGCATCGATGGACCAGGAAAGTCGGCGCGAAGTCGCGCGCAAAGGCGGTCGAGCTGCACATCAACGCGGCACTGCTCACGAATGGACGGCAGAGGAAGCGCGCGAGGCGGGACGCAAGGGCGGCGGAGTCCTGCTCTGTTCCGGAGACGACTCGGTGACATCGCGCGTCGACGACCTTGCCACCGGGCTCGATAACATTGCCACGGCGCTCGATCATCTCGCGCATCGCCGCAGCGCAACGACACCGCAGGTCATCCGTTCGATACGACAATCCATTGAGAAAGCGACCGATGCGATCGATCGGATCGAGAAGCGGATCACTGCGTGAGTGCCGCATCGAACGTACTTGCCGCAATGTTCGCGCGGTGTGAAAGCGTCAGGTAGAGAATCCCGCCTATCCGGCTTCACAGACAACGTTGTCGCGCGGCTTGCTGCCGCGCGGACCTTGTCGTCCGCCATGAACAGAAAGAGCTCGCGTACCGTTTCGATCCGCTAAGCTATTGCGACCGAGCGTCGATGCCTCGTGCCGGGGACGCTCATCACACGACATTTTCCGGGAGCAAGCTCATGGCGACGATCGAGAAGTTCGGTGCGACCGGGGTCTTCGAGCCGGCCACCTACAGTCAAGGTATCAAGGTCACGCAAGCCCAGACGATCCTGTTCCTGTCGGGACAGGTCGCCTACACCGGCGACGGCAGCGTTGCCTGCCGCGGCGACTTCAAGGGGCAGGCGCGTGGCGCGTACGAAGCAATCAAGGCGCTCGTCGAATCCCAGGGCGGCACGATGGCCAACGTCGTCAAGCTCACGACGTACCTGACCGACATGCATTACCGGGTCGATCTCGCTCCCGTGCGCGAGGAGTTCTTCGGAAAGAAAGGACCCGCCTCGACTCTCATCGAGATTTCGGCGCTGGCGCACCCGGACTGGATGATCGAAGTTGAGGCGATCGCGGTGATCTGAACGCAAGCGCGCGCCTTCAAGTGGTCCTCGAGCAGGTCGCGGCGCATGAGCCGAGCCAGCCGCGCCGGATTATTGCGGAGCACGCGATTTGCGGAAGCGATTCGGGAAGTTCGTTACACAGTCTGACGACTGCCGTCGCCCGAGGTGAGCCGTTGCGCGAGAGGGTCAATTCCCGCAAGTCGTTGATGCAACAGGGATCGCGCGATCGTGGTCGACCTTATGCAGCCCGAGTCAGGTATGAGAATCTCACACTTGCTCACCGCTGCCGTATTGTCGGTGCTCGCCGCAACCTCATCTTCCGCTCAATCGCGCGATCCGTACTTCGCGACCGCGAGCGCGAACTACGACTTCGTCTACCATGAGACCGGAAATACGAGCGCGGCTGGCGCGCACTTTGACATCGCGAGCACTGTCAAGCGCGACGTGCCGTTCGTCGGCGTCATGGGTGAGGTCGGCTTCAACAGCCTTGACGTGGGAACAGTGTCGTCCTTTATGGGCGGCCTGCGCCTCCGCTTCCCGAATGCCAGTGCCACCGTCCTGCCGTTCGGCCAGTTCGTGCTCGGTCTGTATCACTGCGGCATCTGCAACGTAAACGACTTCGCGATCCAGGGCGGTGGCGGCCTGGACTTCAAGGCTGTCCCGAGCGGCGCTATCCGCATTCGCGCCCAGGTGGACATCCGTCACGTGTTCGACGATGTCCAGAGCTTTTCACCAGTGCGCGTGTCGGCCGGCGTCGTGATTCCCCTGAACCGATAGCACTCTCACTTTGCGGAGGGGCCTGGCAATGCCGGGCCCGCACCGCTCAGAGCCTGTGCAGTCATTGTGCTCCCGTTCATCCGGAGCACCCACGCCTCTGTGGGTATAGGTCAATCGACCACAGGTCACTTGCGAGCGAGCAGATAGGCGGAGCAGACGCGCTCAACTATTGAAGATCCGCCGAGGTCCACGTCTTTGCACACATCGCTGGAGGAGGCAACGATGACTGGTGTGCTGGGCTGGATCGTGTTCGGCCTTATCGTCGGCGCAATCGCGAAATTGTTGACGCCAGGCCGCGACCCCGGCGGGTTCCTGATCACGATTCTGCTTGGAATCGCGGGTTCAGTGCTGGGCGGTTACATCGGTCAAGCGATGGGCTGGTACGGACGGAATCAGGGCGCTGGTCTCCTCATGTCGATCGTGGGCGCGGTCATTCTGCTCGCGATCTTCCATCTGTTCTTCAGGAGGCGAGTCGTGTGGCGCTCTCGACTGACCAATCGCCTCTAGCGATGGAAAGCGATTAAGCATCCTGTGTTTCGCCAGCATGCCAACCGGCTCGCGGCCGGTTGGCACGATGATGCGACACGGTCAGAGTTTGTGGGACGCCAGAAGGCCGAGAAACAATCCGAGCCATCCAAGTGTCAGACCGACAACCCATCCGATGATCTTGAACAGCCGGTCACGCTCACGGCGCTGCCGGGCGCGAACCGGATCTTCCGCCATCTCCGCCGCCAGCCGCCGCGCCACGATGCGCGGAAACCACCGCAGGTGAAGCCAGAGCAGTACGACATTCAGCGTCGCGAAGTTGACGATCGTAAACCACGCACCCCTGATGACATTGATGCCAAGCTGAAAGCCGACGCCGGCCGCCAGGACGGCGGCCACGTTCGCCACAGCAAACCACCGCAGCTCCTGCCGTTCGCGATCGTCTCGCGCTTCTTTCATCACGCCGCGCACGCCAAGCACCGCACCGAGCAGTCCTCCGATCGAGCCCAGAACGACACCGACCGCCGGCATGACGAGCGAAACAATCCACGCCCACGACGTGCTGGACGCCGTGGCCGACGTCACTTTGGCTGTCCCCGCCGCGGCCGCCGAGACGGTCAGCGGCGCGGTCAGCGGCAGCGCCGTCACAATCGCCAGCGTGAACGCGGCGCCGGGTGCGGTTTTGGCGACCGTATCGCCGAGCCGCTCGAGCATCGTGCCGCGCAGCGAGGCGCGTGCACGCGACAGCCGCTTCTTGACGGCGTCCTCGGTCAGCTCGAGCAACGACGCCACTTGAGCAGCAGATTGTCCTTCGCGATAGAACAAGATCACGACTTCGCGCGTGTCATCCGGCAGGGCGGCGATCGCCGAACGGAGCGCTTCGCGCTGTTCCGCGGCAAGGAGATGTCCGGCCGCATCGGGCCGCGTATCTGGCGTCGCTTCAGCCTGACTCTCGTTTCCGGTGAGCTGCTCGAACCAGCGACGACTGCGAATGCGGCTTCGGAGCACGTGATGAGCGCGGTTACGGGTCATCTGACGCAGCCACGGAAGAAAGCTCGCGGCATTCCGGAGTTTCTTCAGATCGCGCCAGGCCGACAGGAAGACGTCCTGGGCGACGTCCTGGCTCAGTTCGACGTCGCGCACGATCGAAAGAGCGACCGATGAAACCATTCCGCTGGTCGAACCGATGATCCGGCCGAACGCATCGGCATCACCGGAAGCGGCGGCGGCAACGAGAGGCTCCAGCTGGTCCAGATTGGCAGCCATCATCAGCGCACCTCCCGGGCATCGAGAAACTCGTCCATCGCGGCGAACAGGAACCTAGGGTCATCGAGCATCGGTGCGGCCTCCTTGCTGACTAAGTAGCCGCCGCAGCCGAAAGGTGACTCGGGCCAGCCGAAGAAAGATGCAGCCTTTGCCAATTGTTCGCCGGTCCGCTCCCGCACGCACGCCTGGGCAACGACCCGACGGATCACAATCTGTTATTGGCTGACGGATTTTGTAGCTGATCCCGGGGGTTGCACCGGCCTGAAGACGAGCGTCGCCGACGAAAACGTCAGGGAATCCCGCGGCTTTGGATTGTGATCGCCGGCGGTACGAATTCCGCAATCGGCGTCGGACGCGACGAGGTGCGCCGTTGGGAGAAGCCACGCGACATCACGTGTTCATCGGAGACTTACCGACGGCCGTCCTGGTGATCGTCGGCGCGCAGTCAGCGTTCAGATGAAGTAACGGCAGGATCCTATGACAGCAAATGGCGCCATGTATGTTGTCGGACGCGAGTCCTCGACACGGCGTGACTACGCCGCCGAGGAGAAGCCGCGTCTACGTTCGATCGTCGATCAACTCACGGCTGTCGTAGCGGATACGGAGGCCGACGTCGAAAGAGCGCGCGCCGAGGCGAACGCCGAAATCGCGGAACTCCGTCGCACGATGAGCGACCTGGACGCGCTTCTCGCGGCAGAGCGCGGGACGAAGGCGTCGCTCCGGGAGGAACTGGCGGAGGCCGAGCAGCTGCGACGGTCGGCGGAATCTGCCCGCGATGACGCCGTGCAAAAACAGCTGAGCATAACCGACGAGTATGAGTCACGGCTCCGCGGAGTGTGCGAAGAACGCGACGCTGAGCGCGTGACCGTTGCCGCGCGCGACGAGACCATCGCGCAGCTCGAGGCCGCAGCGCTGGCTGACGCCGAGCAGCATGATGCCACCGTCGCGCAGCTGCGGCAGCAGCTGGACCAACTGACTTCAGAAACCCGGCGCTGGTCGTCAATCGTTCACGCCATCGAGCGCGTCCTCGCGGCGCAGGCCAGCCCCGAAGGCGACCATGCCGGTTCGACGGTCAATCTGAGCCCCTCGCTCGAGCCGCCGGTGCCAGTCGACGAGAGCGATGAACCGGGTCAACCGAACGACAGCGCTCCTGCTCCATCAAAACCGCAGGCATCGGATGCCGCCACCGCGTCAGCGCCGTTGCCCGATCCGATTAACACCTATGCCAGACAACTGCTCGGTACCGCCGAGCAGATGTACGAAATGGATCGGGATGCGGGCTGTTCGTCCGTCCAGATCGTCGAGCGGCTGGTCGCCCATTTGCGATACGCGCGCGACCTCGTCGTTCGCCGCGCGTCGGGAACGGCTGACGGAGACGGAGTGTTCCGGCGTGTTCTGGGCGAGCTGTTCAATGAGCGATGGGAGCGCGAGTTCGGGCGGACGTTGGGATTTGCGATGTACGAACTCTACGGTGACTCGAACGATGCTGAAAGGGTGACGTAGTGGTTGCTGAGACTCGATAGGAGCACCTACCTGCAGCCGTGATCGAACGGCAGCTCAACGTCGGATTTTCTGCAATTGGGCGTGCCCGCGCACAGGTCCCTACCTATCGGGTCGTTATTGCGCGATCGCGGCACCTGACAAACGGTACGTGCCACCTCCCACCCATAGATTGTCGACAACGATCGAGGCCGATCTCGACTTCGATTTGTCGATCGGTACTTTGTAGTGGATCTGCCAGTGGCTGTCCTTGAACTCACCTGAGATCCATTCGCGTGAGACGTTCATCCCCGGATCGATGTAGGCATAGGTCTCGAAGTGCGGAGCGGTGAAGCGCAATTGCTGCAGGTCGGGGTTGACCACGAACACCGCCACGCCATCAGACACGCGGAACGACCACTGTGGATCGATCGCGGGCGTCGTGGCAGGCGGCCGCCGGTGGTGAGTTGCCTGTTCCCATGAGAACGCAAACTCGAGCAGATCGCCCTCCGTGAACTCGCGTCCGAGAAACTCCATGCCAACCGGAATCCCATCACCCGTGAATCCGACCGGCACCGAGATGGCGGGCAGCCCAGATTGTGCACTCACGCGGCGGTTGCTGCCAGGCTGGTTGGTGGCCGGAACGAAGATCGGCTTCTGGCGAATCGTCGGATAGATCAGCCCATCAAGGTGGTTGTCGTCCATGGCCTCGACGAGTGCCTGCCTGAAGATCACACGCCCGGCAAGACGGTCGCGGTACGCTTGCGTGTTGGTTCCGGACGCGAGTGCGTTGGTGAGGTTGGTTGTCAGGGACGGGTGAAAGAGGCCGGAGGTGAAGATATCCTGCAGCGTCTTGAAGGGCGCGCGGGCGTCGCCGCCAGATACGCATCCAGATTCTCTTTGAACTCCATCGTGATGACGGATGTGTTGCTGACCGTGGCGAAGTCGGGAATCGCGACGTTTATCACGGTGGCGCCCAGACCCTCGAGTTCCTGCTTCGCGCCCAGAATGACGTCCGCCACCTCCTGGTCCGCAGCAGTCGTGACGAGCACGTCGGTCATCAATCCAAACCTCGCGCCGCGAAGCTTCCCGGTCCTGAGAAAGTCCGTGTAGCTCGCTGGAGTGTGAAGCGCGGCCACCTTCGTGACCGGATCGTTCGGGTCGACGCCGGCGGTCTGATCAAGGACGACGGCGATGTCCTCGACGTTCCTGGCAAGCGGTCCACCGACATCCTGCGTGAGCGCTAACGGGACGATTCCATCGCGGCTGAAGAGACCCTGCGTCACGCGCAGTCCGACGAGGCTGTTGTGCGAGGAGGGAATGCGGATCGAGCCGCAGGTATCCGTTCCCATCCTGAAGACCGCGAAGTTCGCGGTCACTCCCGCGCCGGTGCCTCCGCTCGATCCACCCGGATTGCGGCGCAAGTCATAAGGGTTCAGCGTTTGGCCCCCCAGCGAACTGATGGTCGTGATCCCAAACGCAAACTCGTGCATGTTGGTCTTGCCGACGAAGATCGCACCTGCTTGGCCGTGAGCTAGCATGACGCAGTGGGTCTTGGACGCAACGGCGTCCTGGTCGTCATGCTCTCGACGCTTGCATCGGCACACGCAAGCTGTGCGGGCGCAGCGACGGAGCCGATCTTCAACGGACGCGATCTCGCAGGATGGCACGTGAGCGCGACGAACCATCACGGCCAGACGCGCGCGTGGCGAGTGGAGGACGGAGTGCTCGTCGGCGGGCAGGAGCGGGAAGGGGTGGGGGGCGTCCTGTTGACGAACCGCCGGTACGGCGATGTCGAGGTCGCGCTCGACGTGTGGCCCGACTTCGGCTGCGACAGCGGGCTCTTCCTCCGGTCGAGCGAAGACGGCGCCGCTTATCAGGTGATGATCGACTACCTCGACGGCGGCAACGTTGGAGGTGTGTTTGGGGAGGGGCTCGTGGAACTCGATGCGAAGCCGAATCTCGAATGGGTGAAGGCGTGGCATCCCGGCGAATGGAATCACCTGCGCGCACGCATCGAAGGGAACGTTCCACACATTACGGTCTGGATCAACGGCACGATGATCACGGACTGGACCGATACAGCCAACCACGCGGCCGGCGAAGCCGTGAACGGCGCGATCGGCCTGCAGGTCCACGGTGGCTCACGCTGGCTTCGGGGCGGCCGCATCCGCTTCCGGAACCTCACCGTTCACGAATTGCGGTGACCAAACAGCGCTCTGAGCATCGGGCGAAGAAAAGACCCGTTCAGTCGATCGCGACCAATTCGGACAATCGCGCCGCCACGTGCGACGCAGATACCGGTGCGAGAGCACCTTCGTTCAACAGCAGGTTCGTCGCATGCCTCAGTGCCTGCAGAAGATCGACGCGGTCGGTCGAATGGACCAACGCCATGGCAGCCGCATGTCGAATCGTGTCGGGCAAACTGTCGAATCCTCTGCCGTAGTGCGGTGAGAGGCCGAGGCGCAGGCACGCCATCGTCAACGCGTGGTCGCGAACACCGCTGATCCAGTACTCGGCCTGCCAGTAGCGCGTTCGCTCTATGCAGACTCGACCCCGGACGGCATGGTGCACGCCGTAGCCGAACAACTGCTGCGGATCCGGTGGCGGCGGAAATGGTTTGTCGACGGCGGCGCCGAACAGCAACCGAAATTGCGGACCCATCGCACCGAAGGCCGATGCCGGCGCGAACGACAGATCCACCTGCAGGCACCCCGGTAACAGGAAGACGCGGTACAGCGCACCACCGGCCGGCAAGTCGAAGAGCCGAACGGCCTCGAAGTCCTCGATTAGTCTTCGCGACCAGTCGTCCAACACCGCGGAGATCGGACAGTCGTCTCGGACACCGAACGTGAGATCGATGTCGGAGAAGCGGTCGCCCGGCTGGTGCGCCAACGATCCCACCACCGCACCGGCGACGACGCGTGCGTCGTCGTCCGCCCACGCGAGTATGTGCTGGTGAACGCGATCGCGCGCCTGCGGCGAAAACACGCGTGAACAGTCTACGCGATCGACGCCTGCCGGTGCCCGGCGCGGCGCCAGTGGTAATCGCGGTATTCTTCGCTGTCCGAGGGAGCTGCCGGATGGATGGAGCTGCTGCCGACATTGTGGCCGGTGCGAACCACACCTTGCGCCAGTTGAAGAAATCGCCGGGCTTCACCGCCGCGGCGGTCGTCACGCTGGCGCTCGGCATCGGCGCGACGACGGCGGTCTTCACATTGATCCAGCAGGTGATGCTGCGGTCACTGCCAGTCGCGAAGCCGCAGCGGCTCTGGCGCATCGGCGACGCCGTCACGTGCTGCTATTCGACCGGATACGCTCAGGGAAACCACGTCGCGCAGAATGACTGGACGCTCTTTTCATGGGAGGCGTACCGGCGCTTCCGCGAAGAGACTCCCGCGTTCGAGGAGCTGGCGGCGTTCCAGATTGGTACGGGAAACGGTCAACTGGCGGTGCGTCGCACCGGTTCGCCGGCGCCTGTGCAGGCACACCAGGGCGAGTACGTATCGGGCAATTTCTTTCGGACCTTCGGGCTTTCGGCGTGGCGCGGGCGTCTGTTCACCGACGCCGACGACGTGGAAGGCGCGCCGCCGGTCGCGGTGATGAGTTTTCACACATGGCAGCAGAGCTACGGATCCGATCCGTCGGTGGTCGGCGCGACGTACGCGATCAACGATCAGATGTTCACGGTAGTCGGCGTCGCTCCGCCGGGCTTCTTCGGAGCGAAGGTCGACGCCGCGAACATGCCCGATCTGTGGCTGCCGCTGACGCAGGAACCACTCATCGCCGGCGCCACGTCTCGCTTGAAGAATTCCGGCGTGGCCTGGCTGGATCTGATCGGACGCGTGCGTCCCGGCACGAACCCGAAGACGCTGGAAGTGCAGCTGCAGGGCGAGCTGCACCAGTGGCTGGCGAGCCATCGCGCAGACATGAACCCGCAGGACCGAACGCTGTGGGAGAAACAGACATTGCGCCTCACGCCAGGCGGCGCAGGTGTTTCGCTGATGCGCGAGCACTACGAGGACGGTCTGCGCCTGCTCCTCATCGCTGCCGTCTGCGTGCTGCTGCTCGCCTGCGCCAACATCGCGAACCTGCTCCTCGCGCGCGGGTGGCGGCACCGGCATCAGACCGCGATGCGCGCGGCGCTCGGCGCATCGCGCGTGCGACTCGTGCGCGACGCGCTGATCGAGAGCGCGGTGCTCGGCATCGCCGGCGGCGCCGCCGGAATCGCGGTCGCGTATGGCGGAGCGCGCCTGATCCTGCAGCTCGCCTTCACGGACGCCTGGGTCCCGGTGAGCGCCGCGCCATCGACGCCGGTCCTGTTCTTCGCGCTCGCCGTGTCCCTGATCACCGGACTGGTTTTCGGCGTCGCGCCGGCGTGGACGACGTCGAACGCAGACCCGATGGATGCAATGCGCCGATCGACCCGCACGGCTTCGGGCACGAGCGGCGCACAGAGGATCCTGGTGATCGCTCAAGCTGCCATTTCGGTCGTCCTGCTGAGCACGGCAGCGATGCTGGGCCAGAGCCTGCGCAATCTCGAACACCAGAACCTCGGATTCGCTGCCGAGGGCCGCTATCTGGTGTGGATCGACTCGAAGCTTTCCAACTACGCGCAACAGCGGCTGCTCCCGCTCTTTCTCGAGATCGAGAGCCGTCTGCGCGTGATCCCGGGCGTGCGGATGGCGAGCGCGGCGCTCTACGCGCCGATGGCGGGGCTGTACTGGGCGCATGACGTGCGGATTGCGGGCCGGCCGGAGCCGGGCGCGAGAGATGACGCCTCGTCCAACTGGACGCGTGTGATGCCGGGGTTTTTCGAAACAATCGGCGACCGGATCGTCATGGGACGGCCGCTCACCGAGGCCGACGACGTCGATGGACGCCGCGTGGCGGTCATCAACGAGGCGTTCGCCAGGAGATTTTTCCCGAACGAGAACCCGATCGGGCGCCATTTCGGTCCTGCGCCGAGCAGGAACGCCGGGGTCTACGAGATTGTCGGCGTTGCCGCCGACGTCCGGTACTTTCCGTCGACGGCAGGGACGCCGGAGCGGCCGATCTACTTCCTGCCGGAAGCGCAGAGTGCGACGTTCGAAGAGAGAGAGCTCGAAAGCCGAGAGGTCTGGTCGCACTATTTTTACAACATCGTGGTCTGGGCGCCTGGCAATCCGCCTGCGCTCGCGGCAGACGTGCGCGATGCGCTGGCGGCGGTCGATCCGAACCTGGTGACGCACCGCGTCGAACCGTATTCCGAAGTGGTTCGCAGCCACTTCGCGCAGCAGAACATGATCGCCAGCCTGACGTGGCTCTTCGGTGCGATCGGGCTCCTGCTCGCCGCCGTAGGGCTCTACGGCGTGACCGTGTACGGTGTGGAGCAGCGGACGGGCGAGATAGGCGTGCGCATGGCGCTCGGCGCCGACCGCGGCTCGGTCGTCGCCATGGTGTTGCGTGGAGCCTTTTTGCAGGTCGTCATCGGGCTGGCCCTGGGAATTCCCGCGGCGATCTTCGCGAGCCGTCTGATCGCCAGCTACCTGTTCGGCGTGCGCCCCTGGGACCCGGCGCTCCTGCTTGACGCCACGCTGCTGCTGGTCGCGGCCGCGCTCTTCGCGGTCCTCATCCCGGCGTGGCGTGCGGCGGGAGTCGATCCGATGCAGACGCTACGCAGCGAATAGGGCGGCCGAGGCAACAACAGGAATCGGCGCCGCCGGCACATGAAGCATTTCCGGCGAATCGGTCCGATGAGCCAGTCGACGTAGCGCGCTCTGGCTAAGAGATCCGACGCAGGGCGTCCGGAACGTTCCGGATTTGCACCATTCTCGACATGTGACCAGCGTGCTCACAGGTGAACGACACGTCAACCGTCGTGGTGCGCAACTGATCGTGAACATCGACGTTCGACGCGCCGGTCGCACTCACCTGCGGCAACCACGGGTCACCGCGCAGACCGCTCGACGACCACCGACCGCCTTGACTCGACGTGTCGTGCCGAAAGGCGGACGTCGAGTGAAGGAGCCGTCACTAACGGCCCTTTCCTAACTCTTCACTTCGTTACAGTGATGTTCGTCAGCACGTTGGCGGCGCCGCAGACCAGGGTGTCGGCGGTGGCTTCAGGAATGAAGTGCGGATGGCCCGAGCGCACGTTCGAGGTCGCCACGGCGTGGCTGATGAACTCGGCGATCAGCCTTCGCCCGAGCCTTGGGCGATCGTGGTCGACGGCATCCTGTGCGGCCAGCAGGATCGAGCGGAGCCCGAACACCGTAGCGCCGCCGCTCGGTAGTGCGTCGACCTCCGCGACCAGGGCGGAAATGGTTGCGACCGTGGGTGCGCAGCGCGTCGGCGGCAGCGGCGGACCGGGAAGAGTCGAGTTGATCAGGATCGATCCGACCAGCGCCGGCGCGCCACCCTCACAGTGCTGTTCGAAGGTCGCGGCGAACCGCTCGACATTGCCGGACACTCCGTACACCACCTCGAGCACTTCGAACTGTCCGGTCAACGTGTTGCAGCCGCGACCCTCGCCGCTGATCGACAGCCCGGGTCCGGTGGGCGACTGAAATGGCCAACGCGTCGCACCCCCGTACACACCTGTCGCGAGCGGCGCGCCGAGCGGAGCCGCGAAGTCGAGGAACCAGAAATGCGGGCCGCCGTTGAACTGCACGGAGATGCCGTTGCTGAAGTTCCGTGATGTCGTGAAGATGCCGTCCGCCGGAGTGAACGTCTGGTTGATGCCACCGCCGATGAAATCACCGGGTTGACTGTTGAGCGCCAGTACGGTTGTTTGAGCCGCGCTCACGCCGGCGGAAGCGAGTTGGATGACGAGCGCGAGCGCAACCGAGGCCGATACTCTTGCGAACATATGCACCTCTGTGGAAAGGGATGTTGAGAACGCGTGGACCGAGGACGATCTCGTGGCGGTGGGCGCACGGGCACGCAGGTCGGCACTGGCGCGACGCGGGAAATCGATGACCTCGGATCGCCACGTTGTCAGGAAGGGACGGACGCGACGTGGAGATTTCCCGAGGCTCGCTGAAAAATCACACAGGCGATCCTTCAGCTCTCGCGTCTCACGCTGCATCGCCGCCGACCCACGCGACGCGCGTGGAGTCCCACTGGTCGTGCTTCGTCGAGTGTCCAGCGGTGTAGCGGGCAGAGGACGATCGCGCGGAGACTCACGAAATCTGGCCTGAATTCTAGTGAAATGGGAACGCGCCCTCGACGGACTGGGGCGCGGCGCCGACCACCGACGGAGATCCATCCGCCGTCAGCTCAATCTCGAACTCACCCGCTTGCCCGACGTCGGTCGGCAGCCGGCCCTCCGCCAGCGCGCGCAGGAGCGGCAGCGGCTCGATGTCGAACTTGACCACGCGCGGCTGATCGTCGGCGAGCGTCGCCAGCGTCGCTTCCTCGAATGCGAGCACCGCCGGCAGGTGCGGCACCTTCAGATCGACGTCGAGGAGATAACGGGCGAATGCCTCGGCCTCGAGTGACCCGAATGACTGCGGCGGCAGTTTGCGGGTGTAATCGAGCAGGATCGACTTGACCATCTCGTGACCGAGCGATCGCGCCCACGCCTCCGGTATCAGCGCGTCGCCTTCGGCGGTGTCGATCGCGATCGGCAGCGGGATGCGCGGCATCGGCATGGCTGTCGCACGGCATGTCCACAGCGCATGGAGGCGGCGGATCTGATCCTCGACGGCATCGAGGCCGACGACGGGAACGAACGAGGGAAAGATTTCGAAGACGATCGCGCCGAGACTCGGCAGCCTCGGGATGACGCGCTCGCAGATCGCGTAAAGCGCGTCAGGAATCGCCCCCGGAATGCGCGTCGAGCCAGAACCCGTCGACCTCCATGCCGCCGGCCAGGTGAACCTCCCAGACGCGGTCGAGCGGCGCCAGATCGAGGAACTCGTCGAGCGATTGCCGGCCGTTCAGCGCGTTCGCGAACAGGTCGTGCAGATCGAGCAGCAGACCGCAGTCGGCCGACTCGACGACGCGCCGCGCGAACTCGCCGTCATGAAGCTCGTCCGGCCGCGGCCGCAGTTAGTTCACGCCGTCACGGCGTGCCCCGGCTCACCGAATAGTTGTGCGCGACCGCCACTGCCAGCGCCGCGTTCAGGCACACCATCAACCACACCGCGCCTTTCGGGTGCGAGCGAGCGAGGCGTTCGGTGCCAAACACCACGCCCGCGGTCGATGCCGACTTCAAGAGCACGAGCGAAAGCGTGGAGTCGCCGCCTACCGTGAGGACCGGATTCGCCTCACGGCCGCCCGCCGCTCGCGCCTTCATCGTCGAGTGGATGTCAAGACCCTGCAGCACGCCGAATGAGACGTACAACGGTATGAGCGCTACAGGCCGTGGCGCCTGCGCCGACGCCGGCCTCGCGGAAATCATCAACGCAAAGACTACGGAAATCAATCGTTTCACCCACGCCTGAGTTCGCATCCCCATCCCTGACTCGTTCTTCTGTTCTGCCGAACGGTTTGAACAACCTGGATTTCAGCGGGAAGATCGCTGACGTCGATTGCGCGCGGGCGGCGCGCTGATCCTCAGCCTCGAGCGCCGCGTGTCGTGCGGGCGCCGGCGTCTTTGACTGCGTGACGCGCCGTCACAAGGCGGAAGTGACGACGGTCGGCCGACGGGCGACTGAGAGGAAGAACCATGCGAGCGTGAGGCCGGCCGCCATGAGCGTCAGGTGGAAGCCGTATTCGATCCTCAGCAGCCCCGACAATTCCATCCCGTTGTGAAGGTGGAGACTGTCGTGCGCCCACCAGTTGACCATGACCCAGGTGATCGACAGGTGCGCGGCCCGGGCGAGCCGCGGCGCCACGTTGTCGAAGCGGACCAGTGAATAGCCGAACAGCAGGAACGCGATGCCAGCGCCGCAGACGAGCGCTTCGGTCAGCCCCAGTGCCATGAAGAGAGGGACCTGGATGCCAACGGCTTCGGGTATGTCGTGCGCCGGCATCCAGAAGCCGCCGAGGGGACCATTCGGTTCCGTCAGAAATGCAGCGATTCCGACGATGAGCGTGACAGCGAGGACTTTGATTTTCACCTTCGGCCTTATCTCTGTTTGATTGATGTGACGGGGGTCGCGTCGGCGGCTGCAGCGTCGACGCGGCGAAGCGACCTGGGTCGTAGGTTCGTGGATAGGCCTACGGCGGGAACGCGCGCTAACGTCTACGGACAAGCGGACTCTGGAACGGCCGGAACGCCCTGACGTTCTCGCTATTGCAATGCGTCTGCCGAGTGCGAGCGGTGCGTAGACGTGCAGTCCTGTGACGGTGGGCAGAAACTGACTGCGCCGAGGGTGACTTTACTCGTCGTGCGGACGTCCGCGATTGTCCACTGCCTCGACGGCGGATCAACCTGGCGTTGTCCTACAGCCTGCTGGCGCGAGCGGCCGCGCGCTCTGCGTCTGTGGCTGCCTCAGCGGGATTCACCGACATCCGAAGAGGGGATGGATTACTCGATCGAAGGCGTCAGCGCGGGTTTGCCGGCGCCCCGGCGTTCTTGACGGCGACGAAGCGGCCGCTGCCGGTGGCATCCACCTCGACGCGCGCCGAGCCGTCCGCGTCGTAGATCAGCCGCCGGTCGGGTGTGCCGCGGTGCGTCGTATCGAATGCGACCGAGGCGAGGCGATCGCCGGCGTAGGTTTCCCACTTGTCCATGCGGCGGTCGCCGTCAGTGTCTTCCTCGGCGGAGACGAGCACGCCTTTGCTGTAGTGCTCGATGCGCGAGATCGTTCCATCACGGCGCGTCGAGGATTCGGTGCGCTCGATCGTCCCGTCGGGGCCGGGATAGGACCATGCGTCCTGTTTGCCGTCGTTGGCCCGTGAGAAGCCAATCTTCTCGAGCTTCGCATCGGGGCCGTAGTACTCCCAGCGGTCGATGGTGCCGTTCTCGTCCTTGTCGATCTCGATGCGGACGACGCGTGCACCGTCCATGTAGCTCCAGGTGTCCACGACACCGTTGCCGTTCGAGTCGTACTTGAGCAGCGTAAGTTTGCCGGTCGTCTTGTCGTATTCGGGCGCGATCCGCTTGCGCGCCTCGTCGCCTTTGGTATCGCAGGCGACACAGAGCAGACCGATCACCGCAGCCCGCGCAGTCGCCGTGAGAACCCTTCGAGGCATCATCAGTTCCACCTACATCGACCCGCGATCGAGGCAATCGCGAACGGCGATTGAATGTTGACCGCGGCGATGCGCACGACCATATACCATAACCGAACCTCACGGCACCTGCGCTCGATGGACCAGTTAGTCCGCGCCCTGCAAGTGAACACTGACGGCGCGATGAAAGAGGACCTAATGTTTCCTATCGTCTTCTAATGTTTCTTATCGTCGGTCTGCGCGGGCCGCATCCACATCGACGAGGACGTTTCGTTGGTATTACAGGCTCGTTCGATTTGAACCCGTCGACGATTTGCCCGCGCCGACGGATCGTCGCCGGCAATCCATGGCTCCGGCCTATCGACATCAGCGGGCAATTCACCACGCCGCGGCATATAGCCGACGCCCCACGGGCACGAGAAACCACGAGAGAACGAAGCCACGACTACGTCACCATGCCTGTGACGAACAGGTAAAACCAGTCCTCGCGCTCGACATCGAAGAAAACACGGCCGAGAACGTTCAGGCGCCGCGTTGGGCGATGGCCCGGCATCGATCGTGCTGCCGATTGCTACGCGCATCGGTCAAGCCGACCTGCAAAACTTTGTGCGCAAATCAGCCAAGCCCGCTCTGCAAGACTATGAGACCGATCGCGCTAGTCAAGTCGATCGAGGCTCCTATGAATCCAGCGAATGAGTTACCCACGTCGCTGATTCTAGTCGAAGGAAATCGGCTCCTGCGAGAAGGGCTGGCTGCGCTGGTCAGCCACCACGAGGATTTGCAGATTGTCGCAACGCTCGCCGATGGCGACATGGTCCTGCAGAAGATCCAGCAACTGAAGCCGAGAGTCGTCCTGCTCGACCTCGGTCCGCGCGATCACGATCACGTGCCCCTCGTCGAGAACATCACGCGTGACCACGGCGACGTGAAGGTGATCGTGATGGACCTCGTTCCGGGCCAGGCCGATGTGATGGAGCTCGTCAGGGCCGGTGTATCGGGCTTTCTACTGAAAGATGCAACCTTCGACGAGTTCCTCAAGACGATTCGCCTGGTTGCCGCCGGGACTCATGTGCTGCCGCCGCCACTCACCAATTCCCTCTTTTTCGAAATCGTCAACGACGAGGCGAGGCGCGAGCGGGCGCTCGTATCGTCGCCGGCGACGCTGACGCGCCGCGAACGCGAAATCATCCGGTTGATCGCCGACGGCCTGAGCAACAAGGAGATCGCCCAGCAACTGAACGTGGCGACCTTCACGGTCAAGAGTCACGTCCACAACGTGCTGGAAAAGCTCGCGCTCCGCACGCGAGTCCAGATCGCCTCGTACTACGCCAAAGAGGGGACGCCGCGGATGAACGCCGTCTCCGGGTCTGACACCGTCCGCCTTCGGCGGTAGACGGGTACAGCGCCGTCCAGAAGGTCTACGCCGTCTTTGGTCCGACCGATGGATGCCGGTCCACGAAAACCGGCTGTAGAGTGCTCGTGCCTCCATGCGCGCTGTACTCCACATCGATCCGCCCTTGTTGCGCGAGGTATTCGAGCATGCGTTGCCGGCGGCCGGAATAGACGTCGTGGGTTCGCCGCGCGACCGTTTCGGGCTGCTCGTCTCCATCAAGGAGCGAGATGCGGACGTCGTGTTCCTCACTTCCCCTGATACCGGCGATCCCCTGAAGGCGCCAGGCATCTGCAGCCATCTGCTGAGCGAATTCCCGCAGCTCAAGATCGTCATCGTGTCAGAGGATTCCTACACGATTACCGAAGTTGGTGTGCGCACGCTCCGGTTCAACGATCTGAGCGTCGAATCGATCCGCGCGTCGCTCTCGAAGCTCCTCGACTGATCGTTCGGGCTAGTCCATCTTCCAATCCCGGGATCGATCCTTTCGCGAGCCGACCTTGTTAGCCTGTTGAGCGCTTTCGCACCGGCGTGTACGTCGAGCCGGTGCCCACTCTTCCAGGCACATGTAAGTGACGGGGCGAAGCTCTGTCTGATGCAGATCCTCTACGTCGGCTGCCCGTCGAGTGAGCGTCCGGAAATGCGGCGTCTGCTCGCATCCGCTGCGCTCGACGTGCTATGGGCCGACACGACCGCTGGCGCGCTCTCCGTCCTGCAGCGTCGCAACCTCCCGGTTCTGCTCGATCTCTCCGCCGGCTCGGTGGCGCTGCGGACCGCGCGCGAAGTGCGGGTTCGGCGCGCCCGCACGCTGGTGTTCGCCGTCGCCGACCTGCGACGTCCCGATCTGACGGCTGCAGCCGTCGCATCGGGGGTGGCAGACGTCTTTTCGCGGCCGCTGGGTCCATCGCGCGTCATCAACGCGCTCGAGCGGGAAGGAGCGCAACACCGGCGCGCGCAGTGCTGGCGTCACGAAAGCCCCGGAGATGACTTGTACTGTTTGTCGGAGTCGATGCGCGAGGTGAGCATCCGCGCGGCGCACGCCGGCGAACTGCGCTCCGGCGTCATGATCCGCGGCGAGAGCGGCACCGGCCGGCGCGTGGTGGCAGAGGCGATCCATCGGCATCGACCGAACGCGTCACGTTTCGTCGCCCTCGACTGCGCGGCGCTTGCGCCCGACGAACTGGAGCGAGAGCTCTTCGGATCGGCGGCTCGTAGCAGCACGTGCGTCGAGCGCGATCCGATCGCCGATCCGTTCGAGCGCGTCAGCCGCACCAGCCGCCTCCACGATGCGATCGGCGGCACCTGCTACCTCCGCAGCATCTCTGCCGCCTCGCCTCGCGTGCAGGCTCGGCTCGCCTGTGTGCTGTGCCGGCGCGAGGCGGTGCTCGCTGAAACCGGTGAGCGCCTCCTCATGGACGTGCGGCCTGTCGCCGGCGTCGAACCGCACATCGATCGCATCGTTCGGGAGGGTCGCCTGCGCCACGACTTGTACTCGCGGCTGTCGGCGATTCGAATCGACATGCCCCCGCTGCGCCGCAGGCGCGAGGACATCCCGGCGATCGCCAATTGCTTCCTCCGCGACATCTGCGCGAACCGCAAGATGGCGCTGAAGACGCTTTCGCACGGCGCGCTGTCGCTGATTACGGCGCTGCCGTGGTCGAGCAACGCGCCCGAGTTGCGCGACGTGCTGCAGACGGCCGCCGCGTCGATGGCCGAGACATCGATCAGCCTCGAGACGATTCTCGCGGTCGTGCGGCTCGACGGTGGCTCGGCGGCGTTTGCCACGCGGCGCACTCTCAGCGAGGCTCGCGCACGGTTCGAACGCGAGTACATCGCGGCCGTTCTCGAGCAGCATCGCGGCAGCGTGAGCGAAGCGGCTCGCGCCCTCGGCATCGAACGCGCGAATCTGTACCGAAAACTGCGGGGCCTGCGCGCCGACGGCCACAGCGTCGTCGCCGTCCGAAAGTATCATTCGCACCACATTGCATGAACTTCTTGACCGTCGACGTCAACGTGCCCATAGTGACCGTGAGGTTTCGTATGTTGCCTGCGTTCCGCCGACTCCTCGTCTCGACGCTGATCGCCGTCATCGTCCTGCCGGCCGGGTTGCTCGAAGCCGCGCCGATCTCCGGCGTCCGCGCGGCAGTCGGCACTATCTCGGGGTCGGCGCGGAGCGCGTCGGGCCAGCTGCTGCCCAGCGTCGCCGTTCGTGTGCGAAACGTTCAGACCGGACAGCTCGAGGGAGCGGTGAACGCCGGGTCGGACGGGCAATTCAGCTTCAGCGCGCTCGGGCCAGGTCTCTACACCGTTGAAATCGTGAACGCGGCCGGTCAGGTGCTGAGCACGAGCGCGCCGGTACTTCTGACGGCGACAGCGACGTCGGCGACGGGAGTCACTGCGACGACGTCGGCAGCGGCGCAAGCCGGTGGGGCAGGCGGATCCTTCTGGACCAGCGCCTGGGGGATTGTCTCGATCGCCGCCATCGGCGCGGGTGTCGTCGGCATCGTGGTCGCGGCCAATAGCGGCAACGCCAGCGGCTCGCAGTAGGTAATTCCCCGGGTCGAGTCGCCAGGCATTCGCCTGCCCGGCCGGTCCGCCGAACGACCGCACGCGCCTTCGAGTCTCCCTGCGCGCGCGTCCCTCGGTCTGACTCCCTCGAAGAGGCGATTCGGCCGCCGCACGGTTTCCGTCAGGTGAGGCGCACACTTCTTCTGGCGCTCCTGTTCGGGTTGATTGCCGCCCCGGCTTCTTCGCAGATCGCCGATCGGCCCGGCGCTGCGCCCGTCCGCATCGGCGTCGTCGATCTGTTTCCGACGGTGGCGCTGACCAACTTCGGTATCGACAGCAACGTTTTTCTTCAGCCCGATCAGCTCGATCCAAAGCGCGACTTCACCTTCACCGCGACGCCGGCGACCGATCTGCGGATCCGTTTCGGCCGCTCGCGGCTCACCGGCAGCGTCAAGGAAGACCTCGTGTACTACCAGACGTACTCGAGCGAGCGAGGGGTGAACAGCCATCTGAACGCCCTCTTTGAGGTTCCGATCAATCGGACGACCGTGAGCGCGGGCACGAGCTTTCTCAGCACTCGCGAGCGCCCGGGATTCGAGATCGACGTGCGGTCGCAGCGCTACGAGACCGCCCTCAACGGCGGCGTCGAAGTCCACGCCTTTCCGAAGACGTTCATCGGCGTTCGCGCAGAACGCACCAGGATCGACTACGACAAGGGGCAGGTGTTCCTCGGCAGCAGTCTCCAGTACGCCCTGAACAGGATCGAAACGGTCGCCGCGCTACACGCGCGGTACCGGCTCACGCCGTTGACCAAGCTCATGCTCGAAGCGAGCGTCGAACAGGATCGATTCGAGTTCTCGCCGGTCCGCGACTCCGACTCGAGCCGGATCGCCGCAGGCGTCACCTTCGCGCAGTCCGCACTTCTCAAAGGATCGGCGATGGTGGGGTACCGCGATTTTCAGCCGCTCTCGACTGATCTACCGCCGTACCAGGGCGTGGTCGGGCACATCGACCTCTCGACGGTTCTCGGTCCGACGAAGCTCGGCCTGATGATGAACCGGGACGTGCAGTACTCGTACGACCTGGCGCAGCCCTACTACCTTCAGACCGACGCGACGGTTTCGGTGGGGCAGCACCTCGTCGGGCCCGTCGATGTGACAGGCCGCTTTGGCTTCGCGCGGCTGGACTACCAGAACCGGACGACGCTCGACGCTCTGCTGCCGCTGCGCACCGATCGCGTTCGGATGTTCGGCGGCGGCCTCGGCTATCGCGCCGCCCGGCGCACGCGCGTCGGATTCAACGCGGACTATTACGGCCGGCGATCGGATCGGCTGCTGGGTGATTACGACGGCCTGTTGGTCGGCATGTCGGTGACGTATGTCTTCTGAACGACACGCGCCACGGAGGAGTACACCGTGATGCACGCGCTGATGACGGTGTTCGGAGCAGCGGCCCTGCTCGCACAGGCGTCGGGAGCGGCGGTGAGCGACTACGTGGTCGGCCCTCAGGACGTCCTGACCATCACGTCCTACGACCAGCCGGATCTGTCCGGACACTTTGCTGTCGAAGCGGACGGCACGTTCACCTATCCGCTCATCGGCCGCGTGACCGCGGGAGGTCTCAGCCTTCGGGCGCTCGAGAAGCAGTTGAAGACGCGGCTCAAAGACGAGGGGTTCTTCAACGATCCGCAGGTCACCGTCGCCGTCGACACCTACAAGAGCCAGAAGCTGTTCGTGGTCGGCGAGGTGCGCAGTCCTGGCACCTATCCGCTGTCGGGACAGATGACTCTTGTCGAAGCGCTCGCGCGCGCCGGTTCCACGCTGCCGACGGCGAGCGGCGAGGTGATCATCGTGCACGCTGGCGGCGGCGGTGCGTCGGCCGCCGTTCTGCCTTCCGAAGGCGGCGGCGGCGAAAACATCACACGCGTGGACCTCAAAGCGCTGCAGAGCGGCGCGGTCGCGGACAACGCGATGCTCCGGGACGGCGACACGCTGTTCGTGCCGCGCGCGGAGAGCGTCTACGTGTTCGGCCAGGTCAAGAACCCCGGTGCCTACGCGTTACAGCAGAAGAACACGACCGTCCTGCAGGCGTTGTCGCTCGCCGGAGGGCTGACTGATCTCGGATCCACGACGCGAATCAGGATCGTGCGCCTCGTGAGCGGCAACAAACAGGAGATCAACGTCAAGCTGGGCGACATGGTGCAGCCAGGCGACACGATCATCGTGCGCGAGAGGTTTTTCTGATGGCCGACAACGTTCCACTCGACCCGACGTCGATCGATCAGGCGCCGCCTCTACGCGCGCCCGAAGTCGGAAACAGCAGCGTCCGGCAGGACTCGTCTGGCTACGGCTATGGCAGTAACGTGCTCGGCGAGCAGGAGGTTCACCTGCTCGACTACGTGCGGGTGCTGTACAAGCGGCGTTGGACGGCCGGGACGGCGTTTCTCACGGTGTTTGTCGCGGTCACCATTTACGTCTTCACGGCGACGCCGCTCTACGTCTCGCGCGCGCAGATTCTCATCGAGAAAGAGAACGTCAACGTCGTCACCTTCAAGGAAGCGGTCGAGCAGAACCAGATCACGGACGACTATTACCAGACGCAATACCGCTTGCTGCAGAGCCGTGCGCTCGCCAGGCGGACGCTCGACTCCCTGCAGTTGTGGAATCATCCGCAGTTCAGTCCGCAGCGCACCAACACGATTTCCGTCGGGGCATTGCTGCGGGCCACAGTCGCTACGATAGGCGCCTGGTTCACGACGCCGGCGCCCGCCGAGGAGTCGGCGGCGGACGAAACGAAGGGTCAGTCGGCCGCGATCGATCGGTTTCTGGACGCGTTGACGGTCTCTCCGATCCGCAACAGCCGGCTGGTCGACGTGAAGTTCGAATCGCCGGACGCGGCGCTGTCGGCGCACGTGGCCAACGCGCTGGCGAAGGCGTACATCGAGCAGAACCTCGAGTTCAAGTTCACCTCGTCGAAGGAGGCGTCGGACTGGCTCAGCGAGCGGCTCGGCGAGCAGCGCAAGCAGGTGGAGGCGAGCGAACAGGCGCTCCAGCAGTACCGCGAGCAGACCGACTCGGTCGCGCTCGAGGACAAGCAGAACATCGTCGTCCAGAAGCTGGCGGACCTGAACACCGCCGTGACGCGCGCGAAAACGGAACGCCTGCAGAAAGAGGCGCTCTATAACCAGATCGTGTCGCTGCAGGACGACCGCGCGGCGATCGAGACGTTCCCTGCGATTCTCAGCAACACGTTCATCCAGCAGCAGAAGGGGGAGCTCGCCGAGCTCCAGCGGCAGCAGGCGCAGTTGTCGCACAAGCTCGGACCGCACCATCCCGACATGGTGAAGCTGGGGCTCGCGATTCAGACGGTCGACGCGAAGCTCCAGGGTGAAATCGCGAAGGTGGTCCAGGCGACGCGCAACGATTACCAGGCTGCGCTCGCGCAGGAGCAGAGCCTCGTTAAGGCACTCGACCAGCAGAAGCGGGACGCGCTGGAGCTGAATCGCAAGGGCATCGGCTACAGCGCACTGCAGCGCGACGCGGTGAGCAACCGGCAGATCTTCGACGGTCTTCTGCAGCGGACGAAAGAGACCGGCATTTCTGGCGATCTGAAGACAAGCCACATCCGCGTCGTCGACGCGGCGGAAAAGCCGCGCGCGCCGTCGAGCCCGAACAGACGAATGGACCTGGTGCTCGGGCTTATCGCCGGCCTCGCCGTTGCGATCGGGCTGAGCTTTTTCTTCGAGTACATCGACAACCGCATCAAGTCACCCGAAGAGATTCGCGGGCACCTCGGCCTCACCCACCTGGGGATGCTACCCATGCTGCAGCAGAAGGGGGACCGCTATCCGCTGCTCAGCGGCGGCGTCCCGGCGAACTTCAGCGAAGCGCTCAGGACCTTCCGGACCAACGTGCTGTTCTCGTCGGCGGAGGAAGGCGGCCGAGCGCTGGTCGTCACGAGCACCGCCCCGCGCGAGGGCAAGAGCCTGGTGTCGAGCAACCTCGCCATTTCGCTCGCCCAGGCGGGTGAGCGTACGCTTTTGATCGATGCGGATCTGCGCAAGCCGAAGGCGCACGACATCTTCGGCCTCAGCGAGGAGCCGGGCTTGTCGAACGTCCTCGTGGGCGACGCGCCGATGAGCGCGGCGGTGCGGGAGACGACGGTGCCCGGGCTGTCTGTGCTCGTGGCGGGCCGAATCCCGCCGAACCCGTCTGAGTTGCTGGGCGCGTCACGCTTCCGCGAACTCATGACCACCCTCGGGAAGCACTTCGACTGGATCATCGTGGACACGCCGCCGGTGATGGCGGTTGCCGACGCCACTCTGGTGGCGCACCTGGCGACCGGGGTCGTGTTCGTTGTCGGGGCGGAGATGACGAGTCGTCACGCGGCGAAGCGGGCGTTGGACCAACTGGAGCACGTTCACGCGAAGTTCGTTGGCGGGGTGTTGAACAAGGTGGACCTGCACCGGAATTCGTATTACTACTCCCAGTACTA
>DATFXR010000842.1:0-10385 GCA_035315685.1 Vicinamibacterales bacterium | reverse complement strand
GCCCGCGAACATCTTCCTGCTCGAAGACGGCTCGGTAAAGCTCCTGGACTTCGGCATCGCCAAGCTGACCTCATCGACGCTCACCCGCCAGGGCGACGTGCTCGGAAGCCCGTCGTACATGTCGCCCGAGCAGATCATGGGGCTCGACACGGTCGACGGACGATCCGATGTCTTCTCTGCAGGCGCTGTGCTGTTCGAGCTGCTGGCCGGACGCCGCCCGTTCGACGGCGACACCACGCCGACGATCGTGATGAAGATCCTCAACGCGGAGGCGCCGTCGCTCGACGCACTGGATTCATCGATCCCCGCGCCGCTCGCGGCGGTCGTCGCGCGCGCCCTGCACAAGGATCCGGCGCAGCGGTATCAAACCGCGACCGAATTCGCACGTGAGCTGAGGGCAGTACGCCGCGCCGTGCCGCGCGATCGAACGATCCCGCTCACCGGACCGATCGGTCCCGACACGCTGGCCGGGCCAGGTCCAGTGGTTGCCCCGCCGGCAGAGCCGGTCGAGAAGGCGACGCTGCGTCGCGCGTGGGCGCTGGCGGCAGGCATCGCCGCCGTCGTCGTCGCCGGCGTGATCGGTGTCGTGGGCGGCATCGGCCGCTCCACAGCCCGACCGAGCGAGCCACGAGCCGTGGCAACCGACTCGGCGTCGGGCGGACGGTCGTCGACGGTTGCGCGTGCGGAGATCACGAACCCTCCGGGTCCGCGCAGCGAGGTGCCGCCTTCGACCGACCCGGTCGCGCCGATCGACAAAGCGGCCACGCCGCCGGCCGCCGCGACGAGATCACGGGACGGAGCGTCTCGAGCGGCGTCTCTGAAAGAGAAAGGCAACGACCGCGCGTCGCGCCCGACGGCCTCGAATACGCCGAGGGCGTCCGTTTCCGCGGCGCCACAGGACGCGACACCGCGCACGACCGCCACGCCGGTTGCCGTGACCGCCAGCGGCGCCTATCCGTTCGCGATCCAGGATGGCGGGAGGGTCGTGTCGCCGGCCAGCACGTCGCACCAGATCGCGATCGGCGCCGGCAGAAAAATCACCCTCGTCGCGCCCGAGTACTCACTCAATCAAACGGTGACGATCGAGGACAACGGCGATCACCGTGCAGCGCTCGAGGCGCCCGCGCTCGGCAGGCTGACGATTCGCAGCAGCCTGGAAACCTGCACGGTGCAAATCGGTCAGCGCGTGCTCGGCAATCCGCCGCTGAACAACATCTCGATCGCCGCCGGCTCGTATCGGGTCGACATCACGTGCCCGAACGGCAAGGTCGCGTCGGAATTCGTGAACATTGTCGGCGGACAGTCCCAGCGAGTGATCGTCCAATGAAGTCATCGTTTCACGTTCGAGTCGCCGTTCTTCTGGTGGCCGGCACGGCGGTCGTTGGCGCGCAGGGGAACACCGAGGAGTTCGCCCGCCGCCAGTTCGACAGCGGCATGACGTTCATGCAGAGCGGGCGGTACACGGAAGCGCTCAAGGATTTTCAGACGATCCTCGACTCCTTCGGCAAGAGTTCCGTGGCGGACAACGCGTTGCTGCAGACGGCGCTGTATCAGCTCGAGATCGCGCGCGATACCGGCGCGGCGCAGACGTCGGTCGATCGCTTGCTGAAGGACTACCCGGACACCGACTCGGCGCCGATGGCGCACATCGTCGCCGGCCGAATCGCGCTGGCGAAAGGCCGTGCGCCAGCCGACGTCGACGCGGCGCTGGCCAGTTTCGAGCGCGTGCCGCGGCTGTTCCCGAACGACGAGGCAGTGCCTGCGGCGGGCTTCTATGCGGCGGATGCGCTGCGGATCGTGCGGCGGACCGACGAAGCGCTCGAGCGCTTCCGCCGCGTGTCGATGGAATATCCGCGCGCGGCCTGGGCGGCGCGGGCGCGTCTCGGCGCCGCGCTGTGTCTCGTGGCAAGCGACCGGGCGCCGCGCGCGCTCGACGAGCTCCAGCGCGTGAGACAGCAGCTCCCCGAGTCGGCGGAAGCCAACGACGCGCTGAACTACAACACGATCCTGTACCGCCTCTACGTCCGGCCGCCTGCGCAGCCGGCGTACGGGTTCGCGGCGCGCTACCCCGGTACCGAGGGAACGAAGCTGAAGGACATCGTCGGTGTTCAGTTCGATCAGAGCGGCCAGATGCTGCTCGGACACAAGCTCGGCGTCAGCGTGTTCGATCCGCGCGGCAAACTGGCGCGGACGATCGCCGTCGAGGAGCCGTCATCGTTCTTCGTCGACGAGCGCGGCCGGGTGATCACGGTGCGAAAGGACCGGCTCACCATCGAGCGCGGTGAGACCACACCGCTCACGGTTCCGCAGCCCGACGGCAAGCAGCGGCCGGTGGAAGAAATTCCATCCGCGGTCGCCATGGCGAGCGGCGCACGCCTGATCGCCGATCACAAGGGCAAGCAGGTGATCAAGGTGTCGGAGTCAGGCGCCTTCGTCGGCAAGTTCGTCGGCGTCGATGCCGAGCGCCTCGCTCTCAACCGCCTCGACGATGTGGCGATGATCGACAAGGAGACGAAGAGCATCGTCGTTGTCGATCGCGAAGGAAAGCCGTTGTCCAAGATTCCCCAGAAGGGCGCCGGCTACGAGTTCGACAATCCGATCGATCTCAAGTTCGACGCCTTCAATCACATCTACGTGCTCGATCGCGGCCGTGCGTCGATCTTCGTGTTCGGACCGCGCAACAAGCTGCTGACGACCGTCACGATTCCAGACAAGTCGCCCGGCGCCTTTCCGCGCGCGGAGGCGTTCGCGCTCGACGCCGCAGGACGGATCTACGTCTTCGACGATCGCGCACAGACCATTCAGGTGTACCAGTGAGTCGCAGAGCGCATGTCGCCGCCGTGCTCGTCCTCGCGAGCGCCGCCTTGTCGGCGCTGCCCGCGTTGGCGCAGGTGCAGACGCCGGATCCCACCGTCCTGATGACGCAGGCCAGGCAGTTCTTCGAGGCGCTCGACTACGAGCACGCCGTCAGCGCGCTCGATCAGGCGATTGTCGTCCTCGAGGGGCGACCGCTCCAGGATCCGGTCCACCGCAGTCTGCCGGTCGCGTACGAGATGCGTGCCCGCTCTCAATACGGCCTCGGCAAGGAGGCCGAAGCGCGCGCCGACTTCGTCTCGCTGTTGAAGGTCGATCCGGTCTACACGCTGACCGGACAGGTGACGCCGAAAGTCGTCGCGATCTTCGACGAGGTGATGAAAGCCACCGTCACCACGCTGCGGCTGGCGGTAACGCCGCCGACGGCTGAAGTGCGCGTCGACGGCGTCATCGTGCCGGCGACGACGTCGATGCCGATCGCGATCGGCGAGCACACCATCGCAGCGAAGCAGGTCGGCTACCGCGCCGTGACGCAGGCCGCGTCCGTCGTCAGTGGTCAGGTGGCAGAGGTGGCGATTGCGCTCGAGCGCGTGTCGTCGGTGCTTGCCGTGGTGACCTCGCCGGCCGGAGTGCAGGTCATCATCGACGGCGTGTCGCACGGAAAGACCGAAGCCGGGCCGCCGCCGCCCGACTATGCCGAGCGCGCTGCGCGCGCCGGCGTGCCGGCGTCGGAGCTGTCGCAGCTGATGTTGATCGCGGAGATGCAGCCGGGCGCGCACGTCGTCGAGTTCAAGGCGGACTGCCACGTGTCGACGCAGCGGCGGCTCACCGTCGACAAACCCGACGACTACACGTTCGATCCGATCAAGCTCGAACCCGCAATCGCGACGGTGAACATCAAGACCGCGCAGACTGGCGCTGCGGTCTACGTCGACGGCAAGCAGCGCGGCCTGGCGCCGATGACGCTGCCCGACGTGTGCGAGGGCGAGCACGTCGTCGAAGTGCGATCGGGCTCGGGCCGCTACTTCCGCCGAATGGCCGTGCATACGGGCGACAAAGTGGAGATGGACGCGAAGCTGAAGCCGGCGTTCGCGCTGGTCTCGGCGAGCGGGCAGGCCACCGGCCTCAACACCGATCTGCGCGCGACGATCGAGCGGGCGTTCGAGGGCCTGCAGAGCGTCACCCTGTTCGCACCGCCGGCCGATCAGCTCGATCAGGTGCTGAAGGCACAGCAGCTCACGCCGGCGTGGCTCGCCTTCGACGCCAGCAAGCGCGCGCTCGCACAGTCGGCGGACCTCGGCGCCGCGACGCGCCGCGATCTGACCGGGCGGATCGCGAAAGCCTTCGACGCGCAGGGCGTCGCGTCGGTGACGGTGCCGTCCGCGCTGGACCGCAGCCGCATCGTGGTCTCGCTCCTTGCCGCCGGCAGCGGCGATCCGGACATCGTCGAAGTGACGATCGATCACCCCGAGACGTTCGCGGCCGCCGTCGCGCAAGTCGATCGCGCGCCGTCGTTCTTCCGGCCGTCACTCGGAGTGTCGGCGATCGATGTGAGAGATGTCGCGGGAGCCGTCGTCATCGGCGTCGATGCCAACGGCCCGGCGGCGAAGGCCGGCGTGGCGCCGGGCGACGTGATCGTGAAGGCGAACGCGCAGCCGATCGCCGATGCCGTTGCGCTGAATGCGCTGCTCGCTTCGCGCAAAGGCGACGAGGCGCTCACGCTCGAACTGAAGGATCGCACCGGTGCGCCGAAGCGTGCCGACGTGACGGTCGCGATGGCGCCGCGGCTCGTCGGCCTGTACGATCAGACGCTGCTCGTGAACCGCATGCTCCTCGACCTGCGCAACCGCCTGCAGACACCCGGCAGCCCGAACGAGGACTCGGTGCTGCGGCTGAATCTGGGCGCGGCTCTCGCTCGCATCGAGAACTGGAGCGAGGCGCGCACCGAGCTGCAGCGCGTCAAGCTCCCGGATGGCCCCGGCGTGTCGAACGGCACCGTGCAGTATCTGCTCGGCTTGTGCGCGGACAAACTCGGCAGCCGCGCCGACGCCGACGCCGCGTTCACCGCGGCGGCAGCGTCCGACGCGCTGATCTCCGAGGACGGACCGTCGGTGAAGGATCTCGTGGAAGCGCGGAGATCCGGTCGGCTCCGCTGATCAGCGCTTGATGTGGACGTCGTCTTCGCGCAGGTGCAGGCCGAGCGGTCTGCCGCCGATCACGGCGACGTCTTCCACCCGTCCGCGCACCCGTACGTGCTCGCCGGTCGCGGGCATCCGCCTGCCATCCGATAGCACCGTCACTTCACCCGTCCCATCGTCGACTTTGTAAAACCGAAACGGTACGAGCGGCAGTCCCCACGACGAGGTGACGACGCCGTTGATGCTGACGGTCTGGTACTGATAACGGTCGGGATGGCGTCGGAGATCGGAGACGTTCGGGTTATGAAGCGAGAGAGCGCAGCCACTGACCAGGGTTGTCAGCGAAGCGATCAGGATGAATCGAAGCCCGCGAGTCATTGAGATCCCCCGACCCGGAACACAGAACCTGAACCCGGAACCCCGAACGAGAACCCGGACGAGAACGAGAACCCGAACGAGAACCCTGAACTTTGAACGCTGAACCCTGAACGCACGAGAGGGTTCGCGCCGAATCGTGAAACTACGACGGGATGCGGCGATGCCAGCGCCTGCCTGAAGTTACGCACCCCGTTGATTCGACGCGACCCGCGACCACTCACATCAAATCGCATGCCCGCGCCTCGACCGCGAAAACACACCAGAAATCGCCGGTCGCGATCGACGCCGTCCTGACTCGGAGACGCCAGCTGACCTCACTCCTGAACGGTTTGCTGGATCGGTCGCAGGCGCAACCCGCACGGCGTTCGTTTTCGAAGGTTTTCGCGTTGATTTTCGCCAGCTCAACCCGTTACTTTTCGGCACCCTCGCGGGGTTTCTTCAAGGAGCAGTTGATGAGAGCGAGTGCAGTTCGGCTTCTGGCAATCATCGTCTTTATTCTGGCCGCGGCCAGCGCGGCGCACGCGCAAGGCAGCTTCTTCACGTCGCTGTCCGGGACCGTCGTCGACTCGTCCGGAGGCGTCATTCCTGGCGCGGACGTCAAGGTGAAGAACAACGGCACGGGTGCGGAGTTCAACACCGTGTCGGGAAGCGATGGCGGCTTCACGATTCCGTCGCTGCCAGGCGGCACATATTCGGTGACCGTGTCACTGATGGGGTTCAAGACGGCGACGCTCAGCGAAGTGACGCTGAACGCCGCGATCCCCGCCAGCGTGAAGATCACGCTGGCGGTCGGCGCGCTCGAAGAGAACGTGACCGTCACCGGTGACAGCGCGCTCGTGGTGCAGACGCAGACGCCGTCGATCGCGACCAACCTCACCGCCACGCAGATCACGAGCCTGCCGCTCACCAGCCGGAACGCACTCGACTCGCTGACGTCGCTTCCCGGATTCAACACGTCGGGCACGGCGCGCAACTCCACGGTCAACGGCCTGCCGAAGAGCGCGATCAATATCACGCTCGACGGCATGAACATCCAGGACAACTACCTGAAGACGTCCGACGGCTACTACGCGAGGCTGACGCCGACGCTCGACTCTGTCGAGGAAGTGACGGTGACGACGGCCGGGAACACCGCGGACGCGACGGGCCAGGGCGGCGTGCAGATCAAGTTCGTCACCAAGTCGGGATCGAACAACTGGGTCGGCACAGCGTACGAGTACCTGCGGCACGACGCGCTGAATGCGAACACCTGGTTCAACAACCGCGATCTGCCGCCGGATCCGGAGACCGGCAAGGCGCCCAAGGCGCAGCTCCGAGACTATCAGCAGGGATTCGCGCAGGGCGGTCCGATCGTCAAGAACAAGGCGTTTTTCTTCTTCAACTACGAAGAGGAGCGGCGCCCGAGCCAGGGCACCTTGCAGCGCGTGCTGCTGACGCCGGACTCGGCAGGCGGCATCTTCAGCTACAACACTGCGGCCGGCGTGCGGCAGGTGAACCTGCTGCAGCTCGCTGCGGCGAATGGTCAGCTCGCGACGCTCGACCCGACCGTCGCGAAGCTGCTCGGCGACATCCGATCGGCGACCGGAACCACCGGCAGCATCACCCCGCTGACCAACCCGCTCGTGCAGCAGTACACGTTCCAGACGCCGACCAACAACTTCAACCCGGCGCCGACCATCCGCCTCGACTACGACGTGTCGCAGAACCATCGGCTCACCGGATCGATGAACTACCGGCACATCAACTCGACGCCGGATACGACCAACAACGCGCATGTGCCGTTCCCCGGCTTCCCACAGACCGGCAGCCAGCAGTCGACCCGCTGGACGACGTCGGAGTCGCTGCGGTCGACGGTTGGATCCCACCTGGTCAACGAAGCGCGCTTCGGCGGAACCGGCGGCGCCACGCTGTTTTCACCTGAGCTCTCGGCGTCGCTGTGGCAGGGCGCCGGACTCGGTCAGACCAACGGCTACCGCCTCGATCTGTTCAACGCGTGCTGCGGGGCGGGATTCCGGTTGACGAATCCGAACACGGGCAATACGGCGACGAATGGCGGCGGCGCGAATGGACAGTCACGAGAGGCCTCGACGTGGGTGGTCGAAGACACAGCCACCTACGTCAGCGGCAAGCACAGCGTCACGTTCGGCGGGTCGATGGTGCAGGCGGACGTCTGGATCAAACAGCAGACGATCATTCCGACCGCAACCTTCGGCGTCCTGGCCACTGAGCCGGCGGCGCAGATGTTCACCAACGTGAATTTCCCCGGGGCGTCGGCCGCCGACATCACGCAGGCGCAGAACCTCTACGCGATGCTGACCGGCCGGATCACGTCGCTGAACGGGACCGCGCGCATCAACCCGGACGGGACCGAGTACGTGCCGCTCGGCGAATCGACGGCACAGGGCCGGATGCGCGAATTCGATTTCTACGCCGCGGATCAATGGCGCGCGAGTACCAATCTCACGGTCAGTGCCGGACTCCGTTACGTGCTCTCGCTGCCGTTCTATCCGACCAACAACAGCTACACGACGGTGACGCCGGCGAGTCTCTGCGGCGTGTCGGGCCCCGGCAACATCATGGGCTGCAACCTGTTCCAGCCGGGTGTGGCGAGCGCGACGAAGCCGAACTACGTGCAGTATCCCGCCGGCACGTACGCCTACACCACGGACAAGAACAACCTCGCGCCGAGCATCGGCCTCGCGTATCAGGTGCCAGGCATGAGCGGCGGCATCGGCAGGGCGATCTTCGGCTCGGTCGAGGGCGACAGCGTCGTGCGCGGCGGCTTTGCGCTCGCGTATCAGCGTCCCGGCATGTCGGACTTCACCGGCGTCTTCGGCGCGAATCAGGGCATTCTGCAAACGCTGCAGCGCGACAACACCAACAGCACGCTGCCGATTCTGTTGCGCAACAATCCGACGCTGCCCGCGGCGCCGGCGGTTTCGTATCCGATTGCCACCAACTCGCTGACCAACATTCTCAACGCCTTCGACTCGAACCTGCAGCTTCCGTACACGCAGTCGTACACGGTTGGCTGGCAGCGCAAGCTCGGACGCGACACCGCGCTCGAGATCCGCTATGTCGGCAGCCGCCACCGACAGGACTGGGAGACGATTGATCTCAACGAAGCCAACATCGCCTCGAATGGCTTCACCAACGAGTTCCGCAAGGCGCAGGCGAACCTGCAGGCCAACATCGCCGCCGGCCGCGGCGCCACCTTCGCCTACACCGGCGCTCCCGGCACGTCGCCGCTGCCGATCTTCCTCGCCTACTTCGACGGCCGGAGCTCGGCGACGGCGGGCGATGCGTCGCTCTACACCGGCCCGAACTGGACGAACGCCAACTTCCTCGGATATCTCGCGGCGCAGAACCCGAATCCGTTGGGCTTCATGTGCAACAACCCGACGGGCTGCACCGCCGCCACGATTCCGAACGGCCTCCTGGGTAACACCACGTTCCGCAACAACGCCGCGGCGGCCGGGCTGCCGGCGAACTTCTTCGTCGCGAATCCGGACGCGCTCGGCGGCGCGCTGCTGACGACCAACGTCGGCGGCACGCGCTACAACTCGATGCAGTTCGAAGTTCGCAAGCGGTTTTCCGAAGGCCTGCAGTACACCCTGGGCTACGCGTGGGGACAGGCCAACATCTCGCAGCGCTACGGATTGCAGAAGCCGACGGCCGATATTCTCCAGACCGGCCAGGTCGGCGGAGTCGAGCATGCGTTCAAGACGAACTGGATCTACGAGCTGCCGTTCGGGCGCGAGCATCGGTGGGGCAGCAACGCCGGCGGGGTGACCGACGCGCTGATCGGCGGCTGGTCGATCGACGGCGTCGCGCGCTTTCAGACTGGCGAGATGCTCGACTTCGGCAACGTCCGCCTCGTCGGGATGAGCGCAGATGAATTCCGCAAGGCGGTCGGCCTTCGCTTCGCCGACAACGGTCAGGTCTACATCCTGCCGGACGACATCATCCAGAACACGGTCCGCGCGTTCAACGTCAGCGCGACGTCGCCGACCGGGTACAGCGCGCTCGGCGTGCCGACCGGGCGCTACCTCGCACCGGCGAACGGACCGGACTGCATCGAGACGTCGCCCGGCTACGGCGACTGCGGCATCCGCAGCCTCGTCGTCAACGGGCCGCCGCTCGTTCGCTTCGACATCGGTGCGTCGAAGCGCTTCAAGATCCACGGCCCGGTGACGTTCGAGTTCCGGGCGGAAATGCTGAACGCGTTCAATTCGCCGTACTTCAATCCGGCGTCGACGGCCGGCACGCCGCTCGGGTTCACGCAGACGTTCTTCCCGAGTGGCGCCCAGGGTCCAGTCGCGAACAACGGGACGCTCACGAGCAATTCGACGGTCGGCTCGAGCGCCGACAGCTTCCGGTTGACGCAGCTCCTCGGCGACAACCAGGCGAGGATCGTGCAGCTGGTGTTCCGCGTGCGGTGGTAGGGCGGGTTCGGGATTTGGGATTCGGGATTTGGGATTCGGGATTTGGGATTCGGGATTCGGGATTCGGGATTCGGGATTTGTCGGATCACAACTGTCGCACCGAATCCCGAACCCCGACTCCCGAATCCCAACGAATCCCGAATCCCCAATCCCGGCTCAGCGTCAGTACATATTCAGGTAGCGTTCTGTCTCCCATGGCGAGACGTGCTTGATGTAGTCGAGCCACTCTTCGCGCTTGGCGGCCACGAAATGCTCGAACAGGTGGTCGCCGAGCGTTTCCCGCATCAGGTCGTCCTTCTCGAACTCGTCGAGCGCCTCGCTGAGATTTCCCGGCAGCTCGTCGATCCGCAGGTGGCGCCGTTCGCGGTGGCTCATCTTGTAGATGTTCTTGTTGATTGGCGGACCCGGATCGATCTTCTTGTCGATCCCGTCCAGGCCCGATCGCAGCATCACCGCCAGCGCGAGATACGGATTGCACGACGGATCCGGCATGCGCAGCTCGATTCGCGTGCCGGTGCCGCGCGTCGCTGGCACGCGCACCAGCGGACTGCGGTTCTTTTCCGACCACGAGATCGCCGTCGGCGCCTCGTAGCCGGGCACGAGGCGCTTG
>DATFXR010000841.1:0-3203 GCA_035315685.1 Vicinamibacterales bacterium | reverse complement strand
GGCGATGTGCGGCGCCACGATGCAATTGCGCAGACCGACCAGCGGATTGCCGGCACGCGGCGGCTCGGGGTCGGTGACGTCGAGCCCGGCGGCGAAGATCGTCCCGCTGGTCAGGGCGGCGGCAAGGTCGGCTTCGACGACGAGCGGCCCTCGCGCGGTGTTCACGAACACGGCGGTCGGCTTCATCTTCGCAAACGCGCCGGCGTTGAACATGCCGCGCGTGCTGTCGTTCAAGTCCGCGTGCACGGAGATGAAGTCCGCCTCGGCCAGCAGCCGATCGAACGGAACACGCTCGGCGCCGAGATCGCGCTCGGCCGGTTCGTTCGACCGCTGGTCGTGATACAGGACACGCATGCCCCAGCCGCCGCGACAGCGGCTGGCCATCGCATAGCCGATGCGGCCCATGCCGACGATGCCCAGCGTGCGGCCGATCAGGTCCTGTCCGATGTGGCCGAGAGGCTCCCAGGTCTTCCACTGCCCGGCCACCGCGTATTTCTCGGACTCGACGATGCGGCGGCTGGCCGAGATCAGCAGCGCGAACGCCATGTCGGCGGTTGCGTCGGTGAGCACACCGGGTGTGTTTCCGACGGCAATGCCCCGTGCGGTGGCCGCTGGAATATCGATGTTGTTGAAGCCGACTGCGTAGTTGCTGATCACGCGCAACCGCGGCGCCGCGTCCATCAGGGCTCCATCGATCCTCTCGGTGAGGAGCGACAGCAGTCCATCGCAGCCAGCGACCTTCTGCCGCAGGACGTCCGCCGGCGGCGGCAGCGCTTCGGGCCAGACGTCGGCCTCGCAGAACTCCCGCACCGCGTCGAGTCCAGCGGCGGGGATCACACGTGTGACGAAGACTCTGGGCTTGTTCATTCGAGGTTCCTCGTTCATTCGCTTTGATCGAGATACTTCACGAACACCACTTCGTTGCGTTTCTCGTTGTACAGCAGTTCGTCCACGATGGCGCGGACGGTCAGCAGACCAAAGCCGCCCGGGCGAAGCCCTTTCTCCTCGCGCACGTGACTGTGCGCGATCGGGGAGCCGTCATGGCCGATTGCCGCATGCGGCAGATCGTCGATGTTGAATCCCGGTCCGGGATCGGCGATGCGGTACATCAGCATCCGCTTCGAGCGCAGGCAGGCGATGCGGACCGTCCGGTTCGGATCGAGACGGCCACCCCACTCGACGGCGTTCAGCAGCAGCTCACGAAACGCGTAGGCGATCGATTCGCGCACGTCCGGATCGAGAGTCGCGTCCAGACGGGCCATGACGGGCTGAATGCGATCGACGGCCTCGCGGGTGCACGGCACGACGAGCTCGACCCACTCGGGCCGCGCCGAGATCACCTCGATCCGCTCCACAGCCGGCGATTCCAGCACCTCGCGAATCGTGTCGAGCAGCACCGGCGAGTCGACCGGCTTGTGCACGCAGGTGAACGCCTGCTCTCGTACTGCCTTCAGCAGCGTCTCCGGTGCGTCGTCGGACGTCATCACCAGCACGCGCGGGCGGTTCTTGCGCGTTCGGAGCCTGGCGAGCAGGTCGAGGCCGTTCATTCGCGGCATCCACACATCGAGCAGCAGCAGGTCGTATCGCCCGGCGCGCAGCGCTTTGAGCGCCTCGACGCCGTCCTTCGCGACGCCGGTCGAAAAGCCGGCGCCGTTCAGGACGCCCTGAAGCACGTGGCGAGTCGTTCGATCGTCGTCGACGATGAGGATCCTGCTCATTTCCGCGCTCGCGAATGTGACCGCGATCGACGTTTCGTGCGGCGCGCCGCGGCGGTCCGGCGCGGGCGTGCGGCGATACCCGCCGCGGTGAACGCCTGTTCGAGCCGCTGCAGATGATCCCGCAGCCCGATGTGCGCGGCGCGCGCAGCTTCGAATCGGCGTCCGCTGCCTGTCTGCTCGAGCGCCGCGGCGAGATCGCGCCCGCGGTGCGATCCCACGGTGGCGAGCGCGCCCTTCAGGCCGTGCGCGGCCATCCGAAGTGCCTCGCCGTCGCGGCGTTGTATCGCCCTTTCGATCCGCCGCAGGTAGGCCGGAGAATCCCGGCGAAACAGCACGATCATCTCTTCGAGCAGCCGCCGATCGCCGGCCGTGTGCGCGAGCGCCGCCCGCTCGTCGAACACGACATCACCGGCTGACTCCAGATCCTCGGGCTTCACGGGCTCCTCTGGGTGCGACCTCGCGCTGCCGAACTGCTCGACCGTTCGAATGAGCTCGTCGCCATCGATCGGCTTCGGCAGATAACCGTCCATGCCCGCATCGAGGCACCGTTCGCGATCCCCGCGCATCGCGTGCGCCGTCAGGGCAACGATTGGCACATGGCGACCGGTCCCCGCCTCCCGATCGCGGATGGCCTGTGCCGCTTCGAATCCGCTCATCTCCGGCATCTGCAGATCCAGCAGCACAACATCGAAAGCCTTTCGCGCGGCATCGATCAGTTCCACCGCCAAGCGTCCGTTCTCCGCGCCCTCGACGGTGTGCCCCCGCTTCTTCAACAGCGTAGTCACCAGCGTGCGGTTGACGAGGTTGTCTTCCGCGACGAGGATGCGCAGCGGACGCGCTGGCGTGCGGGACGCGCGCGATGCGGAATGCGAGGGACCCGCCGCGCGGGTCGACACGCCGAACACGGTCGTGAGCGTATCGAGGAGATCCGAGTGCTTCACCGGCTTCACCAGGCACGCCTTGATGCCTCGTTGACGGCACCGGGCGACATCGCCGGGACGACCGGCCGACGTCAGCATCACGATCGGCGTGCGGCGCAGCGTGCGATCGCGTCTGAGCTGTTGTGCCAGCATGAAGCCGTCGACGTCCGGCATCTGGCAGTCGGAAATCAGCGCGTCGAACCGCCGGCCGTCGTGCGACGCGCGCCGTAGTGCCCCGAGCCCCGTCCGGGCGTCGGCAACCGCCGCCGGCTCCATCCCCCAGCTCGCGAGCATCTCTTCGAGAATGCGCCGATTGGTGGCGTTGTCGTCGACCACGAGCACGCGCAACCCGTCGAGTGTCATCGGCCGCCGCAACGCGCGGTGACGCTGGCGGTCCGCAGATCGATCGAACACCGCGGTGAAATGAAACGTGCTGCCGCGGCCGACGTCGCTGTCGACCCAGATGCGGCCGTTCATCAGTTCGACGAGCCGCTGCGCGATTGCCAGGCCAAGCCCCGTTCCGCCATATCGCCGCGTGGTGGACGCGTCCGCCTGCGTGAAGGCC
>DATFXR010000840.1:0-4226 GCA_035315685.1 Vicinamibacterales bacterium | reverse complement strand
CGGGCGACAGATAACTGAACAGGTGGTTCGTCTGCTCGTCGGGTCCACGCATGCGCTCGCTCCCTTCAGAAACATCGGGAGCATGGTAGTACGACGGGATCACGATGTCGATCCCTCACGAGTTACTTTTTCAGCACCCTGCTAGGAAAGAGTTAGCGTCGCGATAGGAAAGACTTAGGAACGCGCGCGCGAGCGGTTCGCTACTGTGACGACATGAAAAAGATCATGAACGTCATCACGTGGACGCTTGTCGTGCTGGTCACCGCGCTCGTCGGCGGAATCACCTTGACCATCGGGTGGCGGCCATTTGTGGGCCCGCGGGCACGGCCCCTCACGGCTCGACGCTTCGCGCCGACGCCCGAACGGCTGGCCCGCGGCACCTACCTGGTCGAGCACGTCACCCCGTGCATGGAATGCCATTCGCCGCACAAGTGGGACACGCACGAGGCGCCGATCGAATCGCGGTCATTCGGCGGCGGACAGGAGATCCCCGTGAAGGGGCTGCCCGGACGCGTGGTAGCGCCCAACATCTCGCCCGACCCTGAAACCGGCGCCGCCAACTGGACCGACGATCAACTGGCGCGCGCGATTCGTGAAGGCATTGGACACGATGGCCGGGCCCTGTTTCCGCTCATGCCCTATCAACGCTACCGGTCCATGTCCGACGAAGACGTCGCGTCGATCATCGTGTACCTCCGATCGCTGCGGCCCGTGCGGCGGCAACAACCCGCCACGCAGGTGATCTTCCCCGTGCGGTACTTGATGCGCACCGTGCCCGAACCGCTTCCCGCGCCCGTTCCCGCACCCGACCTGTCGACGCCTGAAAAACGCGGCGCCTACCTGGTGACCATCGGCGCGTGCGCCGAATGCCATACACCCCAGGACGATCGCGGCCAGCCGATTCGGGGACTGAAGTTCGGCGGCGGATTTGTCTTCGACGGCCCGTGGGGCCGGGTGGCCAGCGCCAACCTCACCCCGGACCCGAGCGGCATTCCCTACTACAACGCCGCGCTGTTCAAGGAAGTGCTGCGCACCGGGTACGTCAAGGCGCGCCGCGTCAACCAGATCATGCCGTGGCACGCCTTCGGCGGCATGACAGACGACGATATTGACGCCGTCTTCGCGTATCTCACGACGCTCGAGCCCGTCGTCCACCGCGTCACCAACGACGAGGGCGTGCCCCCGACGTTCTGCAGGATCTGCCGGCAGCGGCATGGCTACGGGGATCGGAACTGAAATCGTTCTCGCAACGCTTCCACATCGATTCATTAGAGGAGAGGGTGATGACCACGACGACCGCAGATCGATCGACGCTTGGTTACGCACTGGCGCACGACGAGGGCGAGGCATTCTGGCTTACCGGCATGCTCCAGACCGTGAAGATTGCCAGTGCGGACACGGGAGGACGGTACGGCCTCATCGAGGTCCTCGTTCCGCCCGGGCTCGGGTCCCCGTGGCACGTCCACACCGACGAGGACGAATGGTTCTATGTGCTCGAGGGGAATCTCACGGTCTACGTCGGCGACACGCGCGTGGATTTGACGCCGGGTGGGTTCGCCTTCGGCCCGACGGGCGTGCCGCATACGTTCATCGGTGCCGGTCCCAATCCGACGCGCGTGCTCGTGGGCCTTTCGCCGGTGCAGTTCGAGGGATTCCTGCGGGACGTCGGTCACCCGGCGCCCGCGCGCGTGCTGCCGCAGCAGCCGGCGGGTCCGCCGCCCAACCCCGCGCGGCTGGCGGCGATCGCGAGGCGCCACGGGGTCATCATCCTCGGCCCGCCCGGACCGCCGCCTGGGCGCTAGTCACGGTCCAAGTACCGGAGATTGCGCCGCCGATTGACCGACGTCAGACCGCGGCGCAGTCGACCTTCAGCGGTTCAGAGCCAGGGAAGCTTACGCGCTCTACCGTCACTGGAAACACGCGGCGCGGGCGCACCCGCATATCGATGCCGTGCACGAGGAAGTCATCGGGCTGAAGCGCGCACCGAGGGATCGTTACTTCAAGTGCAGCATCAAAAGCGTGACGAGGTATCGAGCGTTGGCGAATTGCCCGACTTGCTCGAAGCGTCGCTGACACCTCGCGCGTCTCACTTCATCGCTGCCGCGACCTTTTCGACCTCGCTCCAGACCCGCAGCAGGTTGCCGCTCCAGATCTTCGCGATCTGTTCCTCGGTGTAGCCGCGGCGCACCAGCTCGATTGTCACGTTCACCGCTTCCGCCGCGCTGTTGAAGCCCTGCACTCCGCCGCCGCCGTCGAAGTCGGAGGCGATGCCGACGTGGTCGACGCCGATCAGCTTCACCGCGTAGTCGATGTGATCGACGTAGTCCTTGACCGTGGCGCGATCCGGGTTCGGCGCCGGCGCGGGCGGCGATGACGTCTCGACCGGGCAGCGGTACGCGGTCGGGGCCGGCGCGCCTCGCCCCGAGCCGCGGCCGGCGCCGCCGCCTGCCGCGGTGCGCTCCGGCGGCTTCTTGATGAACTCCGACACGGCGTTGATCTGCACCACGCCGCCGTTGGTCTTCATCGCCATCAGCTGCTCGTCGTCCAGGTTCCGGCTCTGGTTCGCCAGCTTGCGCACCGACGAGTGCGACGCGATCACCGGCGCCCTCGACAGACCGATCGCCTGCAGCATCGACGCCTTCGACGGGTGCGACACGTCGACCATCATTCCGACGCGGTTCATCTCCTGGATCACCTCGCGGCCGAATGGCGACAGTCCGCCCCACTTCCATTCGCCGGCCGCCTCGCCGGTGTGCGAGTCGGCCAGCTGGTTGTGGCCGTTGTGAGCGAGCGACATGTAGCGGCCGCCGCGGTCGTAGAACTCCCTGACGCGCTTGATGTCGGTGCCGATCGGATACCCGTTCTCGATGCCGATCACCGCCACCTTCTTGCCGCTCTTCGCGATGCGTGTGACGTCGCCGGCCGTCAGCGCGAGCGCGATCTCGTTCGGCGCGATTTGCTCGGTCAGGTTGTGCACCGCGTCGAACTTCGCCACCGCCTGCCGATACGCATTCTCGTAGCCGGCCGGCGTCTGCTCGCCCTGGCCGACGTAGGCGATGAAGAAGGAGACGTCCAGGCCGCCCTCCTTCATCTTCGGCAGGTTCACCTGCGTCGTCAGGCGCATGGTGTAGTTGCAGTCGGCGGTGAAGTTCCGCGGGTCGATGTCGTTGTGCGTGTCGAGCGTGATGATGCGCTGGTGGATCGCGCGCGCCCGCGCGACGAGGTCTGGCTGGGCGTGCAGCGACGCGGCCAGGCCGGCCGCCGCCGCGACGGCGAGAGACGCGCGCTTCATAAGGGCTGCTCCTCGCCGGCGGATGTTACTATGTGCGCGGTGATTCGATTCGCCCGGCTCAAACCGTCGGTCCTGCCATTTCTTCTCGCGGCCGTTTCGCTCGCGGCGCAGGCAGACGTCACCGGCGAGTGGGAGGCGTCCTACGCGACCCCGCTCGGGCCGCAGGAGCTGAAGATCTACCTCATGCAGGAAGGTCCGCGCATCAGCGGCCACACCACGTCCGAGTACGGCGAGTCGCAGGTCCGCGGCACCATCGACGGCCAGGACATCGCCTTCTCTTTCGAAGCGACTGACGGCGGTAAAGCGGTCGTCATTCGCGTCACCGCGAAAGTGGAAGGCGCGCGAATGCGGGGCACGGCGAAGATCGGCGATCGCGTCGGCGGCGCGTTCACCGCCGAGCGCAGCGACTGACCGCGCGCCGCAACCGGTTGGCGGCAGATCCTCGTGCAGCACGTGATCAGTCGGAGGGCCGGGACCCGTGTCGGCTCGCCAGCATCGGGTGCAGGAATTAATTTGCGTGCCTGCTCTTTGAGACTGCCGCACTGTTGAGACTTCGACTGTCGGCTGTTGCTGGCACTATCACCCTCATCTGACATCACCGACCATCCAACCGCGGCCTAGACAATGCGTACCTCGGGTTGGTCCCTGGCGAGGACTCCAGCGGTGAGAAACATCGGCGCGGCCGGATCACCCGCACCGGCAACGCCCTGGTTCGACGCCTGCTGGTCGAAACGGCGTGGCATTACCAACACTGGCCGGGTGTGGGTGCCGCGCTGGCGCGGCGGCGGAAAGGTCAGCCCGGACGCGTGATCGCGATTGCGGACAAAGCGCAACAGCGGCTCTGCCGACGGTTTCGGAAACTGGCGGCGGAACATAAACCGGCGCCCAAGATTGCGGTCGCGATTGCGCGCGAGCTGGCCGGCTTCTTGTGGGC
>DATFXR010000839.1:0-7496 GCA_035315685.1 Vicinamibacterales bacterium | reverse complement strand
CGCGAGACGCGCGAGTACGTCCCGATGATTCTGGCAGCCATCGTCATCGCGCGGAACCCGGCGCAATATGGGTTCGACTTCGAACCGGAAGCGCCGCACACGTACGAAACGGTGACGCTGCCGCGTCCGGTCGATCTTCGGCGTGTCGCCGAGTGGGCTGATGCGCCCGTTGACGAAATTCAGGCGCTGAACCCCGAGCTTCGCCGCTGGACGACGCCCGTCAAGGCGACCAACTACGAGCTGAAGGTCCCGGTTGGGACGGCCGGCATCGTTCAGACCAGGCTCGCCGACGCACCGCCGATCGATCTCGCCTCGCTGAAGTACTACACAGTGAAGCGCGGCGATACGCTTCTGCTCATCGCGCGCAAGCTGCACGTCAGCAAGACCGACCTGGCGGAAGCGAACGACCTTGCCGCCACGGCGCGAGTCGCTGCCGGGCAGAAGCTGATCGTGCCCGCTGAGGCGACCGTCCTGATGGCTGCGCATACTGATCGGCCGGTACCGGCCACCGAGGCGCACAAGACCGTGACCGAGGCCGGGCAGCTCGCGCAGGGTTCCGAGATGTCGAACCGCGTGAAAGTCAGCTATGAGGTCAAGCGCGGCGACACGCTCGCATCGATCGCGCGCCTCTACAAGACGACGGTCGCCTCGCTGAAAACCTGGAACCCGCGTCTCGAGGGCAGGCAGCTCAATGCCGGTGACCACCTGACGCTCTACCGCCTCGCCAACTAAAGGCTCACGTAAGTAATTACGGTAGCGCAGCCCTTTAGCGCTGCCCTGCGCGGCCGGAGGGGCAGGCCTGATGTCCTGCGCTCGGAGGCGCGCGTCATGCTTGCGTCGGCCGCAGGTTGTAAAATTGCCGCGCAATGGCTCGCGCGGTCGGCATTGTTCTCGCCGCACTCGTCCTCGCGCAGCCTCCCCGCGATCAGCCCCGAACGCAGACTCAACCGGCGGGCACTAGTGTCATTCGCGGCCGGGTGCTTGCGGCTGCCACCCACGATCCAATTCGCAACGCCCGCGTCGCTGCCACCGGCGACCGCGAGTGGCCGCCAGTCCTGACCGATGCGGAAGGCCGCTTCACGATTGCCGGCCTCGCTCCCGGCGAATTCGAGGTCACCGCGACCAAAGCAGGGTTCGCGGGAGGGGCCGCGGGCGCGGCGGTGCCCGGCGCGCCAGGGAAACGGTTCGGCGTCGCGGCCGGCCAGGCCGTCGAGGATGTGACGATCGAGTTGACGAAGGGCGCCGCAATCTCCGGTGTGGTCGTCGACGACGCCGGCGAACCGGTCGGCGGCGCGTCGGTGATGGTCGAGCGCGCCGACCGATCTGGAGGCGCGCCGCCGCCTCCGACGCGGGTTGGTCTCACCGACGATCTCGGACAGTACCGCATCGGCAGTCTGGCCGAAGGACGTGTGATGGTCAGTGTGTACGCGTCGCCGCGGGACATCGTGATGATGCGCAACGGCACCATCAGCTTCAGTGGCCCCGGCAACGTCGGCGATCGCATCTACTACCCGGGCGGCGCGAAGGCGAGCCAGGGCGAGCCGATTGCGCTCCAGCCGGGAGATGACAAGCGCGGCGTGGACTTCACGGTCGCCGCTCGACGCGAGCTCGGTCCACGCGTAGAGCCCGCAACGCAGGATCGCCCCGTGATCGCGGGACGGGTCCTCACGAGCGAGGGCCGTCCCATCCCGGGCGCTCAGGTCGCGATGGTCCCGGTAACGGCAGGCGGCACGACGGCGCGCTTCGCGATCACCGATCGGGACGGCGCATATCAATTCGTCCTGCCGCAGGATGCCATTGCAACCGTCCGGATCTCGGCGCGGCGGAACGGGTACGTGCCCGCTGCCTACGGCCAGCGCGGACCGACCGATCCTGGTGACGAGGTGGCCGTCGCGCCGCATGAATCGAGAACGAGTCTCGACGTCGTCCTGCTTCGCCCGGCCGCCATCAGCGGCACCTTGTTCGACGAGAACGGCGATCCGATCGAGGGCGCGATCGTCGCAGCCTTCGCGGCGCCAACGATCACTGGACAGCGACTCCTGGGTGGCGCGCGCACCACGCCCCGGGCGACCGACGATCTCGGGCACTACCGGCTCGCGGGCCTCGCTCCGGGCGAGTACGTGCTGGCCGCCTTCGTCGGCCAGGTCATCGGGATCGAGGCCTCGGTCGGCCTGCCCGGGTACACCACGACATTCTTTCCCGGCACCAACGACGCCGGTGCGAGTCAGCACGTGGCGGTCGCCGCCGCGCAAGACCTTTCGGGTGTCGATTTCTCGCTCGTTCGCGTCCGGACGGCCCGCGTCTCGGGACAGGCGTTCGATGCCAGGGGCGAGCCGATCACCGGCGGGATCGCGATGATGCCGAGCCGGCGGTCAGGCGCGATTCTTCCGGTCATCGGCGCCCGCATCGAACACGACGGCCGCTTCGAGTTCACCAACGTCGCGCCCGGAGAATATGTTCTCCAGGCATCGCGGCATCGTCAGGGCGCGTGGAACGAAGGCGAGTCGGCGATGCAATTCGTCACGGTGACCGGCAGCGACGTCTCCGATCTCGAGCTGCGGACATTGTACGGCAGCACGATTACCGGGCGGATCGTCTCCGACGACCGTGGCGTGAAGCCGGGCCAGCTCGAGGTTTCGGCGATCCCGGTCGATTCCGATCTGTCGCCGACGTTTGCCGGTCCATCGGCCCGTGCACTGATCGGCGACGATCTACGGTTCGAGCTCTCAGGACTGCGCGGCCCGCGGCGCCTGCTCGTCACCCGGCTGCCGCCAGGTCTCGCGCTCGAATCGATCCGCATCAGCGGAGCGGACATCACCGATGCGGTGCTGCCGCAGGGGCGGAGGGATCAGTCGCTGGCCGATGTCGAAGTCGTGCTCACGACGAAGGTCACTGCCGTGAGCGGTGTGGTCGGCGACGGGCACGGACACACCGTCGACGGCGCAGCTGTCGTCGTCTTCCCCGCCGACGCAGAGCGACGTTATGCCGGGTCGCGTTTCGTCACCAGCGCGTCAGCCGATCGCCTGGGGCGCTACCACTTCGAGGCGTTGCCGCCCGCCGATTACTATGTCACTGCCATCGATCGCGGCCGCGTGAACCTTGCGAGAGAGATCGGCGATCCGGACTTCCTCGAATCGCTCGTCCCTGGCGCGACGCGCCTCCTGTTGGGCGACGCCGGACAGGTGACAGTACCGATCACGCTGTCCAGCCGCTGACGGTCGGGCGGGTCGGGTAGGCCAGGCAGGTCGGAAAGACCGCGCCCGACCCGCCTGACTTCCAGGACTCCCCGACTGACGACTTCCCTGACTGACCGACTTCCGTGACTGACGACTTGTTGACTGACGACTTGTTGACTGCGAGACTGACCGACTACCTATCCCGCCTGCGCGGAGCGCGCCTGCCCGTCGTCGTGCGCCTTGATCGGTTTCCCGCGCAGCCATCTGATGCCCTGTTCGATGCGCTCGGCGAGCTCGCGCTCGTGCTGGAGCGTGCGCAGCACGTTGCGGGCTTCCTGCAGCATGAACTCGAGCTGCGCGACCTTCTCGGCCACGTGATCTACGACAGCCTTCTGCTCGCCGAGCGTCTCGAGGTTGATCCGCACGTCGTCGAGCACGTGGACGATGGCGTTCGTCTTCGTCTGCACCTCGTCGACCATCTTGCGGCGCGCGTCGATGTGCGCGATGCGACCGTCGGTATCCTCGATGCGTGACAGCAGGACCTCGACCTGGCTCTTGAGCGCGGCGACCTCGCCGCGATGCTCGGTGACATAGGCCAGATCCGCCTTGCTGCGTGCGCTGATCTGGTGGACGCTCTCGACTTCCGCCTTCACCGCGTTCACCAGCTGTTCGCGGTTGGCGATCGCGCTGATGCTCATGTCGAGGTCCGTCGTAATCTGCTTGATCTCGGCCAGGCGCGATTCGACCGCTGCGAGCTTCTTCTCGCCGCCGACGACCTGTACCCGCCGCGCCTCGAGCTGTTTGAAGATGGTCTCGGCGCGCGTCAGCTGATCTTCAGTTGCCTGGATCTGGCTGACCGCGTCGCGCTGCCGGCCTTGAACGCGATCGAGCTCGCCGAGCATCTCGTCTTTCATTGTCGCGGAACGCGAGAGCTCCTCGGCGAGCGAATGCATCTGTCGTGACTGCTCGCTGACCTCCGCGCCGACCGCCCTGCTCGCCGCAACCAGCTCGACGTAGCGCTTCTGCTGCTCGATGACGGCAGCCTCTGTGAACTCGGTGCTGTCGAGCCGCTGCTCGGCGGCCGCGATCTCGTGCTTCAACTGCGTCACCTGCTCTACCAGCGGCAGCAGCGACGTCTGCAGCACGCGGACGGCGTCGAGCTTGTGCTGGGCATCCACGACTTGCTCGGCGAGGCCGTCGACCGAGACCTTCAACATGTCGAGCTCGGCGCGGCGCGCCAGCTGCTCGCGCAGCCGCTGATCGACGTCGGCGCTGACCGCGTTCAGACCGTTCAGCCGCGCCTCGAGCTGTTCCACGAACGGCACGCGCGCGTCCACGCGCGACATCTGCGCGTCGAGCTCGGCGACCGATTGCTGCAGCCGCGTCGCCTTCTGCGCACCGTCGTCAACCAAATGCATCTTGCCGAGGATCGCCGCCATCCTGGCTTCGAGCTCGGGCGCCTGCGCCGAGAATTCCGCCATCCGATCGCCGAACGCCTCGAGGCGCAGGCGATCGCCACCCAGCCTGTCGCCGAGCTTCGCCGCTTCGGCGTGCGCGGCATGGAAATCCTGGATGTCCTTCCGGAGCACGTCGAGATCCTCACGGCTCTGTCGCAGCGCGTCCATCTGCCATGCGGTCTTCTTCGCGAGATCATCCACCTGGGCGAGACGCTCGTGCAACGATTCGAGCGCGATCTGTTTCTGGCCGAGCTCGTCGGCTTGCCCGAACAGGGAATCGAAGTGCGCGGTCAGGCGGTCGACTCTCTGGGCCAGCTCATTGAGGTTCCGGTCCTGCGCGGTGAGCGCGACCATCCGCGACTCCGCGTCGCCGACGCTCGCGTGCAGCGTGCGGAGCCGTTCGTCGAACGCGTCGAATTCCTTCTTCTTCACGGCGACGGTGTCCATCTGATCGCGGACGGCTTCGAGCAGGATGGCGGCCTCCTTCTTCAGCCGTGCACTCTCCTGCTCGGCTTCCTGGCGGAGCCTGGCTGCCGTTTCGAGCTGCGCGTCAGTGTCGGCGGCGAGCTTCTCGGTGCGCGCGAGCGTCTCGTCGGCGCGCGCGACCTGCTTCATCCCTTCGCTCAGCTTCGCGATCTGCTGGTCCATCGCCCAGACCATTTCGGTCACGCGATTGGCCTGCACGACCGCGTGCTCGACCGTCTGCTGCTGCGATTCCAGCGCCTTGGCCTTGTGCGACACGTGCTCGGCGAGCGCGTTCAGCGTCGTCAGGCGTTCCTCGGTGCTCTGCGCCAGCTCGTGGAGCCGGGCCAGCGGACCAAGCTTCGCTTCCACTTCCCTCACCGCGGTGATCGCCGCGGTTCCGTCTTCTCTCGCTTCTCGCGAGGTGTCGTGGATCTTTGCGTAGTCCTGAGTCAGCGCCGCCGCGGTCCCTCGCATCTCATCGAGCTCACTCTTGAGCGCCGCTGCCCGACCGATCGACTGCTGGACGTCGTCGTCGGCCTTCTGCAGCTGCGTGCGGAGCTGCTCGAGGGTGGCACACTCGTCCTTCAGTGTCTCGAGCGTCGTCTGCGTGCTGAGCGCCTGCGACGCCAGGTGCAGCACCGCGTCACGATGCTTCTGCAGCTCGCCGTCGGGTCCCAGTGCGCTCTCCGTCGTCTGCTCCGCCTGCCGCGCCGATTCCTGCAGCGCCTCGACGCGCTGCTCGATCGTGTCGAGCTGTTTGGTCCGCTCGTCGAGCGCTTCGAGGCGTTTGGCGATCTCGTCGAGCCGTGCGGTGATGCCGCCCGCCTTCTCCGATACCTGCTCGAGCGATTTGCCGAGCGGCGTCAGCTTTGCGCTGCGTGTGGTCAGCGCGGTGAGCATCGCGCTGATGGCGCTGCGTTCTTCGCGCGCCGTCGCGATGAGGACCTCGAGCTCGTCGGTCTGCTTCTGGGCCAGCTTGCCCTTCGTGCCGATTGTCTTGAACGCGTCCAACATGAGAGTTCTCTCCGCTGGTGTTATCGGCGCAACTTCTGGAAGGGTGAGTATCTGCACACTCGTGCGCGGGCCTGCATGGCAGGATCTGCCAGCTCGCCTCGCCGCCAACTTCCTAAGTCGTTGAAAACACGATCGCCGGGAGGTTCGCCCGTCGTTTGCAGCGCCGATCCGTCATGCTTGCCAGCCTGCGCACTGCTGCCGTGTTCGGCGTCGATGCCTGTCCCGTGCACGTTGAAGTCGATGTCTCGTTCGGCCTGCCCAACTTCGTGATGGTCGGCCTGCCAGACGCATCGGTCCGCGAGAGCCGCGAGCGCGTACGCCTCGCGATTCGCAACTCGGGATTCGAGTTCCCGCCGCATCGGATCACGGTCAACCTGTCGCCCGCTGATGTGCCGAAGGCCGGGACGGCGTTCGATCTGCCGATCGCGCTCGGCATCCTGGCGGCGACCGGCGTCGTGGAACGGCGCCAGATCGCCGATCGCGTGCTCCTGGGCGAGCTGTCTCTCGACGGCGCGATCCAGGCGACCCGCGGGGTGCTCCCGATCGCGGCGGCCGCGCGTCGCGCCGGCCTTGCCGGTCTGCTCCTGCCGTCGGCGAACGCCGGCGAAGCCGCTATCGTCGCTGACCTCGATCTGATCGCTGTCTCGTCTCTCGTCGAGGCAGTACAGGCGCTGAACGATCCGGTCAGCTATCGCGCGTCCCTTGCCTCTCGACCCCCGTTCACGGGTCCAACCGGATCCCTCCCATCGGTCCCATCCCTCCTCTCCGTCCCATCCCGCTCATCCGTCCCACTCGACCTCCACGACGTCCGAGGCCAGCTCATGGCGCGTCGTGCGCTCGAGATCGCGGCTGCCGGCAGTCACAATCTCCTGCTCGTCGGCCCGCCGGGCGGCGGCAAGACGATGATGGCGCGGCGGCTGCCGGGGATTCTTCCCCCGCTGACGTTCGACGAAGCGCTCGAGGTGACGTCGGTCCACTCGGTGGCGGGCCTGCTGCCGCCGAACGCCGGATTGCAGACGACCAGACCGTTCCGTGCGCCACATCACACGATTTCGAACGCCGCGCTGATCGGCGGCGGCCCGCTGCCGCGTCCGGGCGAGGTGAGCCTTGCGCATCATGGCGTGCTGTTTCTCGACGAGATGCTCGAGTTCAACCGTCACGTGCTCGAGGTGCTGCGGCAGCCGCTCGAAGAAGGCCGCGTGGCCATCGCACGCGCAGCGCGGACGGCGGTGTTCCCGGCGCAGTTCATGCTCGTCGGCGCGATGAATCCGTGTCCGTGCGGCTACGCCGGCGACGCGACGCGCGACTGCCGCTGCACGCCGATGCAGCTCGCGCGCTATCGCGAGCGGTTGTCCGGGCCGCTGCGTGATCGACTCGATCTCAC
>DATFXR010000838.1:0-8057 GCA_035315685.1 Vicinamibacterales bacterium | reverse complement strand
GTCGCGGAGCGGCTTGGGCGACCAGAGCTCTCCGCCATGGCCCTCGATGACCCGGCGCGCCAGCGGGAGCGCCAGACCGAGGCCGCCGCGCTTCTCGTCGAACGGCACCGGTTCGCGTTCGTATGCGTCTTGTACGCTCGCCTCCTCGCTGATGACGACAACGGCGCAGGTGCGTCCACCGCGAGTGGTCACGCGGCGGTCGGCGACAATCGTCGACGGTCCGGCCTTCTCGCGCAGGATTGCGCGGAAAATCCCGTCGAATGCGCTGCGCAGCCGCGGTGCATCACCGGACATCGACGCGCCGCGTTCGTGGCCAGCGACCTGCAAATGAACCTCGCGCTCCTTCGCTTCATGCACGAGCTCGGCCACTTCGCCGACGAGCGTGAACAGATCGATCGGCTGACGCGAGAGCGAAATCACACCGCCGTCGAGTTTGCCGATATCGCTTAGCTCGTTGACGATCGCGATGAGGCGCGCGCACGATTTCTCCGCTTCCTCCACCATCTTGCGCTGCCGTTCGCTGAGCGCCGGATCGTGGTCGCGATGAAGCATCCGGAGGTATCCGCTGACCACGCTGGCCGGCGTGCGGAATTCGTGCACCGCGAGCGAAAGCAGCCGCGAGTAGGCGGCGGCAAGGTCGAGCTGGCGATCCTCGCGGAGGTCCGGCACCGGTTGAGCGTAACACACGCCCATCGTTCGCCTGCGGTCGCGACTTTGTGAAAAGTCTTTCTGTCGGTTCAGCGCGCACACACGCAAGATTGCGAAGCGTCAAACCTCAGTGCGAGTTGCGGACCGTGGCACATGGCTTGAACTAGCGAATGACGCAGCGCGCGGTTGACCTGACGGCTCTGCAATCGAACCGATTCCAGGTCGTGGTCGAGAGAGCGGGGCTGATGCGGAAAAGATATCGGGTCTTTTTTTTTGCGGCGCTCGTCGCCGCGCTCGTCGTGCCGGTGGGCTATGCACTGTCGGTCGAGTCGATGCCGGGTATCTCGCAGGGGCACTATGCGGCAGCGCCCGCAGTGGCGGCTGACGTGACAACACCGGCCGCAACGTCCGTGACCGCACCGATCATCTTCAGAGTCGGTGAGCCGGCGACCTCAACATCCCCGCTCCAGGTGTCCGATGCCGCGAAGTTGGCGGGCATTGGCGCCATTCTGTTCGGTCTTGCCGCCGTGGTGCGGAAGGCCGCCTAGGGCCCGGCCTTCGCGTCGCGGCTGCGGCAGGACCGTCAACCGGGGTGGCGAAGGCCCTCGACGCGTCAATTCGCGCGTTCAGCGAAAATCAGCCGAGATCCGCCGCGCCCGAAGGCAACCGAACCGGAGTACCCCACGTAGGGAGTGCAGGCGCCCGCGGGGCGGCAGCGGTCCGGCCGTTCCTTTTATAATGAGAGCTGTAACGTCCGCCGGTCGCCGGCATCGAAAGGCCAGAGCTATGCTGATCAAACGCGCGTCGGATATACGCAGCTCGGAGATCACCGATCAGAAACTGTATCTGAATCGGCGCGAGTTCATCCGTACGGCAACCGGCACCGCCGCGGCGGTCGCGGCGGGCGTGACGCTCGGAGAAACGTGGCTCGACGCCGCGACACCGGCTGCCCACGGCCGCAAGCTCGAGGGCGTGAAGAAGAGCGCCTTCAGCACCGACGAGAAGCAGAACAAGTGGGAAGAGATCACCACCTACAACAATTACTACGAGTTCGGCGTCGACAAGGACTCGCCGTCGATGCTCGCGCGCAACTTCAAGACCGAGCCGTGGACGGTTACCGTCGACGGTGAGTGTGCCAGGAAGGGACCGATGAACCTCGAGGACGTCCTGAAGGGCGAGACTCTCGAGGAGCGCGTCTACCGGCACCGCTGTGTCGAGCGCTGGTCGATGGTGATTCCGTGGATCGGCTTCCCGCTCGCGAACTTCATCAAGAAATGCGAGCCGACCTCCAAGGCGAAATACATCGAGTTCCAGACCTTGAACGACCCGAAGCAGATGCCCGGCATGCGTTCGCAGGTCCTCCGCTGGCCGTACGTCGAAGGGCTGCGCATGGACGAGGCGATGCATCCGCTGACGATCTTCGTCGTCGGGCTGTACGGGGAGGTGGTGCCGAACCAGGACGGCGCGCCGCTCCGCCTCGCGGTGCCGTGGAAGTACGGCTTCAAACACATCAAGTCGATCGTCAAGGTGAAGTTCGTCGAGAAGCAGCCGCTCAACACCTGGCAGGACCAGGCATCGAACGAGTACGGCTTCTACGCGAATGTGAACCCCACGGTCGATCATCCGCGCTGGAGCCAGGCCACCGAGCGCCGCATCGGCGAGTTCCTGATGCGGAAGACGCTGATGTTCAACGGCTACGGCGATCAGGTGGCGTCCCTGTACACCGGAATGGATCTGCGGAAAAACTACTGACGACTTCGCTGTCGGGCCGGGGGCTAGCGGTAGCTGCGTCCCGTGAAGCGCGAGGGCTGGTGCCGAGCGTCGGCGTCAACGTGGGTGTGGCTATTTCAGATCGCTTGCTCCGCTTCGGCTTGAAGCCGCTCGTGTTCGTCGCGTCGCTGGGGCCCGCGGCGTGGCTGGTCTGGGCGGTGTTCACCGGCAACCTCAGCGCCAATCCGCTCAGCGATCTCACCAACGAAACCGGCATCTGGGCGCTGCGCTTCGTCTGCATCACGCTCGCGATCACGCCGTTGCGGAAAATCACCGGCTGGAATCAGGCGATCAAGTTTCGCCGCATGACCGGCCTGTTCGCGTTCTTCTACGCCACGCTCCACTTCCTCACCTACATCATCGTGGACCGGTTCGCGAGCCTCGTCGACTTCCCCGACGGCTACATCGCGTGGTCAACGGCGCGCCACCTGGGCGCGGCGATTTGGGACGACATCTACAAGCGGCCGTTTATCACGATTGGCTTCAGCGCGTGGCTGAGCATGCTGCCGCTGACGTTGACGTCAACCGCCGGGATGATCCGTCGCCTCGGCGGCCGCGCGTGGAATCGGCTGCACAGGCTCGTCTACGCGACCGGCGTGCTCGTCGTCGTGCACTACTGGTGGCTCGTGAAGGCCGACATCAGTCGCCCCGCCGCCTACGGCGCGATCGTCGCGGTGCTGCTGGGCGCGAGAGTGTACTGGGCGAACAAGCGCCGCGCGGTGGTGCCTCGCGCCGCGCCGGTCACCGCACGGTGACGCGGCCTTCGACCGCCGGCGCGATGTCTTTCCTGGCGATGACGTATCTCGCGAGCGCGGTGGTGAGCAGGCCTCCCTCCTCCGGCGTGACGAGCACGTCGCCGTCGCGAAACATCGTGTAGCCGTCCCCGCCCTTGAAGATGTAGTCCGGGATCGCGAGGACATAGCGCTTCTCCGGATCGAGCGGCTCGCCGTTCACGCGCACATCGACGACGCGCGCGTCGTTCTGCGCGTTCGGATCGATCGCGAAGGTGAGGCCGGACACCTGCGGAAACGCACCGGCCGCCGCCGGAAACCGCGCAACGCCATTGCGCAGCGCCGCCAGCACGACGCGCCCCGCTACACGCACCTTGCCGATCACGTTGTCGAACGGATGCAGCGACGTGACCATCCGAACGGTGATCGGACCGGCGGGGTAGACCCGATCACCGCGGATGCTGCCGGCGTTGATCAGCGCGATGTCGGCGCCCGTGTCGGCGCGAACCGCGTCGGCGACGAAATTGCCGACGTTGCGCTCCGATGAGCGAAGTCGCACAGCCACTGCATCGAGCGGCACGCTCGTCGTCCCGATCACCGTGTCGAGCGCGGTTCCGAGGCGTGATTCGTACGACGCAACCACCGCGGCCGTCTCCGGCTCGTCGGGAATGGCGCTCGTGACCGGCAGGAGTTCGTAGAACCGCTCGATCGTTCCCTCCGGACGGCGATTGATGTCGATGCGCGCGACCCAGCGCGCGTCGGTGCCGGCCTTGCTGACCAGCGTCCGGTTCTCGGTCGCCGTGATCACCGAGTGCTCGTGCCCGCCGATCACCAGGTCGATCTCGGGGAATCGCTCAATCAGGGCGCGATCGCCCGCGAACGGCAGGTGCGTCACCGCGACGATCACCGTCGCGCCCTCGCTCTTCAACCGCGGGAGGTACTCGGCCGCAGCCTCGATCGGATCGCGCAACCGTGTGTGCGTCAGCTTGTCCGCGCTGATTTCGAGTGTGGTCAGGCAGAGGCCGATGAAGCCGACCTTCAGTCCACCGAAGGTTTTCACCACGTACGGCGCGGCGTCGCCGATCGGCCGGTTCGTGCGCGTGTCGACGACATTCGCGACCACCCACTGCCACTTCGCCTCGTGCATGCGATCGATCAGGACGTCGTCCCCGAAGTCGAACTCGTGGTTGCCGAGCGTGGCGAGATCGAGGCCGGCGGCGTTGAGCGCGGCGATCATCTGCGCGCCTCGGAACACGCTCGACGCGACCGACGGCGAGAGGAAATCGCCCGCCAGCACGAGAAACGGCGTCCGGCCCGCCGCGGCCAGCCGGCGCTTCAACGTCGCGACGCGTGCCAGTCCGCCGACGCCGTCGATCGGGCCCGTGGCATAGACGTCGTTGATCTGGAGGAGCGTGAGTGGCGCCCTCGCCCGCGGCGAGCCTGGTTCTTCCTGCTGCGCCGCCAGCGATACGACGATCGCCGCGGCGATGATGCACGCGCGGGTCAGACGGCGGCGAGCCACGCGGAGACCTGGCTGAGATCGACGTTCCCGCCGCTCAGGATCACGCCGATACGTGCGCCGCGAAGATCGCGCCCCGGGGTGAGATCGTGATTGGTGCGCGGATCGTCGCCGGAGCGAGGATCAGGATTCGACGCCAGCGCGGCCGCCGCGGCGAGCGCGCCAGTTGGCTCGACGACCAGTTTCATCCGCTCCCAGAGGTAGAACATCGTGCGCAGCAGCGTCGCATCGTCCACGGTCGTCATCGCGCTGACGTGCTCCAGGACGAGCGGGAAGGTGAGCGACCCGAGTGAGGGAGTGCGCGCGCCATCGGCGACGGTTTTCGGATTGTGAACGGTCTGCAATTGCTTCGTCCGAAACGACCGCGTCGCATCGTCGCCAGCGGCTGGCTCCACGCCGATCACCTTGCACGCTGGGGCCACCGCGCGCGCGGCCAGCGCGGAACCCGACAGCAGTCCGCCGCCGCCGCACGGGACGAACAGAAAATCGAGCGGGCCGGCATCTTCGAACAACTCGCGCGCGGCAGTGCCCTGTCCGGCGATGATGTGCGGATGATCGTAGGGCGGAATCAGCGTGAGGCCACGCTCCTGTGCGAGACTGCGGCCGATCGCCTCGCGATCCTCACGGTCGCGATCGTAGAGCACGACTTCGCCCCCATAGCCGGTTGTCGCAACCTGCTTCACGGATGGGGCGTCTGTCGGCATCACGATCACGCGCGGAATGTCGAGCACCTGCCCGGCAAGCGCGATCGCCTGCGCGTGATTGCCGGACGAGAACGTGACGACGCCGCGGCGTCTTTCGTCCGCCGAAAGCCGTGACAGCGCGTTGTAGGCCCCGCGGAACTTGAATGCGCCGCCGCGCTGCAGGTTCTCGCACTTGAAGAACACATCGGCGCCGGTCCGGCGATTGACGGTTCGTGAGGTGGCAACCGGCGTGCGGTGCGCGGCGCCGGCAATCTGTCGAGCGGCGTTCTCGACGTCTTCGAATGTCGGGAGTGTGGTGACGGTCATGCTGTCTTGGCGCTCGCGCAGCTGGACTATTTCAATATCTGGGTACCGCGGGTCCGGGACGACTATTTGAGCTTCCCGTCGAGGTCCTCGTAGACCTTGCGAATCGCGATCGGCCCCTGCGACTCGGCGAGTGTCCACGCCGCGTACTCTCCCCACTTCGCCTGCTTGACTGCCTCTTCGACGGGCATGCCGGCGTTGTGAAGGCGCGTCGCCTCGGCGATCACGGCGGTGAGCGCCTTGTGATACGCGCGCAGTTCCTCCTTCGAGACCGGGCCCGACTCGGTGAAGCCGTGGCCGGGGATGTACAGGTCGGCGTTCATCGCCTCCGCGCGATCCAGCGCTTTCAGCCAGTCGCTCGGGTAGGCCGAGCGCATCGCCGGAAACACCCGGTTCAGAAACGTCTCGCTCAGAAACAGGATCCTCTGGCGCGGCAGGTAGACGCTGAGATCGCCGCCCGTGTGCGCGCGTCCGAGGAACAGGATCTGAATCTCTTCGCTGCCAAGCCTCAGCGCCTTCCGCTCGAACACCAGCTCCGCGTCGTTCGGCAGCTCCCACACCCGGGCCGCGCCGCGGCCCGCGCGTCCGGCCGGCGCCGCCGGTGGTGCCTGCCGATCCAGCGTTGCCTTGGACAGCGGGTGCACGACGTACTTCACGTCCGGTGGAAACGAGAGGTTGCCGCCGGTGTGGTCGCCGTGATCGGAGCAGATGACGACGTATTTGATCGGCTTCGGCGTCACCTTCGCGATCGCGTCCACCAGTCCTTTCGTCTGAGCCGGGCTGCCCTGGCCGTCGGCGACGAGCACGCCTTCGTCGGTGACGACGAACATGTTGGTGGTCGTGAACTTCTCGGGTCCGGCGTGGAAGTCCTCGTACGTGTACACGTTCTCGGCGACTCTGATCGTGCGCGGGAAATCCGACTCCTTGAGGCCGCGCTTGGCGGGATCCGCCGTGCGGACCACGGACGGTTGCGCAAGAGCGGACGAGGCGACCAACGCCACGATCAGTGCGATCAGAACAGGCATGCCCTAATGCTATCGCACGCGGGTTTCAGGCAGACCAAGTCGTGATTGGATCGGCGCCCGGGTCGCGCGTCGTATACAACGGTCTGCGGGAAACGGAGACCTGATGACAGTCACGCTCTCGATTGCCGAGTGCGGCTACCAGTTCGTTTCGTCGGGACCTATGCGCGCGGCGCTCGAGTCGATCGGATCGCTCGCAGATTGGGACACGTTTGCGGCGAGTTGGAACGACCTTGCCATCGATCCGTACCTTGCGGAAGGACAGCGATTTCGGCGGCGTCGATTCGCGGTGTATGCGGCGGACGCCGGCGGCAGCGTGGACCGCCAGGTGCACCAGCCGCACGTGCAGGCGCCGGAGTACAACCAGCTGTTTGGTGGAATCGAGCGGTGGTTCGAGCCAGTTACGCTGGAGATCGGGTCAGGTGACACGCTGCGGACGGTGATGCGGTACTGCTGCCACGTGTTCGGCGAGCTGGCGCCGGCCGTCCGGCGGTGGCGCGTGGAGGTCCACCAGTTCCGAATCGAGGCGCGCGCCGACGTCGCTGGTCAGCCCACGCCCGAAGGCGTGCATCGCGACGGCGTGGATTTCGTGCTCGTGATGTTGATCAATCGCGAGAACATCGTCAGCGGTGTGACGACGGTGTACGACCTCGATCGGAGGCCGCTCGGCAACTTCACGCTCACGAATCCGTTGGATGCGACGCTCATCGACGATTCGAGAGTGGCGCATGGCGTGACCGCGGTGACGCCGCTCGACAACAGCCGAGCTGGCTTCCGTGACGTCCTCGTTGTCACGTTTCGATGCAAGGTGAGCAATTCCGGGTACACGGATGAGAAAGCGTGATGAGCCGTCGGCACATGCCGAACGTCGTGTGCTGGTGGACTGGCGGTTAGCGCGCCGCCGGGTCGTGCGGTGGCCGGGCCGTAATGCGGACCAGTCGGAACAATTCGTTCAGCGCGAGGCGCGATACCGCGAGGCTGACTGCAACGCTGGACGTCACAAGAAGCAATTCGCCGATCACGTTCATGCCCGCAGGAAACAGCAAGGCTCGTGCCCATCCGTTTCGTCGTTTCGCCGCCGGTTTTTGCCCGTCTTTCATACGCGTGTACCGTTTCGCATCCGGGGCTTACAGTCGTGTGCGTGTGCGGCTCGACACGCTGTGCGCGGCACACCACTGGTCAGCGTGCAGTTTTGTGTGGTAGACTGAGTGTTCTTCGAGTGACGCGGGGTGGAGCAGTCCGGTAGCTCGTTGGGCTCATAACCCAAAGGTCGCGGGTTCAAATCCCGCCCCCGCAACCATTTCAACTTGCAGCGAGAGGTCGCCGGTTTCCGGCGACCTCTTCGCATTTGTGGCGGCGC
>DATFXR010000837.1:0-2477 GCA_035315685.1 Vicinamibacterales bacterium | reverse complement strand
GGGATCGACCTGGACGCGGACCGCATACTTCTGCGCGCCCTGCACCTGGACCTGCGAGACGCCGCTGATCATCGCAATGCGCGGCGCGATCATCGTCTCGGCGTAGTCGTCGAGCACGTACATCGGCACGACGTCGGAGGTCAGCCCGAGGAACATGATCGGCTGATCGGCCGGGTTGAACTTGCGGAACGACGGCGGCGCCGGCATCCCCGCCGGCAGCAGCGGCATCACCGCGGCGATCGCCGTCTGCACGTCGACCGCGGCGCTGTCGATGTCGCGATTCAGGTCGAACTGCAGCGTGACGTTGGTGCTGCCGGTGGAGCTCGACGACGTCATCTCGTCGATGCCGGCAATGGTGGTGAACTGACGTTCGAGCGGACTGGCGACGGCCGACGCCATGGTACCCGGATCGCCGCCGGGCAGCCCCGCGCCGATGTTCAGGGTCGGGAAATCGACGTTCGGGAGATCGCTCACCGGCAGCTCGCGGTAGGCGAGGATGCCGAAGACAGCGATGCCGAGCATGATCAGGCTGGTCGCGATCGGACGCCTGATGAACAGCGACGAGATGTTCACTCAGCGAGCGTAGCGTGGCGCGGGCGCGAGCGGCGTATTCTTGCCGCAAGGTTTCGACAAGAAAACGATCAATGTCACGCGATCAAGACAGGCGCCGACAGTCGTGTGCATCTGTTCATCGCTTTGTCACACCCGGTTCATCGCCGTGTCACCCGCTCGAGGTCTCACTCACAGAAGCCAGCGCAATTGCAGAGGAGGACTCATGCGGGTGCTGATGATGGTGGTGGCGTGCATCGCGTGCGGTGCAGCGCCGTCGCTCGCGCAACCGAGCGATCGCGGGTACGTGAACGTCGGCGGTGGTGTCGCGATCAGTTCGGACACGACGTCGGGCAACATTCTCGGAGAAGTGGGCGTGCGCGTCGCACGTAACGTGTTCGTGTTCGGCGATCTCGGACAGTTCCACAACCTGCAGCCGTCGCTCGTGCAGCCGACGGTCGACGCGACCACGCTGGCGCTGGCGAGCGACGGCGTGACGGTGAACGGAACCGGCCGCGTGCCTGCGCTGCAGCTGCTCGGCGGTGTGCGCTACGTGATTCCCACGCATGGCGGCGTGGCGCCGTACCTGCTCGGCGGGGCGGGAATGGCGCGGCTGATGCCGACGGCGGAGTTCACTTATTCGAGCGGCACGATCACCGGCGCGACGCCGGCGCCGGGCGACGACGTCACCTCGCAGCTCATCTCGAACGGCGACTTCACGACCCCGCCCGCCGCGAATGCGTTCATGTTCACGTTCGGCGGCGGCGTCCAGGTGCCGATCGCGCCGCACGTCGACGTCGACGTTGGCTATCGCGTGTCGCGCGTCAACGCCGACACGCCGGTAAACGCGCAGAGCATCATGGCGGGGGTGGGGTACCGCTTCTGACGGAGGAGTGCGTGGGTGTGTAGGCCCGTGGGCTGGGTGGGGTGGGACCGATCGGTCCTTCCCCACCAACCCGATGGGCCGATCGGTCCCACACTCCTATTTGTTCTCCTTGAAGCCCGCGGGCACGGCGAGGTCGGCCGCCGACACCTCCGTCGCCACCTTCAGCACTTCGTGCGTCGTCGTCATGAACCTGGCGCGCGACTTGTCGCCGCTCGCGCCGTCCTTGTTCTCGTCGCTGCTCTTCTTCATGCGGCGCGCGAGCATGCCGCCGAGGGCGCCGCCGACGCTGGTCGGCTTCGCGCTGCTGTCGGACGAAGACGCGGTGGACGACGACTGCGCATCCCGCTGCATCTCCTCAGCCGACTTCACCGCGTCCATCGTCATCGTCGTCTGAATCGCCGAACCCTGCAGCTTCGCGCCCTCGCTGCTCATCTTCCCGAGCGCGTCCTTCATCATCGGGTACATCGCCATCGCGGCGGCCATCTGTTCCGGCGAGACGCCGGCGGCGACGCCGCCGTACAGTTTCTGCGCGTAGCGCATGTCGAACTCGGCGACGTCCTTCATCGCCTTGATCGTCGGGGTGATCCACATGTCCGAGGTGAGCACCATGCCGCCGCCCTGCTCGAGCGTCTTGCCCTTCTCGCGGACCGTGATCGTGATCACCTGCTCCTGCGTGTCGAAGCCGTTGATGGTCTTCTTCTGGCCGGTGTTCTTGACGTCGACGTCGATCTCGACCTGCTTCGCGTTGGGGTCGGGTTGGGCCGGCTTCTCCTTCGCCGCCTGGTCCTCGCTCCGCTTCACCTCCTCGGCGGCCTTGCGCTGCTGCTCCTCGAAGCGGCGCCGCAGCTCGGCAAACGTCGTCACTTTGTAGGCTTTCTTTTTCAGGTCGAGGTCGTAGACTTTCTCTTCGGCAAGATCGACGATCTGACCGCGCTCGTCGTCCAGCGTGACCTTGCGATCGCCCTTGACGATCACGGTGGAGACGACGCCTTCGCGCGCGGCGCGGCCGCCGAACATCTTCATCACGCCGCCGAGCATGCCG
>DATFXR010000836.1:0-6158 GCA_035315685.1 Vicinamibacterales bacterium | reverse complement strand
GACGGCGCGGAGATCCTGCGCATGACGCCCGACGTCCCGACATTGGCGCCGGTGGTCGCCTTCGAGCACCACCTCCGCATCGACGGTTCGGGGTACCCGGCGCGCGCCAAACGCGCGTCGCTGAACGTCGGCACGATGCTCTGCAGCATCGCCGACGTCTACGACGCGATGCGGTCGCAGCGCCAGTATCAGCAAGCGTTCCCCACCGACCGGATTCTCGCCGTGCTGAAGCGCAACGACGGGCAGCAGTTCGATCAGCACCTGGTGCGCCGCTTCGTGCAGCTGGTCGGCATCTACCCGGCTGGCAATCTGGTGCGGCTCAACACCGGCGCGGTCGCCGTGGTGATGAAGGTCTACGCGCCCGACCCGTACCGGCCGCACGTCCGCGTGCTGATCGCGCGCGACGGCCGGCGGCTCGATTTGCCCTACGAGTTGCAGCTCTGGGAGAAGACCGACGATCCGCAGCGTCCGTCGTCGATCGTCTCGCCACTCGACCCGACAGAGTTCCAGATCGATCCGCTGTTGCTGATGTAACATTTCGTCATGCGCGTCCAGTCTGCCGCCGCGGTACTTGCGTTCGCGGCCCTCGTCTCCTCCGCCTCGCACGCGGCGCCCGCGGCTCCGCCGAAGCTGGCCGTGATCATCGTCGTCGATCAGATGCGCGCGGACTTCGTCGATCGCTTCAGCGGCGAGTGGCAGGGCGGCCTCAAGCGGATGGTGACGCAGGGCGCGTGGTTCGAGCAGGCGGCCTATCCCTACCTCACGACGGTCACCTGCGCCGGCCACGCGACGATCGCCACCGGGACGTTTCCGCACACGCACGGCGTCTTCCAGAACTCGTGGTGGGATCGCGACGCGAAGAAGCAGATGACCTGCACGCAGGATCCGTCGGCGCAGGACTTTGGCTACGGCATCGCGGTCGGCGGCGGGAACAGTGCGTACCGGCTGCAGGTCCCGACCTTCGCCGACCAGATGCGCTCGCGCCGGTCCGCGCACGTCGCGGTGCTGGCGCTGAAGGATCGGAGCGCCGTCATGCTCGCGGGCCACGGCGGCGACGCGGTGACGTGGCTGAGTAACAATCTCGACGGCTGGGAATCGTCCACGGTCTATTCCGAAAGTCCGAACCCGGCGGTCAAGGCATTCGTCGACGCCAATCCAATCACCGCTGATTTCGGCAAGACGTGGGATCGCCTGCTGCCCGCCGGCTCGTACTCGGGTCCTGACGATGGCGTCGCCGAGGCGCCGCCGCGCGGCTGGACGCGCAGCTTTCCGCACGTGCTCAAAGGGACGAGCGACAAGCCTGACGGCGATTACCTGTTGCAGTGGGAGCGCAGTCCGTTTGCCGACGCGTACGTCGGCCGCTTCGCGGCTGCGCTCCTCCAGGCGCTGCAACTTGGCAAGCACGAGGGCACCGACGTGCTCGCGCTCAGCTTTTCGACGCCGGATCTCGTCGGTCACGCGTTCGGTCCGCGCAGTCACGAAGTGCAGGACATCTACGCGCACCTCGATCGCACGATCGGGCTGCTGTTCGACGCGCTCGACGCGCAGGTCGGCAAAGACCAGTGGGTCGCCGGGCTGAGCTCCGACCACGGCGTGACGGCGATTCCGGAACAACTCGTCGCCGAAGGCAAGGACGCCGGCCGGATCGACGGTAGCGGGCTGGTGACCGCCATCGAGGACACGCTGCGCCCGGCGCTCGGCATCGGCCGACATGTCACGGTGCTGAACACCAACGACATCTACTTCGAGCCCGGCGTCTACACGAAGATCACGAAGTCACGCGAGCTGCTGGCCAAGGTACTCGGAGCCATCGAAGCGAGGCCCGGCGTGCAGCGCGTGTTCATGGCCGAGCAGGTCCGCGGCGGGGCGAACTCGAAAGATCCACTGCTGCGCGCGGCCGCGCTCAGCTACTTTCCCGGTCGCAGCGGCGATTTGATCTTCGCGCCCAAACCCGGCTGGATGATCTCGGCGGCGGGCACGACGCATGGATCCGCCAACCCCGACGATCAGCGTGTACCGGTGATGTTTGTTGGCGCCGGGATCAAGTCCGGCAAGTATCAGGAGCCGGCCACGCCGGCCGACATCGCGCCCACGCTCGCCGCCGTCTCCGGTCTCTCCATGAAGGCAGAAGGGCACGCGCTGTCGTGCGTGCAGTGAAGAGGAAGAAAGCGCCTGCCGCCGCGGCCGACGCGTTCTCCCTGCGAGTGCTCTCGGTCGTACGCCGTATTCCGCCGGGACGCGTGGCGACTTACGGGGACGTGGCGGAGCTCGCCGGCCGGCCGCGCGCCGCCCGTGCTGTCGGCAACATCATGCGCGGATGCGGCCGGCCCGATGTGCCGTGCCATCGCGTCATCGCCGCCGGAGGCCGCCTCGGCGGATACGGCGGCAGCGAGCTGATGAAGGGGTCGCTCCTGGCGGCTGAGGGGGTTCTGGTCTCCGGTAAGCGGGTCCGCGAGCTGGACCGCGTGCGATGGCGTGCACCCCGGCGCAGAAAATCCTGAACCTTCGGTCGCCGTTTCCTCGTATCAGGCTGTGTGACGGCCCCCAAGCAACGCCCCCCAATCCCTTTCCCGTCTAAAGGTTCGACGGAGGGAATGGATCTTGTCGCCCGAGTGCGGGCCGGGGACCTCGACGCCTTCGAATCGCTGTACCGCGAGCATGCGGCGCGTCTCTACACGCTGGCCTGCCGCATGGCCGGATCGCCGGAAGATGGCGAGGATCTGCTGCAGGAGATCTTCCTCCAGGCCTATCGCAAGCTGGGCAGCTTCAAAGGCGACTCGTCGATCGGGACCTGGCTGTATCGTCTGGCGCTCAACCACTGCCTCGACTATGTGCGCAGCCGGCGGGCGAAAATGAACAAGCTTACCGAAACGCTCGACGCAGACAACTCGTTCGAACCGACGGCCCGGCGCGAGTCGCCAATCGCCCGCATGGATCTCGAGCGGGCGGTCGAACGGCTGCCCGAGGGTTGCCGCGAGGCGTTCGTGCTGCACGACGTCGAAGGGTTCGACCACAAGGAGGTCGCCGATCTCCTCGGCATCGCCGAGGGGACGTCGAAATCGCAGGTGTTCAAGGCGCGGATGAAGCTGCGTGGCTTCCTCCGCGGACAACGGTAGCAATGCATCCGACTGAAGAAGCACTGAACGCCTACGCCGATGGATCGCTGACGGCAGGCGAAGCGGCCGAGATCGAGCTGCACCTCGGCGCCTGTGTCTCGTGCCGGCAGCTGGTCGACGACCTGCGCGAGATCCTGCGCGCGACCTCCGACCTGGATTTGCGCGAACCCCCGGTGCGCGTCTGGCCGCGCCTCGAGCGCGCGATTCATCTCGAGAGACAAGACGGAGCGCCGCGCACCCAGTCGACCGACGCTGATGACGCGCGCTCGAAAGGCTCGCCCGCCGCGAGGCCGACGGCCACGCGCTCGCGCGTCGTGTTCGCAGGGCTCGCGGCGGCGGCGGCGGCGGTCGTGCTCGCAACTGCTGTCGGCATCCGCTACCTGCCCGGGCGGCACGGCGACACCGTCGGATCGCGGCCGCCGATCGAGACTGGCGCACAGGCATCCGCAACTGGAGCGGCGGAGGCTGTCGAAAGCGAACTGCGGCAGGCGGAGACGCACTACGAGAACGCGATCAAGGGACTCGAACAGATCGCGAACGCCGAGCAGGGCGCGCTCGATCCGCGGACCGCGGCGACGCTGCAGAAGAACCTGGCCGTGATCGATCAGGCGATCAGCGAGAGCCGCGCCGCGCTGCGGTCGCAACCGGCGAGCGAGCCGGCGCAGGCCAGCCTGATCGAGAACTTCAAGACGAAGATCGCGCTGCTGCAGGACACCGTCGCGCTCATCAACGAAATGCGAAAGGGCAACGAGGCCGGTGCGGCGCGCATCGTCTCAGGGTTGAAGGAGAAGGGCAACTGACATGCGACTGACTCCCGTAGTGGTCCTGGCTGCACTCGCCGCCGGCACGCTGCCGGCAGGCGCCCAGGACGTGCCGCACCGCCACGTCGTGCGAGTGCTGCGCGCCGAGCGGATGGGTGCCTACCAGGGGCGCGATCGCGGACCGGAGCAGACCGACCGCTTCTCGCGCAAGGTGAAGCTCGGTCGCGACGGCCGCGTCAGCATCGGTAATGTCTCCGGCGATATCACCGTGACCGGCGGCTCGGGCGACGAGGTCTCGATCGAAGCGGTCAAGCGGACGCGCGGCGACCAGAGTCAACTCGCGAACGTCCGGATTGTCGTCGACGATCGTCCGGGACGCGTCGACGTGCGAACCGAGTACGACAGCGGGCGATTCACCCGCAACAACAACGTGTCGGTCGATTTCACCGTGACGGTTCCGAACGGCGCGTCGGTCGAGGTGAAATCGGTGTCCGGCAGCGTCAAGGTGACCGGCGTTCGCGGCGCGGTGCGCGGCGAGACGGTCAGCGGCGACGTGACGACGAGCGACACGCCCAGGGTCGAGGCGGCGAAGAGCGTGTCCGGCGACGTGACGCTCAGCGGCATTCAGAACGACGGCGACCTGTCGGCGAGCAGCGTCAGCGGCAACGTCCGCGCGAGAGGCGTCAAGGCGCACGCGCTCGACCTCGGCTCGGTGAGCGGCGATCTCGCGGTCAGCGATGTCACCTGCGACCGGCTCAACGCCAAGTCGGTGAGCGGCGGGTTCGAGTACTCCGGCAGTATCGCGCGCGGCGGCGTCTACGACGTGAACCTGCATTCAGGCACGGTGCGGTTCGTCCTTGCGAACCCGACCGGATTCGAGCTGACCGCGAACACCTTCAGCGGCAGCATTCGATCGGATCTGCCGCTGACGATCGGCGGGACGAGCGGCGCCGGGCGGCAGCGCGGCGCGAACAACCGATCGATGCGCGCGACCTTCGGCGACGGCAGCGCGACGCTCACGGTGCGTACGTTCAGCGGCGACATCGTGATTGCGAAGCGTTAGCTCAGCCGCGCGTGGTATTCCGCTTGCTTCAGCCCTCTGTATAATTGGTCTCGTCAGCTGAGCCGCACAGACGTGACGTGGAGGCAAGCATGAAACGATTGGTTCTCGTTGGAGCCTTAATCAGCGCGCTCGGCGCGGGCGCTTACGCACAGGGAACCGGGGCGAGAGGCGGTGCCGCACAGGGCGCGGGCCATACGGCGCCAAAACCGCAGCCCCCTACGGAAGCCGCCTCGTCCGCACCCGAAGGGCAACTGCAACTTGGCACCGTGCACATTCCAAAAGCCGTCAAGGCGGACGGCAAGCCGCTTCCCGCCGGAACCTACACGGTGCGGTTGACCGCCGACACTGCCTCTCAGGAAGCCAAGGGTCAGACCAAGTCGCTCGAACGCTGGGCGGAGTTCGTCCAGGGCGGCAAGGTCGCTGGACGCGAAGTTGTCACGATCGTCCCGCAGGCCGACATCGGCAAGGTGCAGAAGGACACGCCGCCGAAGCCGAATGCGGCCAAGGTGGAGACGCTGAAAGGTGGCGACTACGTCCGCGTCTGGATCAACAAGGGCGGAAATCACTACCTGATGCACCTTCCCGTCTGAAACCGCCTCGGGGCTGGGGGCTGGGGGCTAGCTGGGGCCGAGAGCTGACGCTCTCGGCCCTTTTGCCGTACGACGTCATCCTGAACTGGACCGAGGAGCTGAAGCGACTGGCGCTACGCTGAGGAGCGGGGTGTGTGGGACCGATCGGTCTTTCCCCACCAAGCCTACGGGCCCATCGGTCCCACACTCCTACACAGCCATCACATCGAACTGCTCGTGATGCAGTTGGACGTCCGGTTTGATCGTCACGTCCTTGCCGATTGACTGCCGCAGATCCCTGAGCACGGCGCTCTCCTCTTCTTTCAACGCGCGCGCGATGTCGGGGTTCACGCGCAGCAGCAGCCGGTGGCCGTTCAACTCCGGACTCACCTTCTTCACTTCGGTCAGGATCTCGTAGCAGATGGTCGAGCTCGACTTGATCACGCCGGTGCCCGAGCAGTACGGGCATGGCTCGGTGAGCACGCGCTCGAGACTCTGCTTGACGCGTTTGCGCGTGATGATCACCAGGCCGAAGTCCGCCACCTGCAGCGCCTTCGACGGCGAGCGATCCTTCTTCAGCTCCTGCTCCACCGCCTGGTAGACCTTCTGGCGGTTCTTCTTGTCCTCCATGTCGATCAGGTCGAGGACG
>DATFXR010000835.1:0-5092 GCA_035315685.1 Vicinamibacterales bacterium | reverse complement strand
GACGTGCGAGTCGATGACCAGCCGGGCGGTCGCTTTGCCGTCCACGGTACCGCCGAAATCGTCGTAGTGCTCCGCGCGGCCGGCGGCGCCAAGGCGCAGGCGTTGAATCACGTCGCCCTCGACGTCCACGTAGCCGGCGACACTGTTGCGCGAGGCGTTCACTTCGTTCGACGGACGGAAGCCTGGAAACACCTGCGCGCCGACGGCGGCGCGGCCGCCGAACTGATCCGGCACGCCGCCGTCGCGGTACGAGTCGGGCTCGCCGGCGTGAATCTGGTAGTTCTCGCGGCGGTACTCGGCGCCGGCGGCAATGTTCAGCGGTCCGGCGAGCCCACCGACGACCACCGGACGGCTGACGTCCACGTTGCCGACGAACTGATTCAACACCAGCGTGCCGGCGTCGAACCTCGTCTCGGTCGCCGGGCCGAGCGAGACGTTCAGCGAGTCGTCTACGGTGAACGCAAACGAGTTCCGTCCGAACTCTCCGCTGGCGTCGTACGCCCACCGGCCGAACCCACCGCGCACGCCGGCGGCCCCTGAACCGTCGAGCACGGTCGGCTCGATCTCGGGAAGGAAACCCAGCGGATAGACTTCCGGTCGATTGCGTGCGTCGAGCGCGCGGCGGAAGAACCCGGCGCTGTTCGCGGCGCGCCGGCTGTAGCCGCCGAACGCGTACAGGAAACGCGTCTCGCTCTCGTTCAGCGGAATGCTGGCATTGACGAACCCCATCAAATCGCGCGCATCGGGATCGCCCCACCGATGATTCGGCTCCGCCACGGCGTTCGCGCCCGCGTCGCCGGCGACGACCTGATCGCGCGGATCGAACGACGCCCGGTTCGTCCGGTGGTGACTGCGATACTCCGCGGCGATCGTCACGCTGCCGCCGCCGGCAGCGAGGCCCCATGAGCCGCCGAGGTCGAACAGGCCGCCGTCGGAGAAGTCGATCGGACTCCCGGGCACACACGCCTGCCCGGTCGCGATGCACTTGTTGCCGAGAAACGAACCGGCCGAGATCCCGAAATTGGAGGTGAGCTCCGCGCGCGTCACGCCGCCCTTCAGCACGATGTTGAGGACGCCGGCAATCGCGTCGGAGCCGTACTGCGCCGCCGCGCCGTCCCGCAGGATCTCGATATGGTCGATGGCAGAGACCGGGATCGCGTTCAGATCGACGCCGGTCGATCCGCGGCCGATGCTGCCGTTCACGTGGACGAGCGCGCTCTGGTGACGCCGTTTGCCGTTCACGAGCACCAGCACCTGATCGGGGCCCATCCCGCGCAGGGTTGCCGGACGGACGGTATCGGTGCCGTCGGTGATCGCCGGCCGCGGAAAGTTGAACGACGGCGCCAGCGACTCGATCACCTGCGCCGTTTCGGTGAAGCCACTCGATACGATTTGATCGCGGGTGATGACGTCGACCGGCACCGCCTTCTCGGCAGCGGCGTCGGCGACCCGTGATCCGACCGTGAGCTGCTCGGCGAAGTTCAGGTTCAGCGCGACGTCGACGATGAGTGCGACCGCATCGACGGGGACGTCGACGAACCGCGGCGGCAGACCGAGCGCGTCCACTTTCAGCTGCAGGCGGCCGTCGTGAACCATCGACGCCGACACGCGAAGGAGGTAGAAGCCGCTGGCGTCGCTCACGACGCCGCCCTCGTCGCCGCCGGCAATCGTCACGACGGCGCCAGGCACCGGCGATCCGTCAGCGCGCGTCGTGATCGAGCCCGAGACCAGAAGCAGGTCCTGCGCTGATGCCGCACGGGCGATCACCGCGCACGCCAGACACACCCAGAACAGGAGTCGAATGGTGATCCGCACCGCTTGCACTCTCTTTCAGCGAAGCGCACTCCGGCCAGGTGTGCGCTCACTTCAGTAGGCAAACAGCGGTGAAGCCTTTCCGGTCAGATCGTCGGCATCCAGCGCCGTCCATTCGCCCGAGAGAATGAAACTGGCCCAGTAGAACGGATGCTGCCGTGACGGCCGCTTCAGCATCGCCAGCTTCGATTGCCGGAGTGCGTCGCCGCGGCCGAGTCCGGCGCGGAGGCCGGTGTAGTAGGCGACCATGCCCTCGCGGGCGATCGTGTCACTGACCGGCCAGAGGCTCATCACCAGCGTCTCCGTGCCGGCGAGGACGAACGCGCGGCGCAGGCCGTAGACGCCCTCGCCGTTGCGGATTTCGCCGACGCCGGTATCGCACGCCGACAGCGTCACCAGCTTGGTGCCCCACAGATCGAGCGCCGACGCCTCGAGCGCGGTCAGGATGCCTTCCTCCTGCGTGTCGTGCGTCAGGTTGGCGCCGGCGAGCGCCAGCCCCGAGCGCAGCAGCGGATTCTCGACGCTCGCGCCCGCGTCCTGCAGGAAGAATCCGTGCGACGCGATGTGCAGCATGCGGGGCGCCTCGACGCGCTGCAGCGAGGCCTTGCGCGCCTGCAGTCCGGTGAAGAGCGTCGCTTCGGGAAAGAGGGTCTTGATCGCCTTCGCTTCTGCGGCAGTCGCCGCGAGCGGGGCAAAGTAGACCGACGACAGCTTGCTGCCGGTCGTGACACTGCCGTTCGACCCGCGCGGTGCGACGAGCCTGGCGCTCGCGCGCTCGCCGCTCGTCGACGGTTCGCCGAACACCGGGTCGGCGAAAATCGCGGCGCTGCTGCGGCTCTCGCGGGCGACCGTCATGCGCAGCAGGTCGCGGCCGCTGGTCACGTAGCTGATCGCGTGGCGCTCGATCAGATAGTGGCCGTGCTCGTCGACGAGCGCCTCGAACGGTACGAGGTTGAGCTCGCCGTCGGGCGAGACGATCAGCCGCGACAGTTCGCCGAACGCTCCCCGCAGCGGCCGCAGCACCAGCGTGTCGACGGCGCGCGCCCGGGCGTTGACGTCGGTGCGGCGCGGATCGCGCAGCGCTTCGCGCAAGGCCTCGACCGCCGCATCGATGATGTTGGCCGGACCGAGATCGAAGCCGCGCGGCGTGACGCGGCTTCGCACGACGTAGGCCGCGTAGTGCGGCGGTCCGTAGGCGTCGCCGTTGCGCTCGGCCCGCGGATCGAACGGACGGAACACCGCGAACTCCAGCAGCGCCGCATCGTCGGGAATCGCCGCCTGCACCGCCTCGAGCGTCACCGGCCGCGACTGCGCCCGGAATTCGGCGCTGCGCCCGCTGAGCTCGGCCTCGAGCGCTTCCTTCCGCATTTCGAGCGCCTTGATGGCGAGGCGCCGCTGGTCGGCCTGTCCCGCTTCCGCCGCATTCAGCGCCAGCCTCGCGAGCTCGGCGGTGCTGTTCTTCAGCCGTTCGATCAGGTCCTGATCGCGCGCGTCCACGGCGTGCTGGCGGATGGCGGCCAGCGTGTCGGCCATCGCATCCTGCACGCGTCCCTTCCGCTGCAGGAGCACCAGCGCCGCCAGCGCCGCGGCGTCGGGGTCGTCGTGCGCTTCCAGCAGGTGCAGCGAGATCGTCCGGTCCGTCCGCGGCACGGCGCCGTTCACGAACAGCAGCTTCTGCCGCTCCGATCCGATCGCCAGATTCAACGCGAGCTGCTTCTCGAGGATCGCGTCGGCGCGACGCTGATACGTCAGCGCGTTGGTGATGTCGCCGGCCGCCGCGTAGGTGCGGGCGATGTTGCCGACCGAGGTCAGCGTCGCGTCCTGATACGGCCCGTTGGCATGTTCCCAGATGCCCAGCGCCCGGAGATGCAGCTGCAGCGACCGGGCGATGTCGCCCTTGTTCTTGTCGATGATCGCGATGTTGTTCAGAACCTGGGCGACGTCGGGATGATCGGGCCCGACCGACCGCTCTCGGATCGACAGCACGCGCGTGTAGAAGGTCTCGGCGGTCGCGTAGTCCTTCCGTTCGCGGGCGACGATGCCGAGGTTCTGGAGCACTGGCGCGATGAAGTAGTTGTCCTCGCCCAGCACCCGCGTCGCGATCGCGAGCGATTGCTGATACAGCGGCTCCGCACGCGCGAAGTCCTCGCGCGCCCGGTAGACCTCGCCGAGGTTGTTCAGCAGTCCCGCGTACTCGTCGCTCTCGACATCGTCGATCGACTCGAGGATCTTCATCGCGCGGCGGGTGATCTTCTCTTCCGTCTCGTAGTCGCCGCCGTCGTGGCGCAGACTCGCGGTCGTCATCAGCGCCTGGACGAACCAGTGGTTGTCCGTTCCGAGCGCCTTCTCGAGCGCGTCGAGCGCCTGTTGGATCAGCGCCTCGCTCTTGGCGCGATTGCCCATCCGCTGATAAAGGGTCGCGAACCGCGTCCTGGTGATCGCCGCCGTTGGATGATCAGGGCCGAGCGATCGATCGACGATCGCCAGCGCCCGGGTGAACGCCGCTTCGGACTTCGCATTGTCGGGCAGATAGCGGTACACGACGCCGAGCTGCGACAGCACCGCCGCCGTCTGCAGGTCGTCGACGCCGCGGGCTTCCTCCGTCACCGCCAGCGCGCGCTCGAGCATTGACCTGGCCGCTTCGAACTGTCCCTGCTCGGTCTGGCGGGCGGCACCGGTCCGGAGGACGCGCGACTCGTGCGTGGCGTAGTCGCGGTCGGAGGCTGTGCGCAGATCATCGAGATGGATCGCGTAGGCGCCTGGCGCGGCGCTCCCCGGCGCCGCCTTCACGACGACCGCGTAGGTGCCGGCGGCCGCCGCCACGATCTCGACCTGCTCTTCGCCGTTGCTCCGGACGTCGTCCTGAAAATCTGCGATCGGGGTGTCGTCGGCGCCACGTGTCTGCGCGACGACATCGATGCCGCGCTGCTCGACGCCGACGCGCGCATAGTCCCCGGCGTTCAGCGTCACCGCATAGCGATGCGCTTCTCCGCGATCGAGACGGCGTTCGACAAGGCTGTGGAGTTGGAGCGGGGCGACCTCCTCACGCTGCGCGGTGAGCGAGGTGCAAAACAGGACGACGATCAGACCGCCTGCCGGGAACGTGGCGCGGCCACCAACGATTCGTTTCGTCATGCCTTCTGGTCCGAAAAAGGGACTGCGCCCCTGTCGGTGTCGCTAGCGGGGCACGATGTCGACTATCGGGGCACGATCTCGAAGGTATAGCTTCCAACCACCTCTGCTCCGCCGTCCGGACCGCGGCCGGCGAGATCGAACGTGT
>DATFXR010000834.1:0-6758 GCA_035315685.1 Vicinamibacterales bacterium | reverse complement strand
ATCGGGCTGTCGGCCGGCGTGGCGCTGAACGCCGACGGCCGCGCGCAGGCGGGCATGGGCGTGAGCGCCGGCGATTACAATCGCGACGGGTGGCTCGACATCATCAAAACGAACTTCGACGACGATACGCCGTCGCTGTACCGCAACCTGGGCGACGGCACGTTCGAGGACGCGACCGCCGCCGGCGGACTGGGCGTGAACACGTCTTACCTCGGCTGGGGCGCCGGCTTCATCGACGTCGATCTCGATTCGTGGCCGGACATTTTCATGGTCAACGGCCACGTCTATCCGGAGGCGGATCGGATCGGCGGTCGCTACAGCTACGCGCAGCAGAAGCTGCTCTACCGCAACCTCGGCAACGGTAGATTCGAGGATGTGTCCAAGCGCGCCGGAGCCGCGATGCTCGAAAAGAAGGCGGCACGGGGCGCCGCGTTCGGCGACCTGTTCAACTCCGGCCGGCAGGATATCGTGGTCAACAACATGAACGACGCACCGAGCCTGCTGCACGACTGCGCCGCGCCGGCCGGGCACAGCGTCATCGTGCAGTTGATTGGCACCCGCTCGAACCGCAGCGCAATCGGCGCGCGGGTCACGGCGTCCGTTGCGGGACGCCGGCTCATCGACGAGGTGCGCAGCGGCGGCAGCTTCTGTTCGCAGAACGATCTGCGCATCCACTTCGGCCTCGGAACGCGGACGCACGTCGATCGACTCGAGGTGGCCTGGCCCAGCGGCGCCGCGGACGCGATCGCCGGCATCGACGCCGACCAGATCGTCGTCATTCGAGAGGGCGCCGGGGCGGTGAAACACGAACCGTTGACGCGGAGCACGCTGGCGGCCTGCGGGCGCCGCTGAGACGCGTCGACTCGAGGCCGGCATGGCGAATTCCGCGATGATGCTGCGGCGGCGCGAAGCGCTTCGCGTCCTGGCGGCGTGCATGGCTGACTGGTGGCTGCCGCGTCAGCTGTTCGCTCAGCGGTCGTCCGCGCGCCCGAGCGATCGCCGCGTGATCGTCGTCACCTTCGGCGGCGGCGTTCGCTACGAGGACACGCTCGCGCGCGAGGGCTGGGTGAACATCCCGCACCTCGCGTCGGACCTCGTGCCGCAGGGGCTGGTCTACCCGGTCGCGCGCCACGAAGGACTCACCGGGCACTTCAATTCCACCGGCGCGCTGATCACCGGTAGTCGCCAGAACATCGACGCCTACGGCAGCGAGCCGCCGGTCACGCCGACCATCTTCGAGATGTTCCGCAAGGAGCGCGCGCTGCCGCCCGAGGAAGCCTGGTTGATCGCCACCAACAAGAGCTTCGGGCTGATGGGCGGGAGCAGGCTGCGATCGTTCGGCGATCCGTACTCGGCCAACGTCGTGCTGCCGAAGCAGCTGCTGATCAGCACGATCAAGGCGGCCGTGAGCACCAACGCCGGGCCCGGCGTCGAGGATCGGCGGGCGCTCGCCGAGCGGATGATGGTCGCGCTCGACGAAGGCTACGAAGGTTTCGGCTGGCGGGTGTATGAGTCGAGTCACGTGCTGAGCGCCGACGTGAAGGCGAGCCTGGCGAAGTCGCTGCTCGCCTACTTCAACGATCCCTCATCGCCGACCAGCGGCGACGAGCTGACCTTCTTCATGGCGAAGGAGATCATGAACCGGTTCGCGCCGTCGCTGCTCGTCGTCAACTTCTGGGACATCGACATCGCGCACTACGGCGCCTATTCTCTCTACCTCGAGGCGATCCGCCGGACCGATCGGCTGGTGCACGAGCTGTGGCAGCACGTGCAGGCGTCGCCGCAGTACCGCGATCGCACGACGCTGCTGGTCGTACCCGAGATGGGCCGCGACAGCGACGTCGCCGGCAACGGGTTCGCCAACCATCGCAGCGGCGACGAGTCGTGCCGCCGCGTGTGGCTGGTGGCGGTCGGCGCCGGCGTGCCGAAGGGCACCGGGACCGAACGTCCGATCCGTACGCTCGACGTCGCGCCGACCGTCGCGGAACTGCTCGGGTTCAAGATGGTGGAGTGCGAGGGCACGCCACTCGCCGAACTGACGTAATCATGCAGTTCAAGCCGCCGCTCAGCGGCGTGGCCGCCACACTCGCGCGGCAGTACGGCGAGACGCTCGCGCGCCTCCCCGCGACCGTGCATGCCTTCGTCCTCGTCGAGCTCGCGAAATGGCCGCTGCTCTTCACTCCCGAACAGCGATATCAGCGTGCGCTGCTCGACCATCTGTCGCGCACTCCGCCGCACGAGCTGGAGCGGGCGGTCGCCGCCATCGCACGCATCGAAGCCGAGTCGGGCGTCGTCCGGCTGGGCGAACGCGACCCGGCGCGGTTCCAGGATGCGTCGCAGGCGCTGCTGCGCACGCGCGGCCTCTTTGCCAGCTGGCGCGGAGAGGTCGACGCCTTCTTTCAGACGATCGATCCGCGCCTCGAGGCGCAGCTCTATCCCGCCGACGCGCCGCGCCGGCTCGTGGTGCAGATCTACGGCAGCGGTATCGCCGTACAGCGCGACAGACTGTGGAAGCCGTTCACGGGGATGGGGGTGCGCGTCCCGCTGAATCTCGAGAGTGCCGGCACGACCGAGGAATTCCTTCGCCAGCTGGCCGGCGAGGTGGAAGCCGGCCGCGGCGCGCCGGCGCTGTTCAGCCAGACGATCGATTCGCCGTTCGACGGATGGATCGTCGAATCGGACGACGCGCTGCACGCGGTCTGCGGCGCGGCGACGCCTGCCGCGTTGACCGGCCTCAGTTACGACCGTCTCCGGCCGTATCGCGACGATCTGACGAGGGCGCTCTACCGCAAGGTGCAGGACGGCGTCGACAGCCCGCAGGCGTTTGCCGCCTACGCGCGCAGCCTGCGGATCGCGCCGCCGGCGGGCACGCTGCTCAATCCCGCCGACATCCTGCTCGCCTTCGTGCGCGACGTGCTGATCACCGGTAACGGCACGCTGCTCGTGAACAACACGTTCGTCGAGTGGGCGGCGATTCAAGCGCTCAGGCGCGCGCAGCCGCGCATCCTGATCACCCGCTTCGGTGTCCGCGACAGGCTGAAGCCGTTCAGCAGCATGGTCCTGTTCTCGCAGCCGCGGCCGACCGATCACGTGCCGATCGCGCAGGACCCGGCCGGATCGTTCATCGACGTCGAGCAGCTGTCGTATTACATCTGGTTGAACGCCGAGAAGAATCCCGCCTACCGCACCCGTACGTTGTATCTGTTCCTGGCCGAAGGCGTCGACGAGATGCTCGCGATCCGGTCCGACGCGCCCGCTGCGGCGCCGGCGTCGCGGCGCGCGACACCCGCGCGCCTCGTCGACGTGCGCGCCACCATGGCGCGCTGGCTGAGCGCGCCGACGCCGCAGGGAGCTGGGCAGCCGATCGAGGAGATAGTCGGCTGACCATCGGACATTGCCCTCGGCAATTAATCGCACGGACTTCGAATCGGTTCACGCCGCGACTCGCTCGAGACGATACTCGTGATGGAGGCGACCAAGGATCGGCTTCGCGACGCCGCGGTGACCTTCAGGAGTCCGGCGCTCCTCGAATACTGGTGCGATAGCGGCGCCGTCGGGAATGCAAGGAGACGTCAAACGTGAAACCCTGGAGAATGCGGCTGACGACGGTCGGAGTCCTGTGGCTTGGAGTGGCGGGGTGTACGGCTTCAGACCACCCACGGACCGCCGCCGGCGCCGGACGCTTCGAGTCGGACGTGGCTTTTCTCCGGCAGCACACGCAGCTGCTGATGCTGACCGACGCGGCGTCTGGAGCTCAGGTCGTCGTCAGCCCGGCATTCCAGGGACGCGTCATGACGAGCACGACTGGGAGCGGCGATCGACCGAGCTTCGGATGGATCGGCCGGGCGGCAATTACCGCGGGCACGCGGCAGCCGCACATGAACGTCTTCGGTGGTGAAGATCGCTTCTGGTTGGGCCCCGAGGGCGGCCAGTACGCGCTCTTCTTCAAACGTGGCGATCCCTTCGATCTCGATCATTGGCAGGTGCCGGAACCCATCGACTGGGGCAGCTGGGAGGTGATGAGCCAGACGCCGACCGCGGTGCGCCTGCACAAACGGATGACGCTGACAAACTACTCGGGCACGCAGATGGACATCGACGTCGACCGAACCGTGCGGCTGCTCTCTCCGAGCGATCTCACGACGCTTCTCGGAGAATCGGTGGGCAGCGCGGTACGGGCCGTGGCGTTCGAATCGTCCAACACCGTGACGAACGCCGGCAGTGCACCGTGGAAGCCGGAATCCGGGCTCGTCTCGGTGTGGATCCTGGGACAGTTCAATCCTTCATCCCAGACGACCATCGCCCTTCCCTTTGAGTCCGGCCCCGAATCGACACTCGGGCCTGTGGTCAACGACGCCTACTTCGGGAAGGTGCCCGCCGATCGCCTCATCGTCAAACCATCGGCTGTTCTCTTTCGTGGCGACGGGCAGTACCGCAGCAAGATCGGATTGTCACGTCCGCGAGCTCTGGCGACCGCCGGCAGTTACGACGCGTTGGGACACGCGTTGACGCTGGTTCAGTACACGCGTCCCGCCGACAGCATCCGGTACGTGAACTCGATGTGGGAGATTCAGCGCGAGCCCTACCAGGGCGATGTCATCAACAGCTACAACGACGGCCCGCCAGAGCCGGGCAAACCGCCGCTGGGCCCCTTTTTCGAGCTCGAGACGTCCTCACCAGCGCTCGAACTGCTCCCGGCACAGCGGTACACGCACGTTCATCGCACGTTCCATCTGGTCGGTCCAGAGGCGGAACTCGATCGCGTCGCGCGCGCGACGATCAAAGTCGGGCTCGACGAGTTAACGAACGCCTTTTCACCGCAACGCTGACTCCTCGGTTGGCGGCAGGTGGTCGAGAATCTCCTCGCGCTGGCGTCCCCATGGATTTTGTTCCTTCGCAGTAGCTGTGCGTCGCGCTGACCACGGCGGGAACTCGATCTCTGCGCGATACGGCATCCATAGCCAGGCTCCTTCCGCTATGAACGCGCCGTCAGTAATATGCGAGCGTCTCGATCCCGGTGCCTGCCTGGAACCTGCCAACCGCTTCACCCTTCTCCAGGTCGATCACGCTCACGGTGCCGTCGCCGTGGTTGGCTGCGAGCGCCGTTTTCCCGTCCGCCGAGAACGCAAAGCCCATCGGATCCTTGCCCACGGTGACCGTCCGCTGCGTGCCGTGGAGATCCGCGGCGTCGAAGATGTTGATCAGCGGCGACCCGGAATTCATTGTCAGCAGCCGTTTCCCGTCGGGGCTGAAGTAGGCCTTGTAGGCGCCTGTCTTCTGGTCCTTGAGCGCGATACGATCGACCACCGCATCGCTGTGTGGATCGACGACGAGCGCCGTCGGCTCGGCCATGGCCATGATGATCACGCGGGAGCCGTCGGGCGAAACGGCGATGCCCTGCGTCCCGCCGGCCACCGGGATTTTGCCGATCATCTTCCTGCTCTTCAGATCGATCACGCTCACGAACGGGCCGTCGTTCTTGTTGGTCGCATAGATCTTGCTGCCGTCGGGCAGAATGCCGATCCAGTGCGTCGTCCCCTCGGTGTCGATCACCTGCGTGATCTTCCGCGCCTTCGGATCGATCACGAGCAGCTTCCGATCGAGATCGCTGGTCACGTAGATCGTCCCGCTCGCGTCGAGCTGGATGCCGTGCGGCGCGCGATACGGCGCGACGTCGATCGAGCCGACGACTTTCGCCGCATCCACGTCGACGATCAGCACGTCGTGGCCGGGGTTCGGGTTGCGCCCATAGACGCCGTCGCCGTAGAGCGGCACATAGGCCGTCTTCCGATCCGCAGTGAGGGCGAAGTCGTGCGGGTTGGTCGCCGCCTTGATGCTCGCCCGCTCCTTGAGCGTGGCGGGATCGAAGAAGCGGATCGTGCCACCCAGCTTGTCGATGAGCAGCAGCCCGCGCGTGCCGGTTGGGTGATTGACGTCGGCCTGCAGCACGGCCGACAGGGTGACCAACGCGAGCGCCGCGACAATGAGACGTACTGTCATCCTCGTCCCCTTTCGGCCCCGATTGTATAGCGACTCGCGAATGGACTGCGGAGTGTCATCGGCAACCCGGGCGGGCGCTGCGGGGCGGCGTGGCCGCTGGCCGCTGCTCGCTGATTCATTTTCAGTGTTCGCGATCGGGAAGTAGACGGGATATACGTCCACGAGCAGGCCGCCGACGCGGAAACGGCCGTCGAGGACCTGTCACTTCCCAACCATGATAATCGTGAAGGAACCTGGGATTGCGGCGCCGCGGCCGGCGCCACGGCCGCCTGCTGGCGGCGGGGGCCCCGCAGGAGGAGGAGGCGGCGGCCCGAACTCCGATGCCATCGCGAAGAGATGGCCCGTCTTCCCGTCGAATGCGATCGTGCGAGCGCCGTTCGACGGCCACGTCTTCAGGTCCTGCTCCACTTCGAAGCTGGTTGGGCTCTTCTCCCTGACGATCGTCATCGTCCCGTTGCCTTGTGTGCTGAACGCTTCCATCGTATCCGGGTTGAACGCCGCGCCATCGGAGCTGCCGGCGAGCGGTAGCCGCTCGAGGATCTTCCCGTCCTTCGCACTCAGAATGACGAACGTCTGCGGCGGTTTCGCGGCGGGATCGGTTGACGGCGGTGTTCCAGTGGGGCCGACGACGCTGCACGCCGCGAACAGGATCTGATTCTTCACGTCAATCGCGAGCCCGTTGCACCCGCCGTTATCGCCAAACGGATAAGTTTTCGTCACCTTCATCGTCTTGGTATCGATCACCGCAACGCCGCCCG
>DATFXR010000833.1:0-3004 GCA_035315685.1 Vicinamibacterales bacterium | reverse complement strand
GCGCTCGGTCTCAACATCGTCAGCCAGATCGATTCGGTCGGCACGGGTGGCGGTGGCGGCGGTCGCGGCAACGACGGCGGCGGACGCGGCAGCGACGCTGGCCGCGGCGCTGCGCCGGCGCAACAAACGCAAGGCGGTGGCCGCGGCGGCCGTCCTGATCAGCTCGCGGTGACACAGGCGTCGGTCGATGGCGCCCGGCGGAAGTCCGACAAAGGGTTCCTCGTGATGCCCGATCAGGAGTTCTACAACAGCCCGCTCGGCGGCCACACCGATCTGCTGTTCTCGCATCCGGTGTACTGGACGCAGGGACGACGGGAGGGACAGCCGCTCGTCGAGAACGATCCGAAGTACGGAAAGGTGTACCACATCGCGAGCGCTGACGATCTGATGGAGATGGCGCGGCGCGAAGACGTGCTGATCTCGATGCCGCATCCGCGGACGAAGGGATCGACCGGCTATCCCGACGCAGTCAAGGATCAGGCGCCGTTCAAGGATCCGCACTATCAGGGCGTCGGCTTCCGGTGGGGCATGGGTGTCGATCTCTCCGAGCGCCGGTTGTGCGACTACCGGTGCCTGCCGCTGCTCGACGACATGAGCAACTGGGTGGCCGATCAACCGATCCCGCCGAAGTACCTGCTGTCGATCAGCGAGGTGCGCTATCAGCAGCCGGGCGACGACATCTATGCGAGCTCACCGGTGACCTACGTGAAGCTCGAGACGGTGCCGCCGGCGAGCGATCCGAGCCCGGTGATCGGGGCCTTGATGCGCGGCGATTCCTGGATCACGTCCGGTGAAGTGCTGATCGACTCGTACGCGGTCGAAGGCAGCGGCGCGTCACGATCGCTCACCGCCGAAGTCGAATGGACGTTTCCGCTCGAATTCGTCGAAGTGGTGTGGGGCGACGGCGTGAAGACCGATCGCCAGATCATCTCCGCGACCGATCTGCCGCCATTCGGCGAGCACAAGTTCTCGATTCCGTTCAACGCCAGCGGCAAAAAATGGGTGCGGTTCGCGGCATGGGACTCGGCCGGCAACGGCGCGACTGTCCAGCCGATCAAGCTGACCGGCACCGCGACCAGCAGCGCGGCGAAGTAGTCGCCGTTACACGCGACAAGGAGAAGCGACCATGTCTCTCGACCGGTTGGCCGTCTTTGCTTCCGCGATCGTCGTTGCCGCGACGACCGCGAACGCCGATCCGCTCGCATGCACGACCGGCGGCTACAAGCCGCTGCCCGGCCTTACCGCCGCGGCCGCCGACAGTGCGCTCACGGTTACGTGGGACGGGGAGAAGAACCAGGAACTCCGGCTGCGGTTCACCGTGAACGGCGGCGTCCCGACGATTGCCGATCTATCGGTGCGCGCGAAAGGCGGACCGTGGAGCACGCTCGCGAGCGGCGCGACGCCGGACTACAAGGTCGTGTCCGGGCTGCGCCGCGCGACCGATCAGCAGCTGAAGCCGCTCATTGCGCTCGGCGTGAAAATCACCCCGGACATCCTCGACCAGGTTCGCTGGGAAGCCTTCTGGGATTCACCGCTCAACGTGCCCGGCGACACGGTCGCGCATGGCGGCGCGACGCCGCCAATGGAGGGCATCGCCGATCAGCCGGGGATGCCGCGCAAGCCCGGAGAGATCACGCGCGCCGCGGCGAATTTTCGGGCGAAGAGCTGCGAAGTGAAGACCAGCGGCGCGCGCCTCGAAGTGTCGTTCCCCGGGGTGAAGCTTGGCGTGTTCGACGGCCGGCTCGAATACCAGATCTACAAGGGCAGCAGCCTGATTCGTCAGGCGATCGTCGCGAAGACCGACGAGCGGGCAGTTGCGTACAAGTACGACGCCGGCTTGAAGGGGCTTGCGATTCAGCCGAAGTCGCAGGTGCTGTGGCGCAGCAACACGTCGAACCAGTGGGTCGACTACCAGTTCGGTGGTCCGAAGAACGACAATTACGTTCCGCTCAAGACTGCCAACCGCGTCGTCGCTGCCGAGATGAACGGCGGATCGATCGTCGCGTTCCCGCCGCCGCACAACTTCTTCTGGGCGCGCGAGACCGAGTTCAACCTCGGCTACAACTGGTATCGCAAGGACAGCGACACGAGCTACGCAATCGGCGTGCGCCAGGCGGAAGGCGAGGAAGAGGCGTCGTGGGAAGGCCACGGTCCCGAGGATCGCCGGCAGAACTACGCGCTCTACAGCGCGCGGCCCGGCACCTGGCAGCGCATGGCCGTGTACTTCTACGTGAGCGCGGAGCCGGCGCGTCCGAGTGTCCAGGCAGCGCTGGCCTACACGCGCGACGACAAGTACAAGCCGCTGGCCGGCTATCAGGTGATGGCGACGCACTTCCACACCGGCATGGTGCGGCGCCTCCAGCAGCTCGGCGGCCTCGACCAGACGATCCCCGACTTCGATCTGATGAAGGGCGCCGGCGTGAACATCTTCGCGCCGATCGACGGCGGCGGCGGCGGCGGAGCGGGCGCGGGCGATCTCGCGGTGCCGGTCGGCAACCGCGCTGCGGCATCGGCCGCAGCGGCGCCGCGCGGCGATCGGTTGAAGAACCTCGCCGAGTACTACGCGGCGGCGAAGCTGCATTCGGACAGGAACTTCCTGATTCTTCCGGATGAGGAAAACACCGCCGGGAACCTCGGTGGCCACACCGACTTCGTCCTCTCGCATCCGGTCTACTGGACGATCAACCGCGCGCCGAACCAGCCGTTCGTCGAAGATCACCCGACCTACGGCAAGGTCTATCACGTCGGTAGCCCGGACGATGCCATGGAGATGGCCAAGCGGGAGAACATGCTCGTCTTCATGCCGCACCCGCGCTCGAAGGGTTCGACCGGCTACCCGGACGCGGTGAAGGACAAGGCGCACTTCCAGCACGACAACTATCGCGGCATCGGATTCCGGTGGGGCATGGGCGTCGACGGATCGGAAACGCGTCTCTGCGACTACCGCTGTCTCACGCTGCTCGACGACATGAACAACTGGGTCGCCAACATCGCCGCGGCGCCG
>DATFXR010000832.1:0-2161 GCA_035315685.1 Vicinamibacterales bacterium | reverse complement strand
CAACAGCGTGATGCCGATCGCCTCGAGGATGCGAATCAGCAGCTCGGCACGGCTCCCGCCCACGTGCGGATCGTCGTAGAGGTCGCTGTAGTAGAGACACAGCTGCGACACGAGCGTGAACAGCAGCGCCTTCGGCAGCATCTCGGCGACGAGGATCGGCCAGGCGTGAACGCCGAGCCGCAGGTACGCAGTGAGGACGACGGCCGAGAGGATGAGCGCCGTGTCCGACACGACGAGTGTCGTCGATCGCCAGTTCGCGGTTTGAATGAGTCCTTTGGCCATGTTGCCTACTTCTGACCCGCCATGCCGTTGTAGTAGCCGTACCCGTAGTACTCGTAGTACCCGCCTGCGTTGCGATCGTGTGCGTAGTCGACGGCGTTCATCACGACGCCGAGAATGCGGTCGTGCGTGATCGCCTCGACGGTGCGCTTGACCAGCGCGAACGGTGCCTTGCCGGCGCGGACGACGAGCAGCACGCCGTCGACGATGTCGGCGAGCAGGCTGGCGTCCGGCAGCAGGCCGACCGGCGGCGTGTCGATGATGACCCAGTCGAACGTCGCAGCGGCCTGGGCCACCAGACGGCGCATCCGATCAGATGTGAGGCCGCTCATCGGATCGGGTTCAGGGCGCCCGGCCGGCAGTACGAACAGCCGCTCGGAGATCTGCGCCACCGCCAGCGGACGATCCTCGCGGAGCTTCAGCCCCTCGTTGAGCCCACCCATCGGCGGCAACGCGAACATGCGCTGCACGGTCGGCCGCCGCAGATCCGCGTCCACGAGCAGGACGCGTCGGTGATACGACTCGCTCAGCGTGAGCGCGAGGTTCACGGCGGTCAGGCTCTTGCCCTCGCCGGGCAGCGCGCTCGCGGTCATGATCACTCGGATGCCGCGGTCGCTCTGCGCGTGATGCAGCGTGGCGGCGAGTTTCCGGTACTGCTCGAGCGCGGCGCCGGAAAAGCCCTCGGTGCCGAACAACTTTCCGGCGAGCTGCGGATCGGTGTGCCACTCGCTGTACTGACCGCCTTCTTCAGGCAGCGCCAGCAGCGGGGCGCCTGGCAGATGCGCGGTCGTCGGGGCCGGTGCGGGACGCGGGACCGCGATCGTCGCTGGCTGCATCCGCCGGAGGTGCGGCGGCGCCGGCGACGGCGCGTGCGCGAGCGACGCCGCCGTGGCTGGCGCCGGAGGTTGCGGCGCCGGGTCGGGCGTGCGGTTCGCGCGTTCGAGTGCGTCGGCGAGTCGGGTCATGCGGCAGCGTCCTTTTCAGCGACCACGGCTACCGGGCGCCGAGCTGCGCACCGCGGTCCTGGCGGTCGTCAACGGTCTCGGCGAAATCGAAATCGCGGCACACTTCGAGCACGATCGCGCGGTCGATCGGCCGCCGGTCGAGCGCGAAGCCAGACACGAGCGCGTTATCGCAGATCACGCTGACCGTCCGCGGGATGCCGCCTGATCGGTCGTGAATGGTCTCGATCGCCTCGGCGCTAAACACCGTTGACGCATCGCCGCCGGCAATGCGCATCCGCGCCGCGATGTACGCCGCCGTTTCCGCTCTGGTGAGCGGAGCGAGGGTGCAGCGCAGGCCGATCCGTTGTTTCAGCTGCCGCAGCGAGTCGTGGTTCAATCGAGCGGCAACCTCGGGCTGGCCGGCGAGGATGATCGACAGCAGCTTCTCCGATGCGGATTCGATGTTCGCCAGCAATCGGATCTCTTCGAGGAGGCCGTCGGTCAGGCACTGCGCCTCGTCGATGATCAGCGACGCCATGGTGCCGGCGGCGTGTCGGGTCGCGAGCGCGCGGGTCAACTCGGACAGCAAGCGGATCTTCGAAGCGGCCGCGGCGGGGGACAGATCGAAGCCCGCTGCGAGGAACTCGATGAACTCGTTGCGGGTCAGCGCCGGGTTGTTCAGGTAGACGACGTGGCTGCGCTGCACGCTCTGCGACTGCAGCGCGGCGTGGACGATCGTCGTCTTGCCGGTGCCGGCGTCGCCGACGAGCAGCGCGATTCCGGTGCGCCGCGACAGCCCGTACTCGAGCGTCGTCAGCGCTTCGCGGTGCTGCGCCGTCATGTGCAGGAAACGCGGGTTCGGCGTCAGGTCGAACGGCCGCTCGCGCAACCCGTAGAAGCTTTCGTACATCAGAGCAGGCCTTTCAACAGGCCGAAGT
>DATFXR010000831.1:0-6618 GCA_035315685.1 Vicinamibacterales bacterium | reverse complement strand
CTGGCCGAGCTGCAGGATGCGTTCATCACCATGGCCGCCAACCTGCGCGAGGCGCACCAGGCGCTCGATCGGCAGATCGAGCAGGAGCGGAAGATGCGCGAGACGCTGCAGTCGCTGCAGCGTCAGGTCGTGCGCCAGGAGCGGCTGGCCGCGGTCGGCATTCTCGTCTCGGGCGTCGCGCACGAGCTGAACAACCCGCTGCAGGCGATTCTCGGCACGGCGGAACTGCTCGAGCGGCGCCGTGAGCTCTCGCCGGAGGCGCTCGAGGAACTCGCGTTCGTGAAGACCCAGAGCGGCCGCGCGCGCGAGATCATCCGCAACCTGTCGCGGTTCAGCAGCCAGCAGCCCGGGCCGCCCTCGCTGGTCGACGTCGGCGAAGTGATCGGCGAGGTCGTGCAACTGCGCCGCCGCGATCTCGACAACTGTGCGATCGCGCTCGAGGTCAGCATCAACACGCGGCGGCAGGTCTACGCGAACTTCACCGAGATCGAGCAGGTGACGCTGAACTTCGTCATCAACGCGCAGCAGTCGATCGAATCGGCGGGCCGGACCGGCGGCCGCATACTGATCCGCGCCTTCGACACCGGCAAGAAGGTTCGCGTCGAAGTGCAGGACGATGGCCCGGGCGTGTCGGCTGAAGACGAGGCGAAGCTCTTTCAACCGTTCTTCACGACCAAGCCGGTCGGCAAGGGCACCGGCCTCGGCCTGTCCGTCAGCTACGGGATTATCGAATCCTACGGCGGCATGATTGGCCATCAGGGCAACGAATGGGGCGGCGCGACGTTCTTCTTCGAGTTGCCGGTGAGCGAGACGATGACGCGCCCGCTGGCGGCGACTCCCGCGTCCGCCGGCGCCGCGACGATATCCGATGACCGACCGCCTGTATTACGCCGACCCGTATCTTCGGGAATTTGACGCCACCATTCGGCGCATCGAGTCGCGCGGCGGCCGCACGTCCGTCACGCTCGATCGCACGGCGTTCTATCCCACCTCGGGGGGACAGCCGTTCGACACCGGTTCGCTCGGCCCGTTCCGCGTGGTCGACGTGGTCGACGAGGACGACGGCACTATCTCGCACGTCCTAGAAGCGGCCAGCGCCGAGCCCGCCGCACCGAGCCCCGGCGCGGTCGTGCACGGCGCCATCGACTGGCCGCGCCGCTTCGACCACATGCAGCAGCACACCGGCCAGCACGTGCTGTCTGCCGCGTTCGAAAGGCTGTTCAAGATCAGAACCGTGAGCTTTCATCTGGGCGCCGACGTCTCGACGATCGATCTCGGGCGCGAGGCGTCGCCGGCTGAAATCGCCGCCGCCGAACAGGAAGCGAACCGCGTGGTCTGGGACAATCGTCCGGTCACGATTCGGTTTGCGAGCGCTGAGGAAGCCGCGGCGCTTCCGCTGCGGAAGGAGCCGGCGCGCGGCGGCACGTTGCGGCTGATCGATGTCGCCGAGTTCGATCTGTCTGCCTGTGGTGGAACGCACGTGTCGCGAACCGGCGCCATCGGCGTGATCGCGGTCTCCCGGTGGGAGCGGTTCAGGGGCGGCCAGCGGCTCGAGTTCGTCTGCGGCGGACGGGCCCTCCGTGCCTTCCGTGTCCTTCGCGACGCGGTGACCGCGAGCGTGCGGCTGCTGTCCGTGCTTCCCGAGGAGGTGCCCGCCGCGGTGGAGCGGCTTCAGCTGGACATGAAGGAGCAGAAACGGACGCATTCGGCGCAGCAGCTCGAGCTCGCCCGATATCGCGCGGACGAGATCGCGGCCGCCGCCGAGCCGATTGCCGGGCGGCAGCTCGTGGTTCGAGTCGTCGATGCCGACGCCACCGCGCTGAAAGCCATGGCCACCGCGATTGCGTCGCGGCCGGGATTTGTCGTGGCGTTGTTCTCGTCTTCGTCGCCGACGTTGGCGGTGATCGCCCGCTCCGACGGTTTGACCGTGTCGGCGCAGGCGGTCCTGAGCGCGCTCGTCGCGAAGTTCGGCGGCCGTGGAGGTGGACGTCCTGAGCTCGCGCAGGGCGGCGGCCTCGTCGGAGCACCAGAGGACATCATGTCAGCGGTGCGCGACGTGGTTGCCACGTAAGGACGCCCACGAAGACACGAACCATCCGTTCTACAAGATTCTTCGTGCCTTCGTCCGCGCCCGTTATCGCGCGAACGTCGCGAGGCGGACGACGATCGCGTCTTCGGCCGCGGTGATCGTGCCTGGCGGGACTTCGAAGTTGTTGGCCAGGATTGAGAAGACGAGCGGTTCTCCCGAAGCCGACGTCACGTAGCCCGACATGCCCCGAACGTTCGACATCGATCCGGTCTTCGCGCGGGCATTGCCTTCGGCCGCCGTGCCCTTCATCCGGTTCGACAGCGTGCCGTCACGCCCGGCGATTGGCAGCGACGCCTCGAACGGCCCGCGCAGCCGATCGTCGCGGCCGACGTGCACGAGGATCGTCACGAGCGCGTCCGCGGTGACGTAGTCGTAGCGCGACAACCCTGATCCGTCGCGCTGAATCAGGTCAGCAGGGTTCAGCCCCCACGCCTGCAGAGCTGCCGCCGCTTCCGCACGACCGCGTTCCGCAGTCGCGACCGGTGCGCCGGCGCGCACGCTCAGCGTCTTCAGCAGCGTCTCCGCGTAGAGGTTCTGGCTGTCCTTCATCAGTCGAACCGCCAGCGTCGAGAGCGGCGGCGATCGATGCGTGGCAATCGGCGTCGCGCTCCGCGGCAGCGCGTCGGTCACGTCATCCAGGTCGACAGCCGGTCCGCGCACGTCGAGACCATGTGCAATCAGCGCGTCACGCAGCGCGGTCGCGAAGAAGAGCGTCGGGTTCTCGACCGAGACATTCAGCGTCGCCGGCGACGCGCCGGCCGCGATCGTGCCGCGGAGTTCCAGGCGCATGCTGCCGGGCAGGCGGCGCGTCCGAATCGCCGTCGGCGCCCCTTCGGCCGCCGTCGTCACGACGCCAGTCACTGCGAGTCCGCTGCCGGTCGGCGAGATGCTGATTCCGGCCGAATCGCCAGCTGCCGGGCCGGGCGCGATCGAGACGCGAACCGCATTCTCGTTGAGCTGCAGCGCGCTGACACCGGCCGCGTAGTCGTCCTGGAGATCGTCCCATGACCAGCCGAAGCCGAGCCCGTTGTCCTCGAACCGATCGTCGTCGCCAATCACGCGGCCGGCGATCGTGCGCACGCCAGCGTGCTTCAGTGTTTCCGCCCAGCCGGCGAAGACCACGTCCGCGTCGGCGCTCATCAGGCTGGGATCCCCGGAGCCGACGACCACGAGATCGCCACGGAGCGCGCCGGCGTCGATCGGTCCGGCTGTGAACAGCTGCGTCTCGTAGGTGTAGTCCCAGCCGAGGCGTTCCATGGCCGCCGCGAGCGTCACGATCTTCATGTTCGACGCCGGCATCATCAGCCTGCGGCCGTTCCGCACGTACAGCGTGTCACCCGAGCGCAGCGACTTCACCACGACGCCCCAGAAACTGTGCTCGAGGGCCGGTGCGTCGAGCAGCGCATCGATGTCGCGTTGCAGAGACGCAAGGGCAGGAGGGGCAGGAGGGGCAGGACGGGCAGGAGAGGCGGGAGGGGCGGGAAGGGAGGGAAGGGCAGGATGCGTCGTCGCATGACACGCGGCGGCGAGGCCCGAAGCGGCCAACAGCGCGATTACAACGTAACGCGAAGGCTTCAGCCGAGCGTCAGCGCGAGGCATCATGCGGCCGAACCGGCGCGCTCAGCTCCGACGCGGCAACCATTGGATCTGCAGACCTCACGCTGGTGGAGAGGCCTGATCTCGGGATCACCTGTCAAAAGGGTCGCCCGGAACTCGAGGCCGGTCGCCACTGCAAACGCATCGGCGTATGCGATCGCGTCTCGTGCCGCCGATGGGTGATAGTCGCAAGGCCGCTTATTTCTTCTCCGGCGTCGGAGTCGCCGCCGGCGGCGCGGGCGGCTTCATGATCTCGTCGAACGACTTCACGACCTCGTCGAAGTCCGCCGTGTCCGCCTTTGCGGCGCCTGGCTCTCCTGGACGCGCTGCGAAGACGTCGCTGCCTTCCTGGCCGAAGGTGACCTTCTCTTCCTTCTTGCCCTCGTCGAACTTCACCGCGGCGACGAGCGCCGGCTTGTCGAGACCGGTCTTCGCCGTCGATTCGACGAACGAGGCCGCGCGCATGTTCGACAGCTTCGACAGCAGGCCGTCCATCTTGTCCTTGTCCACGTCGCCCGGGTTCGGGCTGACGCGCTTCCAGGTGTCGGGCTTGTCGTTCTGGCCCTTCACGCGATCGAGGACGATCGCCTGACCGTTCCGGGTCAGCTCGATGTGCGTGGCGTTGAACGGCCGGAACTCGAACAGATCCTTGCGCCGATAGGTGTCGGCGTCCTTCTTCAGATCGTCGAGCAGCGACTGCTCCACGGTGACCACCATCGGCTTCGACGCGTCGCGCGCGTAGACCGTGTTGTCCTTGTCGGCTTTGCCGCCGATGACCAGCGTCGCGCGCGAGCTGCCGGACGCCAGGTTGACGGTCGCTTCCGGCTTGTCGAGGCCGTACTTCTTCAGGTCGGCCGGCGACGGTTGATCGGCGACGATCGACTTCATCTGGGCGCTCTGCAGCCGGCCGACGAGGCCCTCAATCGAGCCGAAATCTGCCTTGGTCTGGACCGGCCTGGTCAGCTTCCAGTCGCCGCCGTCCTTCGCGACGGCGATCGTCTTGCCGCCGGCGTTCACGTCGATGGCGTCGACCTTTTCCCGATCGAATTTGAGCAGTCCCTTGTCGCGCAGGTCGAACGTCGTTCGATTGAGGCTCGTCTCCTGCGTCGCCTGAATGAGGAAGACCTTCTTGTCGTCGTTGCGCTTTGCGTAGAGATCGGAGCCGGTGGCCGTCTTCTCGCCGACGAGCAGCTTGCGGTAGTCCTTGTCGCCGGTGGCCTTGAAGTCCACCTCGATGCGCGGATTGCCCAGTCCGTACTCGCTCAGGTTGGTCGGATTCTCGTCGATGACCCGCACGACCTCCGCGTTCGCGAGCGCGGATGTCAGGTTGCCGACTTCACCCTCGTCGGCCTTCGTCGTCAGCGGCTGCACCACCTGCCAGCCGCCGCCGTCCTTCTTCACCGTCGTCGCGTCGCCCGCCGCCGAGGTGACCTTGACCTCCTCGATCTTGCTGGACTCGAGGCCCGCGAACACCTTCTCCTGCTTCTTCCCGGTGTCGGCGCCGGCTTCCGGCTGCTTCCAGGTGACGAAGTAGATGTACGCGCCGAGGCCCCCGAGCACGACGATCAGCGCGATCGTAGACTTCAGGCCGCGCATCTCACCGCCTCCGCCACCAGGTGTAGACCCCGCTCGCGAACACGACTCCCGGGATGATCAGCAGCGACAGGATCGTGACGTTCGTCTGCACCGTCGAGGTCATCGTGATCCGCCGATCGTCCGGCTCCTTCGGGCGAATCGAGATCAGGTTCTCCTGCTGCGACAACCAGCCGACGATGTTCATGAAGAGATCGCGGTTGCCCTGGACGCCGAGGATGCCGTTGGACGCGAAATCGGAATCGCCGAGCACCACGACGCGCGTTTCCGGCTTCGGCGCGTTCGGGTCGTCGCCCGGCTTCGGCGCCGGCGCGTTGGCGACCGGCGCGTTCACCGCCGCGCCGATCGTGATCGGTCCCTTCTTGTCGCCTTTGGCTTCGTCGAGCGACACCTCGCCGGTCGTCAGCAACCCCTTGATGTCGGTCTCCGCCCAGCTGCGCGGGCTCGTCTCGATGAAGCCCTGCGCGGTGTGGCCGTTGACGCCGCCGCTCACCGGCGACGCCTCGCGCGCCAGCGGAAACGCGGTGATGAAATTGAACCGCTGGGTGATCGGATGCGACGGGTAGCTCGCCGCGATCGGCACCGACGCGTCGGTACCGATCAGCCGCCCCATGCCGCTCACGTCGACGACCACGTTGTTGCCTGCCTGAACGCCCCAATCGTGCGCGAGCGCAATCAGGTTGTTGAGCGGGGCGCTGTCGGCCTTTTCCGGCGGGTCGAGCTCGAGCAGCAGCTTGCCGCCCTTGTCGAGATACTTCTTCAGCGCGTCCGCTTCCTGTGGGAAGAAGTCGATGCGCGGTCCGGCGACGACCACCACCGCCGCGTCGTCGGGCACGGCGGTCTGCTGCGCGAGCACCAGCTTGTCGACCGTGTAGTTCTCGCGTCCGAGCGCGCCAGCGATGGTGTTGTAGCCATCGCGCTCCGACGAGCCGGTGTCCTTTTCGCCGTGACCCTGCGTGAAGTAGACCTTCCGCTGCTGGCCGGACACCGCCTTGATGATGGCGTTGGTGAGGTCCTGCTCGCTGTCCGAGGTGACGCGCTCGCTGCGGCCCTTGTAGTTGAAGACGATCGTGCCGTACTGCTGGATGTTGTTCTGCTGGGCGAGCGCGCGCTTCTTGTCAGGATCGACGTATTCGACCGACACCTTCTTGGACAGGTACTCGTACTCCTTGAGCTTGTCCTGATAACGCGGGAACTCGTCGTCCTTCGCGAACACCATGATCTGCAGCGGCGAGTCGAGCTTCTGCAGCACGGTGCGGCTCTGGTCCGACAGGCTGAACTGCTTGTTGGTGGTGAGGTCCCAGCGCTTGTTCTGCCGGCCGGCGATGTAGTTGACGGCG
>DATFXR010000830.1:0-11596 GCA_035315685.1 Vicinamibacterales bacterium | reverse complement strand
CTGCGCCAGCCGGTAGACGTTCGCTTCGCGCGAGCGGTAGTCGCCGCCCTTCACCGTGTCGTAGAAGAGGCGATAGACGCTGTCGCCGTCGTTCTGATAGTTCTTCGCAGCGTTGATGCCACCCTGCGCGGCGATCGAATGGGCGCGCCGGGGCGAGTCCTGGATGCAGAAGTTCAGGACGTTGTAGCCGAGCTCCCCCAGCGACGCCGCCGCGGACGCGCCCGCCAGACCGGTGCCGACGACGATGATCGTGTACTTGCGCTTGTTCGCCGGATTGACCAGCTTCATCTCGAACTTGTGCCGGTCCCACTTGCGTTCGATCGGTCCCGAGGGAATGCGCGCCTCGAGTTTCATGCGCGTCCTCCCTGTGTGAGGTAGGCCCAGGCGGCGATCACGATGAAGCCGCCCGCGATCAGGAGCGCGAGTACCTTGCCGGCGGTGATCAGCCGCGGTGTCACCGCTGGATGATCGAGGCCGAGCGACTGGAACGCGCTCGACACGCCGTGCCACAGGTGCGATCCGACGACGATCATCGAGAGGATGTAGAAGCCAACGAGCAGCGGGCTGGAGAAGATCTCCATCTCCTGGCGGTAGAGATCGCGCCCGCCCGCGGCCCACTCGTACTCGTTCGAGCCCCAGCCTTCGCGGAACGCCTTGACGTGGAACACCAGGAAGACGATCAGCCACAGACCCGACGCGATCATCGTGGACGACGCGAGCGTCTTTCGGCTTGGCTTGCCGGCGCGCTTCTTCTGCACGTACGCGACCGGACGTGCCTGCTGGTTGGCGAGGAACATCGTCACCGTCTTGTAGATGTGCGTGAGGAAGCCGGCGAGGATGATCACCTCGAGCGGGTAGAGCAGCGCCTTGTTGTGCTCGAGGGTGAACGCGTACTTGTTGTAGGCCGCAGGACCTGCGAAGACGACCAGGTTTCCGCCGATGTGAATGAGAAGGTAGAAGACGAGAAACAGACCCGACAGGCCGATCAGGATTTTCGTCCCGACCGACGTCGCAAAGACGCCGATACGTGAAGCCATCGATCGACCAGTTTACTGTTCGCTCGCGAGGATGCGCAACCTCACGCAGGCGCGATCTTGACGGCGAGCGGAGTCGATGCGACGCTTGCTCGACGAGCGTCCCCCCGCCGCTCACTACCCAACCAACGGAGCGTCGCATGCGTGGTGATCTCGTACGACTGTTTCTCCTCGTGTCGTTGGTCTCCGCCGGCGCCGCGAGCGCGCAGACGGCGGCGCCGCTCTCAGTCGTCAGCGCGCAGCCGAATGGCGAGATTCAGAGCCTGGAGCAGGCGGCGGAAATCCGTGTGCGGTTTTCCGAGCCGATGGTACCGATCGGACGGATTCCTGACACGGTGACGGCGCCGTTCTTCTCGATCCGGCCGGCGGTCGCCGGCGCGTTCCGCTGGGCCGGGCCGACGCTCTTGATCTTCACGCCCGAACCGAAGCCGCCGCTGCCGCGTGCGACGCGATACGACGTCACGATTGCGGCCGGCACGACGGCCGTGAGCGGACGGCGCCTCGAGCGCGCGTACACCTTCACCTTCACCACGCCAACGGCGCGGCTGCTGCAAACCAACTGGTATCGTCTCAACGGCAGGTACGACGCGCCGGCGGTGATCGTGCTGCGCTTCAACCAGCCGATGCAGCCCGCCGACGTCCTGGCGCACCTCACGGCGCGCTACGACCCGCACGAATGGGATCCGCCGACCCTCTCATCGGAGCAGCGCATCCGAATGGGTGCGGTGGAGGCGGCACGATTCGACGGGAAAGTCGTCGCAGTGAAAGGGATCGCCGCGTCGAACGCGCTGGTCGCACTCGCACTGGCACGCACCTGGGACACTGAGCGGTTTCCGCCCGCTCCCGATCTCGTCGTCCTGCAGACGACTGGTGCGCCGTCGCCCGACGGGTGGCTCCGTCTCACCCTCGACACCGGGCTGCCCGCCGTCGAGGGGCGCGCGACTCCGCCGCGGCCGCAGACATACGTGGCGCGGCTCGCGCCCTCCTTCTTCGTCGACGGCTTCCGATGCGTCGAGCACTGCAACGGCAATGAATACAACGTCGGGATCCTGCGGTCGGACGCGCGGCTCGACGCGATTCGGCGTGCGGTTGCGGTCCGCGACGTCACCGACCGCGCGCGCGAGGTCGCCATCCAGCCGTCACCCGCGCCGCGCGCGTCGAGCCGTTCCGAATCCACACGGCACTTCTCGCTCGAGGATGTCGGATTCACGCGTCAGCCACCCGCGCGAACGTTTGCGATCTCACTCGACCCGGCGCTGCAGGCCGACGATGGCCAGACGCTCGGATACCGGTGGGTGGGCGTCGTCGAGAACTGGCACGAGACGGCGTTCACGAGCTTCGGGGACGGCCACGGCGTGTGGGAAACCGGCGGCGGTCCGCTGCCGTTTCACGCGCGCAACTTCACCGAGGTGCGGCAGTGGACGCAGGCGATCACTCCTGATCGACTGATGCCGACCATTCACGACCTGATGGAGAAGGAGTTTCATGCCGGGCCCGCCGGGCCCGGTACGCGGCGGACGCTCGGGGTGACGCCCGATCGCATCCAGTCGCACGGCCTCGATCTGTCACGCGCCTTGTCGCCGTCCGGTACCGGCCTCGTCTGGGCGGCGATTCAGCCTGGCGCCATGATTCCGCAGACGCACACCTACGGCGAGACGCTGCGACCGACCGCCGCGATCGTCCAGGTGACGAACCTGGGCATCACCGTCAAGGACAGCCCGCAGAACACGCTCGTGTTCGTCACGCGGCTCGATACCGGCGCGCCAGTCGCGAACGCCGACGTCTCGATCATCCGCACCGACAACAACACGGCGTGGAGCGGAACGACCGGCGCGGACGGCATCGTCGTCGCTCCGCAGACGCGCCTGAGAAGTCCCCGGCACCCCTACACCTTCTCGTTCATCGTCACGGCCTCGAAGGACGGCGACGTCGCCTACGTCGGCAGCGACTGGAACGAAGGCATCGAGCCGTATTTCTTCGGCACACAGTACGACATCAGCGAGGCCGAGCCGCTGCTGCGCGGCACGGTGTTCAGCGATCGCGGAGTCTACAGGCTGGGCGAAGAACTTCATTTCAAGGCGGTGCTGCGCCGCGACACGCCCGCAGGGATCCAGACGATTGCGAGCGGAACACCGCTCTACGTCGCGATGCGGGACAGCCGCAACCGGGTGGTCGACTCACGGACGGTGGCGATCAACGGCTGGAGCACGACGGAGTGGACGGCGCGTCTCGCCGGCAACGGCGCCCTCGGCAACTACTCGATCGAGGTGACGCTCGACAAGAGCGCGTTCGAAGAGAAGACGCCCGCACCGCCTCGGGAAACCGACGACGACCTGCCAGGGGAAACCGATTACCAGAAGATCGTGCGCGGCGGCTTTCTGGTGGCCGCGTACCGCCGGCCCGAGTTCCGCGTGGACGTGCAACTCGGCGCGGATACGCCAGTGCCAACGGCGGGCGCCACGCTGAAAGGCGTCGTGAACGCGCGATACCTGTTCGGTGCGGCGATGGCCAATCGGCCGGCGCGATGGACGTTCTCCCGGGCACCGGTCTACCAGGCGCCGGCCGCCGTACAAAAGGCGTACCCATCCGATCGCTTCACGTTCGTCGGCTTCGATCGCGACAGGCGTGGCGAAGGCGGCGAGCTCGACGCGAAGTCGGCATCGATCGACCGACAGGGACAGCTGACGCTCGATCTCGAGACGCGGCCCAGCGACGGGTTTCCGTACGAGTACACGCTCGAAGCCGACGTCGAAGACGTGTCGAGGCAGCACATCGCGAACCGGTCGTCATTCCTCGTGCATCCGGCGCCGTGGTACGTCGGCCTCAAACGTCCGTCGCTGTTCGTCGATCAGAAGGATGGCCTGAACACTGAAGTGGTCGCCGTCGCGCCGAACGGGACGCCGGTTTCCGGCATCACGGTAGACGTCACGCTCGTGCAGATTCAATGGCACAGCGTACGCCGCGCAGAAGGCAACGGCTTCTACACGTGGGATACGGAGCGGAAGGAAATCGAGGCCGGCCATTTCACGATCAGGACCGGGTCGGAACCGGTGCCGCTCGCCGTGCCCCTCGCCGACGGCGGCTCGTACGTCCTGCGAGCCGAAGCCCGCGATGGAGGATTCCAGTCGACAACGAGCCTGTCGTTCTTTGCACTCGGCGCCGGTTACACGGCGTGGGCCCGCTACGACCACAACCGCATCGATCTCGTTCCCGAGCGCGACACTTACAAACCGGGCGACACCGCGCGACTGATGATTCAGTCACCGTGGGAATCGGCGACGGCACTGCTCACCGTCGAGCGCGAAGGCATCCGGTCGCACTCGCAGTTCGCGCTGACGTCCACGCAACAGACAGTGACGGTGCCGATCGCCGCCGCTGACATTCCGAATCTCTTCGTGTCGGTGCTTCTCGTCAAGGGCCGCACGAAGGCCGACACGACCGACGACACGAGCGATCCCGGGAAGCCGGCGTTTCGTCTCGGCTACACGCGGCTCGCCGTCGAGGATGCGTCCAAGCGCCTCGCGATGACCGTCAAGGCGAACAAGGTGGAGTTCCGGCCGGCGGGCTCCGCAAAGGTCGACGTCCAGGTGAACGACAGTCAGGGCGTTCCGGCGGCGAGCGAAGTGACGCTGTGGGCGGTCGATTACGGGGTGCTGTCGCTCACCGGATTTCGGCCCCCCGACATCCTGCGATCGGTGTATGTGCCGAAGGCGCTCGAGGTGATGAACGAGGACAGCCGGCAGCGGATCGTGAGCCGCCGCGTGCTGACGCCGAAGGGATCGGACGAAGGCGGTGGCGGAGGCGACGAGGGCGGCGTCAGCGCGGTGCGTCGCGATTTCCGCGTCCTCGCGTTCTGGCTCGGGTCGGTCGCCACGGACGCGCGCGGGCATGCCGCCGTTGATGTCAAGCTCCCGGAATCGTTGACGACGTATCGGATCATGGCGGTGAGCGGCGACAAGGCGTCGCGTTTCGGATCCGGCGAGAGCGAAATCCGCATCAACAAGCCGGTCGTCCTGAAGTCCGCGTTCCCACGGTTCCTGACGCGCGGGGACACCGCGTACTTCGGCTCGGTGATCACCAGCCAGCTGAAGGAAGCGGGCACGGCAACGATCACGATGCGGAGTCTCGATCCGGACGTTTTGGAGATCACCGGCGATTCGAGACGAAGCGTCCGCGTCGGTGCGAATGCCTCTAGCGAAGTCCGTTTCGAGGTCGTCGCGAAGACCGTCGGCCGCGCGCGCGTCCAGACGTCCGTTCGTCTCGCCGGCGAAAGCGATGCGTTCGAGGAGAGCGTGCCGGTCGAGATCACCGTAGCGCCGGAGAGCACGGCTGCGTATGGAGAAGCGGCGCCCGACGCCTCGCAGCCGCTCGCGATTCCGACCGGCATCGTTCCAAACGTCGGCGGACTGCATGTGGAGCTGGCGTCCACCGCGCTCGTCGGACTGGGCGAGGGCGCCCGCTACGTCGTGGAATACCCGTTCGGGTGTCTCGAGCAGCGCGCCTCGCGCACTTTCGTGCTGGCAACCGCTGCCGATCTCGGTGCCGCGTTCAGACTGCCGGGGATCGACGCCCGGGACATCCGGGCACGTGCGCAGTCGTCGCTGCGAGAGCTCGAGACGTTCCAGTGTCCATCGGGGGGCTTTGCATTCTGGCCGGGCAACTGCCGGACGGTCTCGCCATTTCTGACCAGCTATGCGCTGCACGTTCTCCAGACTGCGGCGTCGCTGAAGTATGACGTGAGCGCTGACGTCATGCGGCAGGGCTACGACTATCTCGAACACGAGCTCGCCGAACCGCAGCCGACCAACGAAGGGTGGTGGCCGATGTACACCGCCTGGCAGGCGTTCGCGGTCAAGGTCCTTGCGGACGGCCACCGCAATCAGGATTCGAACATCAACCGGCTGTACCAGTATCGCGATCGAATGCCGGTGTTCGCACTCGCGTATCTGCACGATGCGGTGACTCAGAAGGGCGAGGCGGGCGCGCGGCTCGCGGACCTGCGCCGGCGGATGACGAATGCGATCCTCCCTGAAGCCGGCTCGGCGCACGTCGAGGAGCTGAACGATCCGTATCTACTGTGGTTCTGGAATTCGAACGTGCGATCGAGCGCCATCGTCCTCAACACGCTGGTACGAGTCGGCGCCGAATCCGGCGAGGTCACGCCGATGGTGCGTTGGCTGATGACCGCGCGGGCGAACGGTCGATGGGGCAACACGCAGGAGAATGCAATCGTGATGCAGGCGCTGGTCAGCTACTACCGCAAGTACGAGGCTCAGACGCCGAACTTCACCGCGACGGTTCGCTTGGGGACGGAAGATCTCGTGCGTGCGACGTTCAGAGGGCGATCGACCGAGGCGACGACGAAGGACGTGCCGATGGCGATGCTCACAAAGGAGACGGCCGCTACGCGGGCGCTGACGCTGCGCCGCGAGGGCGATGGGACGCTGTTCTACGCAGCCCGCCTGACCTACGCGCCCGACGCCGCGGCGCTGACCGCACGTGATAACGGTTTCCGCATCGAACGGAAATACGCGACCGTCGGCGACGCCGCTGGCACGAGCTTCACGGCTGGCGATCTCGTTCGCGTGACGCTGTCGTTCGACCTGCCAAAAGAACGACGCTACGTCGCAGTTACCGATCCGATTCCGGCCGGCTTCGAGCCGGTCGAATCGTGGTTCAGCACGACGGCTGCCGATGTTGCGAAACAGACCGAAGAGCAGGACGGCACCGACACGCCGAGCTGGGAAGACGTATGGAAGCGTGGCACGTTCGACCGCATCGAGCGCCATGACGATCGCGTGCTGCTGTTCGCGACGCGTCTCGCCGACGGCCACCACGAGTTCTCGTATGTCGTCCGCGCGACGACCGCCGGATCGTTCGTCGTCGCGCCGGCGCAGGTGGAGGAAATGTATGCGCCGGAGATCTCCGGCCGCACTGCAACCGCGACGATTGAGGTGAAGCGGTGACGTTTGGTCACCGTCGGATCATCCTCGGGGTTGCTGCCGCCTTCGTGGTCCCCGCCGCGGTGATGGCGTGGGTCCGGCTCGGTCCGCTTCCGGCCGGCCTGCTCGATCCGCCGCACGGCGTCTCGACGCTCGTCTACGATCGGCATGGCGAAGTGCTCTACGAGGCACGGGCGGGCGACGGCAGTCGATCGGTGGCGCTCGACGCGGCGTCACTCGCGCCGTCGATCGTCGACGCAACGATCGCCGCCGAGGATCGCCGCTTCTGGTCTCACCTCGGTGTCGATCCCCTTGCGCTGGTGCGCGCCGCCGCGCGCGACATCCGCTATCGGCGCCTGCTCGAGGGCGGCTCGACGATCACGCAGCAGACCGCGAAGCTGCTGCTCGCGCGTGCCGACACGGTCCGGCTGAAGCCGGACACGACGGGGAATGGCGCTACGGGGAATGGCGCGGCCGCCGGCGGCCGCGGCCTCGTCGGGAAGCTTTACGAGGCGATCATCGCGATGCGGCTCGAGCATCGCTTCTCCAAGCGCGAAATCCTCGCCTTGTATCTGAATCTGGCACCGTACGGCAATCAGCTGATCGGAGCCGAGCGCGCGAGCCGCGCGTATTTCGGCCGCGGCGTCGAGACATTGACGCCCGCGCAGGCGGCGTTTCTTGCCGCGCTGCCGCAGCGACCCTCGTCGTTCAACCCGTATCGCGATCCCACGCGCGCACGACGCCGGCAGGAAGCCGTGATCGCGCGAATGGGTCGGATCGGCCTGCTGCCGCCCGATCGCGAGCGCGAAGCGCTCGACGAACGGCTGACGCTGGTGCGCGAGCCGGCGCGGTTCATCGCGCCGCATTTCGTCGAACGGGTGATCGCGCAGGCGGGCACGCCGCGTGGCGCGGCCGTCACCACGACGCTCGACGCCGATCTGCAGCGGACGGTGCAGGGAATCATTCGCGCAGAGCGGCCGGCGCTGAACCGGATTGGCGCGCACAACGTCGCCGTCGCCGTACTCGACAACCGCAGCGGCGACTGGCTCGCGTGGGAAGGCTCGGGCGACTACACGGATACGCGCCACGGCGGAACGATCGACGGCGTGACGACGCCGCGCCAGCCGGGCTCTGCGCTGAAGCCGTTCACCTACGCTGCTGCGTTCGAGAGCGGCGACTCGCCGGCGACGGTCCTTCCAGACGTGCCATCGTTCTTTCCGACCGCGCAGGACGGCGTCCTCTATGCACCGCGCAACTACGACGATCGATTCCGTGGTCCGTTGCTGGCGCGGCGGGCGCTCGCCGGTTCCGAGAACGTGCCGGCAGTCGCACTCGCGTCGCAGGTCGGCGTACCTGCGATCCTGCGGCTGCTTCGCGCCGCCGGCCTCACGACATTCGACAAGACTGCCGCGTACTACGGCCTCGGGCTGACACTCGGCGACGCAGAGGTGCGGCTCGATGAACTCGTCGCCGCCTACGCGGTGTTCGCGCGTGGCGGCGTGACGCTTCGCACGCGGATGATCCGCGCCGATGATGGTGACGCTCCGGGCGCGGAGCACACGCTCGTGTCGCCGCGCACCGCATTCTGGATTACTGACATCCTTGCGGACGACGAGGCGCGCTCGTTCGCTTTCGGCCGCGGCGGAAGCCTGGAGTTCGCGTTTCCTGTCGCGGCGAAGACCGGCACGTCGCAGGCGTACCACGACAATTGGGCGATCGGCTACACACGCTCGGTCACCGTCGGCGTCTGGGTCGGCAACTTCGATCGCCGCCCGCTCACCGGTTCATCCGGCGTCGCCGGCGCAGGCCCGATCTTCCATGCGGTGATGCTCGCTGCACAGTCGCGCGCGGTCGGCGATCTCGCGTCGTTCAGCGAAGCCGCGACCGTCGCCATGCCCGAGCGCACGACGAAAGAAACGGTCTGCGCGCTGTCCGGCATGCGGGCCTCACCCTGGTGTCCGTCACAGAAGGACGAATGGATCGCCGCCGATCGACGCGGGGATCGTGAATGCACGTGGCACCTGCTTGCGAGAACCTCAGACCCCGAACCTGGAACCCGAGAACCAGAACCCAGAACCCGAGAACCAGAACGAGAACCCCGAACCCCGAACTCCGAACCCCGAACCCCGGTGGTCGTCGTGCAGTGGCCATCGGAATACCTCGCGTGGGCCCGGACGGAGCGGTTGCTCGATCAGCGGATTCCACTGCCGTCGGCGGCGCGCACGGCGCTCGCGGTCGCGCCGCGCGCGATGGCATCGCCGACGCCCGCGCCGCTGCGCATCGTGAATCCGCCCGACGGCGCGGTCTACCTGATCGATCCGACACTGCGGCGCGAGTTTCAGGCGCTGCCGCTCAGGGCCGCGACGGACGCGGCGGACGTCGAATGGCGAATCGACGGCCGTTCAGTCGGGCGTGGCGCGCCCAACGCCGCCGTCGCGTGGCCGCTCAGTCCGGGCGCCCACACGGTGACGGTCCGCGACGTGCGCGGCCGCGAGGCGAACGCTGTGATCGTGGTGAAATAGCCGCTGCTTGCCTTGACGCGTCCGCAGGATGCCGATTAGCATCAGGAGCTTCCTGCCGTCATGAAAATCCACGAGTATCAAGCGAAATCCATTCTTGCGAAGCACGGCGTGCCGGTGCCGCGCGGCGAGACACTCACGGATAAATCCGAGGCGGCGGCGATCGCGAAGCGGCTCGGTACCAGCGTTGTCGTGGTGAAGGCGCAGATCCACGCCGGCGGCCGCGGCAAGGGCGGCGGCGTGAAGCTCGCCAAGTCGCCGCAGGACGCCGAGAAGCTCGCCGGACAGATGCTCGGGATGACGCTCGTCACGCACCAGACCGGTCCTGAGGGGCGCCTCGTCACCCGCGTCCTGATCGAAGAAGGCCTCCAGATGCAGCGCGAGCTGTATCTGAGCATCGTCCTCGATCGCGCGGCGGGGAAGCCGGTGATCATGGCGAGCGCCGCCGGCGGCATGGACATCGAAGAGGTCGCTTCGTCGACGCCGGAGAAAATCGCGAAGGTCTACGTCGAGCCGGGCGTCGGCATCGTGCCGTTCGAGGCGCGGCAGCTCGGGTTTGCGATTGGCCTCGACGGGGCGCAGATCAACAAGTTCGTGAAGGTCGTGACGTCGCTGTACAACGCGTACCTCGCGACCGACGCGTCGCTGCTCGAGATCAATCCGCTGGTGGTGACCGCGGCCGGTGATCTGCTCGCGCTCGACGCCAAGATGAACTTCGACGACAACGCGCTCTATCGTCACCCGGACATCAAGGATCTGCGCGATCTCGGTGAAGAGGATCCGCTCGAGATCGAAGCCTCGAAGTTCAACCTCAATTACATCCATCTCGACGGCAACATCGGCTGCATGGTGAACGGCGCCGGCCTCGCGATGGCGACGATGGACATCATCAAGCTGGCGGGCGGCGAACCGGCCAACTTCCTCGACGTCGGCGGCGGCGCCAATGCCGAGCAGATTCGCAATGCGTTCAAGATCCTGATGTCGGACAAGAACGTGAAAGCGGTACTGATCAATATCTTCGGCGGCATCCTGCGCTGCGACGTGCTCGCGCAGGGGGTGATCGCCGCGGTGAAAGAACTCGGCGTTCCAGTGCCGATCGTCATCCGCATGGAAGGCACCAACGTCGACGAGGGCAAGCGCCTGCTCAAGGAGAGCGGGATGAATTTCACCACCGCCGATTCGATGGACGAAGCGGCCGACAGAGTCGTGAAGCTTGCCGGATGAATTGGTGTTCACCGAATCGCCAACGTCGTAGTCACGAATATGTCCGTACTGATTGACAAGAACACGCGCCTGCTCGTCCAGGGCCTCACCGGCCGCGAGGGAACCTTCCACGCCAAGCAAGCGCAGGCGTATGGCACCAAGGTCGTCGGCGGCGTCACGCCCGGCAAGGGGGGAACGACGCACGAGGGGTGGCCGATCTTTAACACCGTGCGCGACGCAGTGGAGAAGGAAGGCGCCAACGCGTCGGTCATTTTCGTGCCGCCGCCTTTTGCCGCCGACGCGGTGATGGAAGCGGCCGAGGCAGGGATCGCGCTCGTCGTCTGCATCACCGAGGGCATCCCGGTGCTCGACATGATGAAGGCGATGACCTTCCTGAGCACGAAGCCGCAGACGCGCCTGGTCGGCCCGAACTGCCCGGGCGTCATCTCGCCGGGCAAGGGCAAGGCCGGCATCATCCCGCACAACATCGTCAAGGAAGGGCGGATCGGCATCGTCTCGAAGAGCGGCACGCTGACCTACGAAGCGATCCACCAGCTCACTCGCCTCGGCCTCGGCCAGACTACGTGCATCGGGATTGGCGGCGATCCGCTGATCGGCACGACCCACATCGACGCGCTGAAGTTGTTCGGTGCCGATCCCGATACCGATGCCGTGATCATGATCGGCGAGATCGGCGGTAACGCCGAGGAAGACGCCGCCGCCTGGATCAGGTCGACCGGCTACAAGAAGCCGGTGGTCGGTTTCATCGCCGGTCAGACCGCGCCGCCCGGCCGCCGGATGGGGCACGCCGGCGCGATCATCGCCGGCGGGAAGGGGACTGCTGCCGAGAAGATGAGCGCCCTCACCGCGGCCGGCGTGAAGGTCGTAAAGAGCCCGG
>DATFXR010000829.1:0-3182 GCA_035315685.1 Vicinamibacterales bacterium | reverse complement strand
CCGCAGGCGTGGGCCACGCTCCTCAAGAACCCGCACAACCGGATCGACGTGGTTCGCCCGGTTCTGCAGAAACTCGGTGGCGACATCGAGAACGCCTACTTCGCGTTCGGCGAGTACGACCTCGTCGGCATCATGAACGTGCCGTCGAACGTCGAAGCCGCAGCGTTTTCGCTCGCCGCGACCGCGGGCGGTGCCGTGAAAGCGATCAAGACGACACCGCTCATGACGATTGAGGAAGGACTTGGTGCGATGAAGAAGGCGGGGGCGTCGGGATACGTGCCGCCGGCGGCTCCTGCGGGCGTGTAAGCGCGATATGAAGGAAGCCCGCGAGCATCGTGGGCTTCCTTTTCTATATCGTTCTGTTTAGACACAGCGAAACTGCTCATCGGCTGTAAGTACTGGCGGACGCCACAAAACTCACCTTCTACCAATCGACGAATCGCGATCCAAAACTCCGGGGACGTCGTCGCCTGAGCAAAAAAAATTCGTGCAGCGCCGTTGCAGAGATGTACGGCTGAAATAGTTTCCGCACCTGATCTGATCGGCGCGTATCGCGCCCACAGGAAACAGGGGGAGGGACCATGAAACGAGTCTTGACGGCCGTCGCGGTGCTGCTGGTGAGCGCAGCGGTGGGAACGGCTATCCGTGCGAGCGGGAAGGACGGCGACGACAAGGTGGCCGCGGTTCAGGACGCCACCGTCCACTTTGGCCAGCATCAGCCGCAGACTCCGGATCCGGCACCGGTCGGCGCTGCGGTCACGCACTTCCTCTTCCCGGAGGAGGTGACCATCAACAAGAACGGCACCGTCAACTTCATCGTCAATGGCGGTGGCCACGGGATTGCGATTCATGAAGTTGCCAAGAAGACCACGCGCGCGGACATCGCCGAGGATCTGTGCGACGGCAACAACAACGAGACCGGCGCCGGGAATGAGATCACCGATCGCAGAGCCCGGGCAGCCGTGTGCAATGGCACGGTCGTGACACCGGTGACCATTAACGGCATCGCGGTCAATGTAACCGGGACGCAGAACCTCGACGTCCAGATCACCGACGGCAAAGGGAACCTGATCATCGACCCGGGCTTCAACGTCACCATCCCGACGACGCCGCCGACTGTTCTCAGTAACCCGCGCCTCGATGATCCGACGTCGAGCCCCAGGCTTTTGGCGACGTCTGGCGCGTCGCCCGGTGACACGCTGAACCCCGCGGCGATTGCCGGGAATCGCGCCGGCGCATTTCTCACCGGCACCGCGGTAACTCCGGCCGCTGCCGCTGGCAACCGGATTCAGGTGCAGTTCACGAGAACTGGCCGATACCTGGTCATCTGCATGAATCGAGCGCACTCAATCAACGACCACATGTTCGGCTTCGTGAACGTGGTCGACGCGGACGACAACGGAAAGTAGACACGGAATAAAGCGGGGCAGGCTCGTTGAGCCTGCCCCGTCTGCTGAAGATCTCCTCACGCCCCGTATATCAAATCGCTATATATCGATCGATTCGGTCGCGGCGTCAAATCTCGCTCGTTGTCGATTCTGCCCCCGATAGCGACTGATCTAATCGCTCGGATCCCTCTCAACATAGACGCCGCAAGCTCCTGCCTCCTGTGCGGTACGGGGAGATGCCTGTCTTCAAGCCGGGTTTCCGCTCGTCCGTGTCGATCCAAATTCCATGATGTCGTCTGCGTCCCGCTGAAAAAAAACTTGCTCGCGCGGAGGCGAAGCTCTGCGATTGATCTAGCGTAGCGACCGGATCGGGCCGGCGCGCGGTGCGCCGACGTGCAGACGAGGGAGGACACATGAACGAACGCAGGCTCCGGGCGGCGGTCGCCGCGCTGATCACCATTGGCGCAGTCGGAACCGTAGTCCGCGCGGACGACAAAGACAAGGACGACAGGAAGGCACCGATGGATGCCGTCGTGCAGTTCGCGCAGCTAGTATCGCCGGCCCCGGCGGCGGGATCGCTCGCAGGCACGCTGACTCATTTCCTCAATCCCGACGACGTGACGATCAGAAAGGGCGGTACCGTTACCTTCGTCATCAACAACGGCGGTCATGGTGTCGCGATCTATCCAGTCGACAAGGCGACCACCCGCGAGGATATCGCCGAGGATCTCTGTCAGGGTCCTCCGGGAAGCGCCGAATCGGATCGCGCGGCTCGGTTCACGGTGTGCGGGGGACCACAGGCCAACCTGAATTACGACATCACAGACGCGAAGGGCGACCTGATCATCAGGACGGGCACGAACGTCAATAACTCGAACCCGCGCGTCGACGATCCCACGAACCGGCTGCTCGGAACGTCCGGTCGTGTTCGGACTTGCGCGCCGGGTGAGAGCGAACCGACGTGTGACTCCTCAGCGCTCGGTGCCAATCCGGCGGGCGGATTCCTGACCGGAAACGTCGTGGCGATTCCGACCGCGACACCGCCGGTCGCGCAGGTCATCGGGAACCGGATCGCGTTCCAGTTCAACCATACCGGCCGTTACCTGGTGATCTGCATGAACCGGGCGCACTCGCTCAACGATCACATGTTCGGCTTCGTCAACGTCGTCGGAGAAGGCGACGACGACAAGTAGACGCGACGCAGCGCGCATCGCAGAAAAAAAGACGGCCAGGCTTCACCGGCCTGGCCGCCTGATTCGTTCGCCTGAAAGAGTTCGCGCTCCGTTGTGCCGTCTGAGAGGCTCGCGCTGCCTTGTCGACTGAAGGGCTCGCGCGCTTTCTCCAGGAACGAACGCGCTACGACGCCGCCGCAACCAGCGGCTGCGCGCGACGGCCGCGGGGGAACTCGATGCCGAGCGTCTTGATCTTGTAGTTCATGACGCGCGGGCTGATCGAGAGGAGTTCCGCGGCATCCTTCTGCACCCAGTTCGACATCTTCAGTGCTTCGACCAGCGCGTGCCGCTCGATGTCCTCGAGCGGGATGCCGGTCGGCGGAATCTTGACGACCGGCGCGTGTTCGCGGGTGCCGCCCGCCGTCGCGACCTCGCCGAGGCGCAGATCGCCCGACGCAATCGCGCGGCCCTCGGCCAGCAGGATCGCGCGCTCGATCGTGTTCTCGAGCTCGCGGATATTGCCCGGCCAGTTGTAGCGCATCAACAGCTTCTGCGCGTCCGGCTCGAGCCCTTCGACCTTCTTCTTCAGCTCGCCGGCGAACTTCCGGATGAACGACTGCGC
>DATFXR010000828.1:0-3447 GCA_035315685.1 Vicinamibacterales bacterium | reverse complement strand
GGGTACTGCGCGCGGCGATCCGCGCCACCGTCGGGCGTCGCCGTCTGACCCGGGCTGCGCCCGTAGGTGATCTCGCCGCTCGCCTGGAAGGCGACCTTGTCGCCCGCGTTGACCGAGATGCCGGTGTCCGTCCACGCCTGGTTGGCGTTGACGCGGATCGTCGATCCGCTCGTGCCGACCGCCGCCGGCGCTGCGGCCGCGCTGCCCAGCACCGACGCGTAGAGGCTCCGCGCGCCGGCCGGATTCACATAGACACGCGCGAGTTGATCGGACGAAATGTCGTGACGTCCCCCTTCGCGGCGGTCATACGTGAACGTGTTGCCGTCCGCGCTGATGTGATAAATCTTCCCGAAGATCATCTCGCCGCTGCGGGTCACGAACACATGACGCTCGTGCTCGCTTGGGTTGTTGTCGACATCCGGAATCTGCTTGAGTTCGGCCGCTGACGGCGTCCCGGGTACGAACTCGATGAGCGCGATCTCATCCGAGGGATAGTCCCTGCCGTTCAGCGTGTAGCTGGTGCCACCCTTGTAGCTGAGTTCCCCGCTCACTCGCTCGCCGTTCCGCAGCACGAACGTCGCCGGATGGTTCGCCATTGCCACGACGCCTATTGACGCCGCTAACACCGTGCCCATCAGAACGCGACGAATCATCGTCCACCTCCTGAGTCTCCTGATCCGCGTCGCTGAGGATGAAACGAGCAAGACGCGGACCACGCGGAACGAATGCGACGGATGTGAGATGGGACGGATTGGAAAGATGGGACGGATGGGGGAGATGGGTCGGCTGGGAACGGATGGGCACGACGGGACGAATGAGACCGACAGGTCGGTGCTTCAGATGAGCGAGACAGATCGGCTGGAACGGAGGGTACGCTAGTTCCGCCCGACAGTTCTCTCAGCCCCATCTGCCCCATCTGTCCCATCCTTCCGATCTGGCCCTTCTGTCCTGTCCGTCTGAAGCCGCGGGACTTCGTAGAGCACGACGCCGGGTTGCTCGAGGATCGGTTTCAGTTCCGCGAGGACGTCCGGGTGGACACGATCCGCTTGCGGCCGCACGATGACGTGCGTGACGCGGTACTTGCGGAGCATGTCGAGCGCCACGGCCGGATCGCCCGCGGCGGAATCGTAGAAGCGGTTCACATCCCGCAATCGCTCTTCCCCACCGACGGCCGAATACCGTACGTCCCATCCGAGCACGATCCGCCGCGCCGCAACGATCGCGGTCAGCGAGGGCGACAGCGGGCGGTCGTGGAGCACCACGGTGGTTTCCGGATCGAACGCGCGCAGGCGCTCGGCGACGGCGACCTCCGGACCGCTCAGGCTCACGCGCGGCGCCCGCGTCCGCTCGGTCCATTTCCACGCGAGATAGTGGCCGGAAGATGGAAACGCGGCGACGAGCGCGCCTGCAATCGCGATCGCGCCGGCGGCTGGATGGCGTTGCGCGAAGATCACCAGCGCGTACGCCGCAAAAATCCACATCACGTAGAGGCCGGCGAGATAGAACTGGAGCGTATCGACGTACGGGTTGGTCGTCAGCACGAACGGCACGGCGATGCCTGAGACGACCGTCCACGCGAGCAGTCGCCATGCGGCCGCATCCCCGCCGCCCTGCGCGCGAATGGCCCGCCACATTGCCGGGACGCCCAGCCAGCGGACACCTATGCCAACGACCAGGAACACGATTGTTGCGAGCAGGACGAAAATCGGCGTTCGCAACGACGGCACCGGCGCCAGCCGCCTCGCTTCCCGCAGGAACTCGTTCGTCAGATCGATCTTGATCAGCATCCGCTTCGGAAGCATGAAGAAGTCGATCACCAGTTGCGTGCGCCGATCAGCGGGATCCAGTGTCGCCGCGCCCCAGATGAACGGCAGCGAGCATCCCAGGCCGGCGACGATCGTCGCGGCGAAGCGGCGTCGCGCGGGCCAGTCGCCGCCCGCAAAGATCATCGAGGCGCCGAGCCCTCCCATCAGCACCACCCACGCGAACGGTTTGAACTCGAACAGGATGCCGATCAGGAACCCGGCGAGCGCCACCCACCCCCAGGCCCGGGTCTGAACTGCGCGGACGATCGCGAACAGTGCCGCGAAGTACACGGGCAATGACGGCGACCAGGTGCTGAAGTGCATCACCTGCATCGTCGGCGACAGGAAGTTCGTCGGCCACAGCAGATAGTCCCAGTCCACGGCGGCGTGAGGGAGGAACCAGGCGGCCAGGTAGGAGAAATCGCTGCCGATCAACAGAAAAACGACCGCGAGGGCCGCGACCCCTCGCGACGCCAGCAGCCGCACGAGCACGAACGCGGTTGCCGCGGTGAGCGACACGTAGGTCGGCCACGCGTAGCGAAAGAAGATGGACAACACCGGCACCGCCCAGAAGCGATGCACCATGGCCGCCATCAAGTGCGCGTAGTAGGCGGCGTTGAGCTGATGACCGGAGTAATACGACGCCGTCGGCGGGACCGTGTGCGACGCCTCGGACGCCACCGCCGCGTACCACGAGATGTCCGCCGAATCGTAGTCGCCGAACACCGAGATGCCGTCGCCGGTGATCGACAGACGATGCCAGAAGACGATTGCCCCGAGCGCCGCGGCCAGCGCCACGAGCGCCGCGCCGACGATCGCGTCGGCCCGATCCGCGCGACGCGTGTCGCGCGGATCGTGAACGCCGAAGGCAGCGCATGCGCCGGCGAGTGCCGATGCGGCGTACGGAAACAGCGCCAGCAGATGCGCGCGTCCGAGCAGATCGATGAGTACCGGCGCCGCGGCAGTGCCGGCGGCGAGCATCAGGATCACGCGCGTCAACCCGTCGAACTCACGCCCGAGCGCAGCGGTCACGACGAACCCCGGTCCAATCGTGAACAGGAACCAGCCGGCCAGGAATCGCAGCGGTTCAGGGAGCCACGGCGCCGCGATCCCGACGAGCGGCCATGCGCAGGCACCGGCGAGACCTCCGACGATCAATCGAGAGGTGCGGGGCGAAGAGTGCAACATCGAGTGGAGCGGGATAAAGTATAGCGTGCCTTTTTCGACGACCGGCGGCAGCTCCGCCGACCGATCGCTCTCGGTCATCATCCCCGCCTACAACGAAGCCCAGAACATCGTCGCGACGCTCGACAACATCACCACCGCACTCGAGCCGCTCGGGCTGCCGCATGAGATTCTCGTCATCGACGATGGCAGCAAGGACGAGACGGCGGCGCTGGTCGAAGGGAGCGCGGCGCGGTTTCCTGCCGTTCGGCTGCTGAAGAACCAACGCAACATGGGCTTCGGCTGGTCGTACCGCCGCGGCGTCGAAGTGGCGTCACTGGCGCACATCGTGATGGTCCACGGCGACAACGCGTGGGGGTGGCCGACGCTCCGGGAGTTCTTTCGGCACACCGGAGAAGCTGATGTTATCATCGGCTACACGCAAGACATGCTGAGGTCGCGGACGTGGACGAGGACC
>DATFXR010000827.1:0-7471 GCA_035315685.1 Vicinamibacterales bacterium | reverse complement strand
GCATACGCACGATGGTCACCGCCGCCGATCAGCAGCGCCTCGAGAAGGGCGAGCTGAAGTCGAATCACAAGTCGGCGTACGACTACGACTCGTTCACGAAGGCGTCCGCGAAGACGGGGGCGTAGACATGGCGACACGACTGAAGGACACCGACGTCGTCATCATCGGCCTCGGTGCGGCAGGCGGCGTCGCGGCGTTGCCGCTTGCACAGGCAGGCCTCGACGTGATCGGCCTCGAGGCTGGCACCTGGCTCACCCGACGCGATTTCGCGCCCGACGAGCTCCGCAACAACTTCCGCGGCTGGCCGCAGGGCGTGCAGAAGGCCAATCAGGAGATTCCGACATCGCGCGCGAACGCGGCGTCGCCGACCGCACCGCGCGGCACGATCCATCCGATGCAGAACGCCGTCGGCGGCACGTCGCTGCACTACTGGGCACAGAGCTGGCGGCTCAATCCGTGGGACTTCAAGGTCGTCAGCGAGACCAGGCGGCGCTACGGTGCGTCGCGCGTTCCGGCTGGATCAACGGTTGAAGACTGGCCGTTCGGCCTCGACGAGCTCGAGCCGTATTACGACAAAGTCGAGTACGAAGTCGGCGTGTCCGGCCAGGCCGGGAACATCGGCGGCAAGCTCGATCCGAAAGGCAACCCGTTCGAGGGTCCGCGGAAGCGCGCCTATCCGATGCCGCCGCTGCGCGGCACCGAGTTCCTCGACAGGATGACAGCAGCGGCGAGGTCGCTCGGATGGCATCCCTTCCCGGGTCCGGCCGCCGTCAACTCGCGTCCCTATCAGAACCGCTCCGCGTGCATGTACCACGGATTCTGCAACCGCGGCGGCTGCCACGTTGACGCGAAGAATTCCACCGCGGTGACGACGATCCCGCGCGCACAGGCGACCGGCCACTTGAAGGTCGTCACCCGCGCGCACGTGACGACGATCGAGGCCGACAACGAGGGACGCGCCAGCGGTGTGAACTATGTGACCGACGGCGTGGAGTACTTCCAGCCGGCGAAGGCGGTCCTGCTCGCGAGCTTCACGTACGAAAACGCGCGGCTGCTGCTGCTGTCGAAATCAAAGGCGTATCCGAACGGTCTGTCGAACAACCGCAGGCAGGTCGGCCGCCACTACCTCAGCCATCATCAAGGTGCTGCGGTGAGTGCGCTGTTCCCGTTCGACCTGAAAAGCTGGTACGGACTGCCGGCGCAAGGCGTGGCCGTCGACAACTGGGCCGACGACAACTTCGACCACTCGACGCTCGATTTCATCGGTGGCGGCAACCTGTGGGCGATGTCCGATCGCCGCCCGATCGCCGCGGCGAGCATGAACACGTTCGGCCGCGTGCCGGGCTGGGGATCGCAGTGGAAGGCTTTCATCAACGAGAACGCGGACCGATCGCATACGTCCTACATCCAGAAAACGACGCTGCCCTACGAGGACAACTTCCTCGATCTCGATCCAGAAGTGAAGGACCCGCTCGGCTATCCGGTGTGCCGCATCACAGCAGAGTTCAAGGAGAACGAGCGGAAGATTGCCGCGTTCACCCAGGACAAGATGGAGCAGTGGTACCGGGAAGCCGGCGCGATTGCGATCAGTCGCGCGCCGGTCGGCGGCGCGATGGGGATCTCGACGCACGCTTACGGCGGCACGCGCATGGGCGACAACCCGGAGACCAACGTCGTCGATCGGTTCGGCTTCTCGCATGAAGCGCCGAACCTCGGCATCCTCGGCGCGTCGGTGATGGGCACCAGCGGCGCGCACAATCCGACGCTCACCGTTCAAGCGCTTGCCTGGCGCACCGCGGAGCACCTCATCGGGAACTGGAAGCGGATTGTGACAGACTTAAGAAACTAGGAAGTAGGAATTTGGAATCTGGAATGCGTGATCACGGTCCGGCTGAAGCCGGACACTGCCGCTGAGAGGTAGCCGCGAAGGCTCGAGCCGAGCGTCAATGGTTCACGAATTCCAAATTCCAAATTCCTCATTGGAACGCGTAGAACTTTCCGTGCCACGCATCGTCCGCGCGCGTGTGCCCTGGCCGGCGCACCGACGAAAAGCAACCGCAGAGACCGCAGAGAGCGCAGAGCTTCGCCTTTAAAGGAAATCTCTGCGGACTCTGCGTGCGCGGCGGTTGCTGTCCAGCGCCACACGAGAAGGCAGTAACATCGATTGATGAACAGACTAGGGCTCTTCACGCTTGGCGCGATCCTGCTGGCGTTCAACGCGACGCCCGCGCGCGCCGACGGCTTCATCTCACCATTCATCGGCTACAACTTCGGCGGCGATTCGCAGAACTGTGTGGCGCTGCGGAATTGCGAGGAACACCGGACCAACTGGGGCGTCTCGCTCGGATCGGAGAGCGCCCCGTTCGGCGCCGAGTTCGACATCGGCTACGCGCCCGACTTCTTCGGTCGAACTGAGACCGGCGACAACGCCGTGCTCACGGTGATGGGCAACCTCTTGTTGGTGATTCCCGCCGGCCCGGTGCGTCCATACGGATTGATCGGCCTCGGCCTGGTGCGGGCGCACGCCCAGACTGACCTGGCCAGTTTCGGCGATACCGAGCAGAACACTCTCGGCTGGGACCTCGGTGGCGGGTTGAACATCTTCCTCGGCCATACGTTCGGCATCCGCGGCGATCTACGCCATATCCGAACGCTGCAAGACATCACGCTCGGCATCTTCAGCAATCGACCGCTCGACTTCTGGCGTGCCAGCGCGGGAATTACCCTGCGCTTCTAGGACGGACGGGACCGATGGGGACGGCTGGGACCGTTCCTTCCCATCCCTCCCATCCTTCCCATCCGTCCCGACCGTCACCGATCGCTGAACAGCAGCGAACCAGTGACCCGATCGAAGACACCGCGATACGAGGAAAAGTCGTTACGTGGCGCCACCGCGATGGCGTAGAAGAGATTGCCGTCACGCAGCTGGGTCGTGGTGACCTGAATCGTTTCGGCACTGCCGGTGACCTCTGACTGATTCGACAGGACGGTTCGCAGTCCGCGTCGATCGCCGACGCTGACACGATCGAAGCCCGAGGGCCGGCTCAGGTTCGGGTTGCTGCCGGCGAGCGAGTCGACCAGCTCCTGAGTGGCCGTCTGCAGATCGTGCGACTCGTTGCGGCCGACGCCGAACTCCACGCCGTGTGTGAACACGGTCTGCCCGTTGTTCGCCCGTCCGTACGCACCATCGGGCGCGAACGTCACGCTGCTGGTGCCACCCTCCAGCTCCCGCCAGTTCGCCGGCACGCTGACGCGGAACAGATTGCCTTCGTCGTAGGTGCGAAAGCTCCCTGCGGGCGCTTCGACGCGGCCGGTGGGCATTCGCGCGTCACGTCCCGACGTGCCGGTCGGCCCATTCGTGCGGCGACCTGCACGTGTGACCTCTTCGGTCGTCGGTGCCTTTGGCAGCTGCTTCAAATGCGCCTGCACCTGTTGAAACGCACGCGACGAGCCGATCGGGTTCGTGACGCGCAGGGCCGTGGCCTCCTGCGTGATGTACTCGACACGATTGCCCGGGTTGGGGTGATCGCTCAGCCACTGCGGCCCGCCTGATCCGCCCTGCTTCTCGATCGTGCGGAACATGTTCGCCATTTCGATCGGGTCGTAGCCGGCGCGCGCCATGATCTGTGCGCCGAGGATGTCCGCCTGCTTCTCGTACTCGCGGCTGAAGCGCAGGAACGCGGTGCCCAGACCGAATTGGGTCCCTTGTGAAATCACCTGACCCCAGCCCCCGCCGATGATCGCGCCCAGCACGGCGCCGGCCACCTGACCGAGCTCGTACTTCGTCGCCTTGCTCGCCTGGGCTGTGCCGTGCCGAAGTGCGACGTGGCTCAGCTCGTGCGCCATCACGCCAGCCACCTCGCCTTCGGTCTGCGCCGCTTCGATCATCCCGCGATTGACGAACATCGGACCGCCGGGGAGGGCGAACGCGTTGATCTCACGGACGTTCACCGGCTCGAACGTGTAGCGGAATTCCGGGTGTCGCAGGTCCTGTGGAATCGCAGAGACGAGGCGTTTGCCGACGTCGTCGATGAAGGACGACACGGCATCGTCGCGCATGATCGGCAGCTGCTGGCGCGCTTCGGCAGCGGCTTTGCGTCCGAGCTCCACGTCCTGCGCCGGCGTGTAGTTGTTGTCCGGTGGCTCGATTCGGGTCTGCGCGCCGGCGATGACCGATGCGCCGAGCACGATGATCGCCGCGGCGTTGGACCGTTTGGAAAGGGTACGCATCATACCGATGCGCTGTTGCAAAACGAGATCCTCACAAATCCGCGAGCACTCGAGCTGGTTCCACGCCCGATTGACCTCAATCCAAGACGGAGAGCATCGAATGGCTGACACTTCCGTAACACGGCAACAACTCATCGAGAAGCTCAACGAAGATCTGTCGCGCGAGTACCAGGCGATCATTGCCTATGTGGTGTACTCGCAAGTGCTCAAAGGAGCGGAGTACATGAACATCGCAGGCGAGCTCGAGAAGCACGCTGCCGAGGAGCTGCGCCACGCGCTGACCATCTCCAAGCACATCGACTATCTCGGCGGGATGCCGACCGCGACGCCGCGGCCGGTCAAATTGACGGAGAACGCGGAAGAGATTCTGCGCGCCGATCTGCAGAACGAGAACGACACCGTCCGTGCGTATCGCGAGCGTGTCCGCCAGTGCGAGGCACTGGGCGAGTACGGCATCGCCGAAGACATCCGCGAGATCCTCCGGCAGGAACAAGAACACCAGATCGATCTCGCGACGGCCCTGGGAGAAGAAGTGCCGGATCTGGCGCGCTAGGCCGGCGCGACCGGATCCCTGCCGAACACTTTTCTCACGCTGTTTCTGACGCGGTCGGGCACCGCCCGCTTGACGGTGTCCGGCAGCGATCTCGTCATCGCCGCCGGAAGTGATCGGATGCTGAGAAATGTCGCATAGGCCGCGAACAGCCAGGCAATCCGTCGCCAGTTCGTGTGCGGATCAGCAGCGCGGCGTCCGCTGCGCGGATTGCTGCGCCGATCGCCAGATGGTGTCCCGCGCCGTTCCGGAATCTGAGAGGTCGTCTCCACCACGTTGTGCGAGCCATGCAACGCGAACGCCATGGGCACACCTGACGTCATCGCACGGTAACCGCGCCGGCGCAACCGTACGCGTCTCATTGCACGACGAGGCCGTCGTGAGTGCCGACACCGAGAGAGAGCTGGACCTGACTCGGGCCTTGCCGGGCTGGCGTCAACCGGCTGAGCGCACTGGGTCCGTGGATCCCGCTTTGCACTGAAGCCAGCATGATGCTTGTGCTGGCGTTAATCGTCGAAGCATGCACGAGTCCGATGCGCAGCGGAGTGAGCGCATTTCAGCCGTGCTGGCGCCAGCGCTGAGGACCATGTCCGAACAACGCGACCGCGATCGCCGCCGCGTCGGTCGTCCGCCGGCTGGCGCCAGGGAAGGAGAGAAGGTAAAGGACTACCCGCAGCTGAGTATTCGCGTGCCGCTCGAGTTCAAGGCGCGCCTCAACGCCCTCAGTGCGGTGACCGGTCTGGCCCAATGGCGTGTGGTCGTCGAAGCGATCAACTGCCTCTTCTCCGATCTTCCTGAGCCTGACCGCGAGCTTGTGGACGGACTGAGCAAGCGCCTGATGCGAGCGGGACAAGCCTGAAGGTCGCGGGCGCTCAAACCGAAAGAATCAGTGGCAAGAATTGTCACCTCAGCGGGCTCTTGACGCAAAATGTCAGGCCGTCCGTTGCGACGCAAGGTATAAGTCACTGATTACCAAAGATCTGCGTATCCGGCACGAGCTCTGCAGTCAGCTGACTCGAGAGGACCCCGAGTGATCCGGAAGGCGCATGGATTCGCGCTCATCGACATGATCTTCGTGACCGGCGTCGTCGGTCTGCTCTGTTGCATCGCGATGCCTCGGCTGCTGATGGCCAAGCAATCGGCCGGCGCCGCGTCGGCGATTGGTTCCATGCGCGCGATTGGCAGCGCCCAACTGAGTTACGCGCTCACCTGCAATGGTGGGTTCTACGCGCCAGCGCTCTCGCGGCTCGGGACGCCGCCTCCGGGCAGCATCGAGGCATTCATCCGGCCGGACCTCGGGTCGGCCGACACGATCGTCAAGTCCAGCTATACGATTCAGATGACCGCGACGCCGTTTCCGGGCGCCCCGGCATCCTGCAACGGGTTGGCGCCGGGCGGCGCGGGGCAGGCGTTCGTCGCTGGCGCCGATCCACTCGAGCCGACGAACACGCGCTTCTTCGCCATCAACGCGAACAACGTGATCTTCGAAAACGGTTCCTCGCTCTACGCGGCGATGCCCGAAGTCGGCGAACCGGCCGTCGGTCAAATCCTGCGCTGAAATCGATTCAGCTATAATCGCCACTCATGTGGACGAAGATGATGTCGGGGCCGCGCAAGAAGGCCCCGAAGACGATAGCTGTCATCGACCCCGATCGGTGCTTTGGCGCGTTCGCGTGCTCGATTTGCCAGGCCGCCTGCCCGGTGGCGGGCTGTATCGTCGAGGAACCAGACCGAGACGGCCGGATGGTGTGCGCGGTCCGCGCCGATCTCTGCATCGGCTGCGGCCTCTGCGTCACACTCGGCAATCCGACCGCGCCGCAACAGCGCGAATTCGGCTGCCCGCCCGACTACGACGCCATCAACATGATGCCGTGGGAAGACGTGCTGAAGGTGCTTCAGGCGGATGCGCCTGCGGCGCAGCCGTCGCCCGCTAGCGCCTAGCCCCTAGCCCCGAGTCCCGGGCCGCGTCGGTGACGCCTCGCGTCGCCGCGACAGCCTGCGCGTACCGCGACGGCAGCCGGTGATCGATCTTCGTGGCGATGAATGCCGACGCGTCGCTGACCGCGGCGAGCGCCACGCCGGTCTCGATCGCGAGCCCATCCAACATGTAGATCAGGTCATCGGTCGCGAGGTTGCCAGCGGCGCCCGGGGCGTACGGGCAGCCGCCAAGGCCGCCGCTCGACGCGTCGAACGTCGCGACGCCGTACGGGAGGGACGCGAGCACGTTGGCCAGCGCGGTGCCGCGCGTATCGTGGAAATGCAGCGCGACTCTTTCTACCGGGATGCGCGCGAGCACGGCGTCGAGAACCAGCGGCACCTGACCCGGGTGTGCGATGCCGATCGTGTCGCTGATTGCCACCTCGAACACGCCGAGATCGAGCAACCGCGCCGCGACCTCGGCGACGCGCGACGGTTCGACCTGCCCCTCGAAGGGACACCCGAACGCCGTCGAGAGATAACCGCGGACGCGAAGGCCGGCGGAGACGGCGCGGTCGCACACCTGCCGGTAGGTCGCGAGCGAGTCGTCTATGCCCTGATTGATGTTCCTCCGGCTGAATGTCTCGGTTGACGCGGCGAAGATCGCGATTTCCGTGATGCCTGCGGCGGTTGCCCGCTCGAGGCCGGCGAGGTTCGGGACGAGCGCGGTGTAGCGCGTGCCGGCGCGGCGTGTGATGCCGGCACACACCTCAG
>DATFXR010000826.1:0-6649 GCA_035315685.1 Vicinamibacterales bacterium | reverse complement strand
GTGGACTCCTCACGAATCGACTCGGGGAGATCGGTGACTGCGATCTCGGTTCCTTTCGCGACGAGCACGGCCCGCTCGATCGCATTTTCGAGCTCACGGACGTTGCCGGGCCAGCGATTGCGAATGAGCAGGTGATAGACGGACGGGGCGAGTGTCTTGACGTTCTTCTGGTAGCGCTGGCGGAACTTGTCGAGGAAGTAGTCGCACAGCAGGGGGATGTCTTCGGTGCGTTCGCGCAGCGGCGGCACCCGCAGCGTGATTGTGTTGATGCGGAAATAGAGATCCTCGCGCAGCCGACCGTCGCGCAGCGCGGCATCGAGATCGATGTTCGTGGCACAGATGAGGCGGAAGTCGACGTGGACGATCCGATCGCTGCCGATCGGGCGATACTCGCGCTCCTGCAGGACGCGCAGCAGCTTCGTCTGCAAGTACGGCGGCATCTCGCCGATCTCGTCGAGCAGCAGCGAGCCGCCCTCGGCCATCTCGAACAGGCCTTCCTTGTCCATGGTCGCGCCGGTGAAGGCGCCCTTCTTGTAGCCGAAGAGCTCCGACTCGATCAGGTCTTTCGGAATCGCCGCGCAGTTGATTTTGATGAACGGCCCCTTCGACCGCTTGCTGTTGTAGTGGATCGCGTTGGCAATGAGCTCCTTGCCGGTGCCGTTCTCACCCTGAATCAGGATGTTCGCTTCGCTGGCCGCCACGCTCTCGATCAGCTCGAAGAGCTCCTGCATCTTCTTGCTCTTGCCGATCACGTTCTGGAACTTGTAGCGATCCTGCAGCTTCGCCTTCAGCGCCTCGTTCTCGTCGATGAGCGCCTTCTGCTTGATGGCCTTCTCGAGCTTGTCGAGCAACCGCTCCGCATCGACCGGCTTCTCGAGAAAGTCGAAGGCGCCGGCCTTGACCGCCTCGACCGAGCGCGGAATATTGCCCTGCCCCGTGATGACGATGACTTCGGCTTCGGGGTCGAGCTGCTTGAACTTGCGAACCAGCTCGATGCCGTCCACGTCCGGCAGCATCATGTCGGTGATGACCGCATCAGGCCGCCAGGTCTTGAACAGTTCCTCGCCGCGGGTCCCGATGAGGGCGGTCCGCACCTCATACCCGGCGTGCTCGAGGAGGATCTTCAGCCACTCTGTCATGGCCGGCTCATCGTCTATGGCGAGCACGCGTTTCTTACGTTTCAGGCTCATGACTCAACGAGTGTATAGAAAACGCGCAATGTGTCAATACACAGTCTGGGGTTGTGTAATATTTTTATACTGACGAGGCACGTTATCGCGTGGCGGGAGAGCGGTTTAGGACTCATGGAAACTCGCTCCAGCCTTCGGCTCCGATGAGCGGGACGAACACACAGCTCACCCCCGGTGTGTCCACGAAGCGGTCACCATCCCGCGTCACGATCCGAAGCGTCTGCTGATGCGACGACCCGACGGGAATCACGAGACGGCCTCCGTCGGGTGACAGCTGCGCCTTGAGGGCGTCGGGAATGCGCGGTGCGCCGGCGGCGACGAGGATTGCGTCGAACGGCGCATGCGTGGGGCTGCCGAGCGTGCCGTCGCCCGCCAGCACGATCACGTTCGTGCGCTCGAGCGCTGCCAGCGTCTGCCGCGCCGCCGCTGCCAGCTCCGGCTGCCGTTCGATCGTGATCACTTCGCGCGCGAGCATGGAGAGAATCGCGGCTTGGTAGCCGGAGCCGGTGCCGACCTCGAGCACGCGCTCGCTGCCGGTGAGGCGCAGCGCCTCGGTCATTGCGGCAACCATGAACGGCTGCGAGATCGTCTGCCCGCAACCGATCGGCAGCGCGCGATCGGCATATGCCGCTGGCTGCGATTCCGACGGCACGAATGCGTCGCGCGGCACGCGCTTCATCGCATCGAGCACGCGCACGTCCGTGATGCCGCGTGCGACGAGCTGCTCGTCGATCCAGCCTGCGCTCATGATTTCACCCGACGCTGTCGACGGTGAGCTGCGGTGGGCAAGCCATGACATAATTTGCACCGTGTCCGCCGCCGGCCGCCCCGCATGGTAACGCTCGACACACGAATCGACCCAGCCGACCCGACCTTTCAGGCCAACCGCGACCGGATGCAGCAGCTCGTCGACGAGCTGCGCGCGCGTGAAGCCACCGCACGCGAAGGCGGCGGCGCGAAGTATCTCGAGCGTCACCGCGCGCAGGGGAAGTTGCCGGTGCGCGAACGCATCGCTCGCCTCCTCGACGACGGATCGCCGTTTCTCGAGCTCTCGCCGCTTGCCGCCTGCGACATGTACGACGGCGACGCGCCGGCCGCGGGCCTGGTCTCCGGAATCGGACGCGTGTCGGGCCGCGAGGTGGTCATCGTCGCGAACGACGCGACCGTCAAGGGCGGCACCTATTTTCCGATCACGGTCAAGAAACACCTTCGCGCGCAGGAGATTGCGCTGCAGAACCGGCTGCCGTGTGTCTACCTGGTCGACTCGGGCGGCGCGTTCCTGCCGCTGCAGGCCGAGGTATTTCCCGATCGCGATCATTTCGGTCGAATCTTCTTCAACCAGGCGCGGATGTCCGCGGAGCGCATCCCGCAGATCGCCGCGGTGATGGGATCGTGCACGGCCGGCGGCGCCTACGTGCCGGCGATGTCCGATGAGACGATCATCGTCAAGGGCACCGGCACGATCTTTCTCGGCGGCCCGCCGCTCGTTAAGGCGGCGACCGGCGAAGAGGTCACGGCGGAGGAACTTGGCGGCGCCGACGTGCACACGCGCCTGTCCGGCGTCGCCGACTACTTCGCCGAGGACGACGACCAGGCGATCGAGATGTGCCGGACGATCGTTTCCACGCTCAACACGGCGAAGCAGCTACCGGCCGACATGACCGCGCCCGAGGAACCGGTCCACGATCCTGGCGAGATCTACGGAATCGTCAACGCCGACATTCGCAAGCCGTACGACGTCCGCGAGATCGTCGCGCGGCTCACCGACGGTTCACGCTTCGACGAGTTCAAGGAGCGCTACGCGACCACGGTCGTCACCGGGTTCGCGCGCCTGCACGGCTTCCTGATAGGCATCGTCGCCAACAACGGCGTGTTGTTCTCCGAGTCGGCGTTGAAGGCGACGCATTTCATCGAGCTGTGCAATCTGCGCGGCATTCCGCTGGTGTTCCTGCAGAACATCACCGGCTTCATGGTCGGCGCCAAGTACGAGCGCGCCGGAATCGCCAAGGACGGCGCGAAGATGGTCCACGCAGTCGCCAACTCCGTCGTGCCGAAGTTCACCGTCATCATCGGCGGATCGTTCGGTGCCGGCAACTATGGCATGTGCGGCCGCGCCTACCAGCCGCGGCTGCTGTGGATGTGGCCCAACGCGCGCATCTCGGTGATGGGCGCACAGCAGGCGGCGGCGGTACTGACGACGGTGAAGCGCGATCAGCTCGAACGCGAGGGCAAGCCGTTCACCGCCGAGGAAGAAGCGTCGATCCGCGATCCGATTCTGGAGAAGTACGAGCACGAAGGATCGCCGTACTACTCTACCGCGCGCCTCTGGGACGACGGGATTCTCGACCCGGCCAGGACGCGCGAGGCGCTGGCGCTCGGCCTGTCGATGGCGTACAACGCACCGATCACCGAAGCGAAATTCGGAGTGTTTCGCATGTAGGTCGGAGGAGATCGAGCCGCCACGAAGACACGAAGGCACGAAGGCACGAAGGATCGTCGTTTGGTTTTGATCTTCGTGTCTTCGTGCTTTCGTGGCGTCCCATTTGCCGCGAATTGTGCTCCATGGACTATCAGTTTCTCGAAACACAGCGCGATGGATCGGTCGAGCGGCTGACGCTGAATCGCCCCGACGTCCGCAACGCCTTCAACGAGCACGTCATCGCCGAGCTGACGGCGTGGGCCGACGCCACGCGGGGCGCAGCTGAGCGTGGCGAGATCCGGATCGCCGTCATCGCCGGCGCCGGCAAGATGTTCTGCGCCGGCGCCGACGTGAGCTGGATGTCGAAGACGGTGCAGTACAGCCGCGAGCAGAACCTCGACGACGCGAAGGCGGCGTCGCGGATGTTCGCCGCAATCAACGGGCTGCCGATCGCCGTGATTGGACGCGTGCACGGTGCCGCGCTCGGCGGGGGCGCCGGCCTCGCCGCCGTCTGCGATATCGTCGTGGCGGCGGAATCCGCAGTGTTCGGCTTCACCGAAACGAAGCTCGGCATCCTGCCGGCGGTCATTTCACCCTTCGCGCTGGCGAAGATCGGCCGATCGGCGGCGCGCGAGCTGTTTCTGACCGGCGCGCGCTTCTCCGCGGCGCGCGCCCGCGAGATTGGGCTGGTACACGCCGTCGTGCCGGAGGCGGAGCTCGACGGCGCCGTGGACGGCTACGTGCACGAGCTGCTCAGCGCCGGTCCTCACGCGGTCGCCGCCGCCAAGGCCCTGATTCCCGAGGTCTGGCCGCGCAGCGTCGGTGACGCGCTGACCGTGACGGCGTCGGCAATCGCCGAACGCCGGGTGTCACCTGAGGGACAGGAAGGACTGCGCGCATTCCTCGAGAAGCGAAAGCCAAGCTGGAGTGTGAACAAGGACACGGAGGCCACCAGAGGACGCCGAGGATGACCGGAGCAATGATCAGGCGTCTGCTGATCGCGAATCGCGGAGAGATCGCGGTTCGCATCATCCGCGCCTGTCGCGAGCTCGGCATCGAGAGCATTGCAGTCTACTCTGACGCGGACGCCGGCGCGCCGCACGTCGCCGCCGCCGATCGCAGCGTGCGGATTGGCCCCGCCGCCGCGGCTGAGAGTTACCTGTCGATTCCGAGAGTCATCGAGGCGGCCGCAGCCACAGGCGCAGACGCGATCCACCCGGGATACGGTTTTCTTTCCGAGAACGCCCGGTTCGCAACAGCGTGCGCCGGACGCGGCGTCATCTTCGTCGGTCCGCCGCCGACTGCGATCGCGAAGATGGGTTCGAAGATCGAGGCGCGCCGTATCGCGGCGGAGGCGGGCGTGCCGGTCGTTCCAGGCGAGACACCCGCCGATCAATCCGATGACGGCATTCACGCGGCGGTCGAACGGATCGGTGTGCCCGCGCTCATCAAGGCGTCTGCAGGCGGTGGCGGCAAAGGCATGCGGACGGTTCGCGTCGCGCAGGCGATCGACGAATCGATCCAGGCGGCGCGCCGCGAGGCGCTTGCCGCGTTTGGAGACGGCACTCTCTACGTCGAGCGGCTCGTCGACGGCCCGCGGCACGTCGAGGTGCAGATCTTCGCGGACAACCACGGACACACGGTCCACCTCTTCGAGCGTGACTGCTCGACGCAGCGGCGACATCAGAAGGTGATCGAGGAAAGCCCGTCGCCGGCAATCACGGCCGGGCTCCGCGACCGCATGACGCAGGCGGCCATCGCCGCAGCGCGCGCCGTCGGCTATGTCAACGCCGGCACGATCGAGTTTCTCGTCGACGCGAGCCATGCCTTCTATTTCCTCGAGATGAACACCCGGCTCCAGGTGGAGCATCCGATCACCGAGCAGGTCGCCGGCGTCGATCTCGTGCGCGCGCAGCTGCTGGTTGCGTCCGGCGCGCCGTTGCCATGGACGCAAGCGGAACTGGCGCAGCGCGGCCATTCGATCGAGGCGCGTGTGTATGCTGAAGACGCGGCGCAGAATTTTCTGCCGCAAGCCGGGCGGCTCAGCGACTATCGCGAGCCGCGCTGGCCGGGCGTCCGGGTCGACTCAGGAGCGGCCGCCGGCAGCGAGGTGTCGATCTACTACGACCCGATGATCGCCAAGGTGATCGCCACGGCCGAGACCCGCGACCTTGCGATCGCACGGCTGGCCGCAGCCCTCAGGGAGTTCTGTATCGAAGGAATCCGGACGAACCTCGGATTTCTCATCGCCGTGCTCGAGTCGGACGCTTTTCGCCGGGGCACCGTCGATACGGCCTTTCTGGATCGCGAGGGAGCGGCGCTCGCTGTGCTTGCGCAGTCGGCAGTCGCAAGTCATCAGTCGCAAGTCGCCAGTCATCAGTCGCAAGTCGCAAGTCGCAGGCCGGCACGCAGCCTTCCACAATATGATCCCTGGAATGGCGGCGACGCCGTGCGTGCGGCCGCTCCTGCCGCCCGGACCACGCGGCGCCGGCCGAGCGGATCGACGGCCGGCGCGCTCACGGCACCCATGCCGGCTACCGTGCTCAAGGTGCATGTGCGTCCAGGTGATCACGTGAAGAAGGGCGACACGCTCGTGCTGCTCGAAGCGATGAAGATGGAACTGCCGGTGCGCTCCCCCGCCGACGCGACCGTCGCTGCCGTGCTCTGCCGCGAAGGCGACCTCGTACGGGCCGACGCGCCGCTGCTGGAGCTGCGATGACCGTGAGGCGCGTCACGATCGTCGAGGTCGGGCCACGGGACGGACTGCAGAACGAGCGCGCGATCGTGTCCACGCCGGACAAGATCGAATTCGTGGACCGCCTGAGTGCAGCCGGATTTCCGGTGATCGAAGTGACCGCGTTCGTGAGCCCGAAATGGGTGCCGCAGATGGCGGATGCGGCTGAGGTGTGTGCCGGCATCACACGCCGCGCCGGCACGCGCTACACCGCGCTCGTCCCGAACCTCGCCGGCCTCGAGCGGGCAACCGCCGCAGGCATCACGGAAATCGCGATCTTCGCCGCGTCAACCGAGACATTCAGCC
>DATFXR010000825.1:0-8850 GCA_035315685.1 Vicinamibacterales bacterium | reverse complement strand
ACGAGCGGCGCATATTTTCCACCTCTCGGAGGCTTCCGCTTTGGCCTCTTCACGCTCCCTCCTGCCGCTGTGAACAATCCGGAAGATGAGACCTTCGATGCGGACGCAGCCCTGAAGGAACTCGAAGAGAAACTGCCAGGCTTGGCGCAGTACATGGAACCCGACGCGCCGGGGATGCACACGACACCGACCATCGATTTCGAGGTGGTGTTGTCGGGTGAAGTCATCCTGGAACTCGACGACGGAGCCATCAAGACGCTGCGACCGGGCGACACGGTCGTCCAGAACGGTACGCGGCAACGCTGGCGCAACGAAGGCGCATCGCCAGCCACTCTCGCGTACTTCATCTGCGGTGCACGGCACAGGCGCTTCTGAAGCGCACGCGTCGACTGAGCGTCGCCGGCACCATTCAGACGCTACGGTTCAGGTTCGCGACGCGGTCTTGGACAGCAGCACCCGTACTGCAGAGTCACTGCGTGCACCGAGAACGTGCAAATGATCGCAGCGATGACTTGACACCTTATCAGCAGCGGCTGAATCATCCGCGCTGCGCGGTCGGGTCCTTGCCGCGCACATGCGATCTCGACGCCCGTGAATCGTGGCCCGCGAGTCCTCTCTTTCACGCCAGGAGGTTGCTATGGTCAGATTCGAGTGCCTCCTCAGAGTGCTTCTGAAGCCCCGCTACTGCTTGACGGCGCTCTTGCTCGTCGGAGTGATGTGTGCCGTCCCGGCGGGCGCCTTCAACTACGTCATCGACGGCAACGGCACGTTCTGGGGAATCCAGGACGCGGCCTCGCCGCGAGTGGACACCGGCAGCATTCGCGCCACGCAGACCGGGCCGGGCGACTGCCTCTTCACTGCCTGCGTGACGCCGCCGTACAGCACGACGATCAACGGCTTCGGCGGCATCAAGGTGCTCGTGCAGACGTCACCCGCTCCCCGCTTCAACGGCGAGATCCTTCGCGGCTTCGGCTTGACGTTCGACGGCATGAATCGCTTTGCGACGACGCAGTCGATCGACCTGGGCGGCGTCACGATTTCCCGCTCCGTGTTCATCAGCAGGAGCGCCAACTGGGGTCGCTGGCTCGACAGCTTCACGAACACGACGAAATCGCCGGTCACGATCAAGGTCGCCTTCGGCGGCCAGTCCGGGATCGGCACGGCCACCGGCACTGCGCCGGCGAACTCGAGCGCCATCGTCAACACGTCGAGCGGTGATGCGATCGTCACGGCAGCCGATTCATGGGTCGAAGTGGCGACGCCGCTTGCGGGGACGACGCTCGTCGGCGGCCCGCAGGCGACCGTCATCGGCACGCCGAGTTCCACGGCGGCGCCGTTCGCCGGTGCGATAACCTTCGCGGGCAACTGGCTCTTCAACACGTTCAACAACCCGCTGACCTACGTCGGCCATGAGGCGAACTTTCAGGCCTACGTGAACACGATCACGCTGCAACCTGATCGAACGCGGTCGTTGTTGCACTTCGTCGTCCTCGGGCAGCGCGTCACCGCCGCTTCGTCGGCCGCGGTGCGGGCAGCGGTCGAGGCGACGGCGGGCAGCCTCGCCGCCGCTCCGGAGATCGACGGCCTGTCGCTCGCCGAAGTGTGCTCGATCGACAACTTCGACGCCGCCGCGCTGAGCGCGAACGGCTTCGACTTCGGCGACTGCACCCCGACGAACAAAAACAAGAAGGCGCTGGTGGTCGAGCAGGCCGCCGTGCCGAGGCCGCCGAACGCAACCAGCAAGGTGAAGTACGACGTCGTCGGAAAGACGATCGGTCAGCTGCGCGCCGACATCGAGGCGGGCGTCACGACGTCGAGAGAGGTTACGCAGGCGTACCTCGACCGGATCGAGGCCTACGACACAGGCCAGCTCGGATTCAACGCGTTCGAAATTGTCGCGGCCGACGCAATCGAGCAGGCCAAAGCCGCCGACGCCGCGCGCAAGCATGGCGCCTCGGGGCGGCTGCTCGGGATTCCGATCGCGGTGAAAAACCTCTACGACACCTTCGACATGGCGACGACGAACGGCAGCATGACGTTCGACGGATTCCATCCCGCGCACGATGCCTTCCAGGTTGCGCGGCTGCGTGAAGCAGGAGCCGTGATCATCGGTAAGACCGCGCTCGAGGAGTACGCGACCTACGGCAGCTACTCCAATGACGCGTTTGGACAAGTGTGGAACGTGTTCAACCCGTCGAAGTCGGCGATCGCATCCAGCGGCGGATCGGGCAGCGCTCTGGCGGCGAATCTGGCGGCGGGGGCGCTGGGATCGCAGACCGGCGACTCGCTGTACGGCCCGTCGAGCGCCGCGAGCCTCGTGACCCTGCGCGGCACCGACGGCCTCGAGAGCGGCAGCGGCGTGATGCCGCTGGTCTACCTGACCGACTTCGGCGGCGTCATGGCGCGCTCGGTTCCCGATCTTGCCGACATGCTCAACGCGGTGGTCGCCGTCGATCCGAACGATCCGGAGACGTCAGCGCCCGGTCGGCACACGCCGGCCGACTGGCGTGCGGCGCTCGACCCGAATGCGCTGAAGGGCAAGCGAATCGGCTTCATCCCGTCCGCATGGGTGGATCCGTTCCAGACGACGAACACGACCGACGCGGAGAAAGCGGCGCTGCAGTTCTTCGTGACCGCGGGCGCAACGATCGTCGAGGTGGGCGTGACCGTCGGCGGCACGGACACGCCGCCGGCGCCTGTGGCGCCCCCGGGCGACATCCGCGCGGAAGGCTGGGGACACTACATCGACACGCATCCCGAACTGGTGACGGAGGGCTTCCATATCTTCACCAACGTCGACGTGGACTGCTCACAGAAGAAAGTTGCGTACGTTCGCGCCGATCCGAGCACCTGCCTGGCGCCGCCGCCGCCCCGATTGACGGCCGCGCAGATCCAGGCGTTTCGCGACTATCGACGCGGGCGCCAGGCGACCGCAAAGCAATGGATGGACACCGCGGGCGCCGACCACCTCGGCGTCGACGCCGTGGTCTATCCCGGACTGCTCAGCGACATCAGCCTCAATGACGGCGGCGGCAGCAAGGGGAGCTTCGGCCGTCGCGACACGCCAAGCGCGGCCAACGGAATTCCGACCGTCGTGTTCCCCGTCGGCTACAACAACCACGGACAGCCGATCAACATTCAGCTGCTCGGGCGCGCGTGGGACGACGACAAGCTGGTGGGGATGGCGTTTGCGTTCGAGGAGATTGCCAACGCAGCCGGGCGCGGCCACGTCGAGGCGGCCACGGCGCCTCCGCTGCCGCACGATCACGGAAAGAAGTAGGCAACGGCGAACGGCGAACCGGTGCACCGCAGACGAGAACGTCGCCGCGAGCGACCTCTCATCGCAGTGCACCGGTGCGTCAGCTTACTTGCGGCCGGTCGTCGCCCGCACCTCGTTGCGGAGTGCGTTCAGAAATGGCGTCGCCTGCTCCGGCGCAATCACGCGATGATTTTCCACGGCGATGTCTCGTGCGCTCACGTGCGTGCCGTACGCCCGCGCGTCCGCCTCCTTGTCCGGCCGCAGGACGCCGCCCGACAGGTCAATGCCGACGAACACACCTTGCGATCGCGAGTAGGACAGCATCTCGGTGCTCAACTGCGCGTCGGTCGCGGCTGCACCCGTGCGGCCGACGGGACCCGCCGCAACCGATGCGTCTGCGCCGAGCGAGACCTTGTCGGCGAGCAACTTGTCGAGGCCGCGACGGTTCATCACCAGCAGCACGAGATCGGTCGACTCGGCGCCGATCTGCAGCCCCCAGCTGCCTTTGGCGAGCTGCATGAACACCGGAGGGCTCCATGCGTTCTTCGTCCGGCAGCTCATGACGCCTGAACCGTATTCGCCGCCGACGACAAACGCCGCCTTCTTCATCGACGGAATCACGGCGACACACTCGGCCCTGCCCCAGAGCTCCTCTGGAATCGCTTTGTCCGGTGTGTTGCGCAGTTCTGTGAGGATGGCGCCTGCATCGGCAAGGCGCTTGACCTCGTCTCTCGACAGGGCGGCAAACGCAGAGCTCGCGATCAGCGACAGTCCGCACATCACCACCAGTTTTTTCATGCCTCATCCTCCACGGTTGATCCGTGCAAGAGAATCGCCGACGGTCCGTGCGCTGAGCTGCCCGGTACAGGTCGACAGGAAGGCGCGTGCGGTCGTGCTTCTTGCCCGGCCGACATCCGATCGCGCTTTTGCATAGTTCGTCCCAAGATTCGGTAATTCTTTTCGTACGCTGTTTCTTCTACTCTTGTTTCTCTGCGTGCGCGCCACATCGCGGGACGGAATCCGCGCCTCACACGCGATCTCGCTCCGACGAAAGACGCGCGCGCGTGTGAACGGACTGGTGAGGACTCATGGTGTTCAGCAAGCATCTTCGCGAGGGCATCAGGCGCGGGCGAATCAGATGCAGCGTTCGCATCTGGATGCGTCCTCACGTGAAGGTGGGTGGCCGCTACAAGATGGACAACGGCCACATCGTCGTGGACTCGATCGAGCCGATCACCCTCGCCGATATCACCTGCGATCTCGCTCGCGAATCAGGGTTCGACAGCGTGGAGGATCTGCTGCGCATCGCGAGACATGGCCGAGGCGACCATGTGTACCTGATTCGCTTCCACTATCTCCCGCCTGGCGCATGGGACACGCCGCGGTGGAAGCGGCGCCACGCCGTGTCGTCCTGAACCGCGAACTGCGCCGCTCGGCAACCAACTCAACGTTACGACGCCCTCCGCCGAGCGAACGGCGATCGCCTTTGCGTCGGCGTTTACAACGTTGTTACAATGATGGCCCTCGATTCATGAGCGAGCCCGCTGGATTCAAGGCAGCCCTCCAGGAACGTCTCGACGCATTCGTGCGTGAACTGCCCGGCGTCGAGGAGGGCAATGTTGGCGCGTTGCACCGCGCGCGTGTCGCATCGCGGCGACTTCGCGAGCTGCTGCCGGTGCTGGCGCTGGACCGCGGCACGAATCGAAAGCTCGCGCGTCGCCTGAAGAAGGTGACTCGAACGCTCGGAATCGTTCGCGAGCTGGATGTTCTGGGCCTCCTCATGGAGGCATTGCGCCGAGACGGCCGCTGCGCGCCGGCGGCGCTGGAGCGGGTCGGCGCCTGCGTGGCCGAGGCACGTGCCGAGGCGCGCGAGCGCCTGATCGGCAAGCGTCGGATCGCAAAGCTGTCGAAGCTGGTTGCTCGCCTGAGACGGGTGTCGGAAGAGCTCGCGCACGTCAACACCAACGGTCGGCGTCCTCTCGCGCGCAGAGCGGCGCACGCGCAGCGATGGGCGCTGGAGGCGCGCATGGCCAATCGTGCCGCTCGTGTGCGCACGGCGCTCGAGGATGCCGGTTCCGTGTACGCAGCCGGACAGCTTCACGACCTGCGGATTGCGATCAAGAAACTCCGCTACGCGGCGGAACTGTCCGGCGACGGCGGCGGGCGGCTGACGGCCGACATCGCGATGCTGCGGGCCGGACAGGACCTGCTCGGTCGCCTGCACGATCTCGAGGTTCTCCTGTCATGGGTACGCGAGGTGCAGGTGTCACTGTCACCGCCCGACTTGAGGATCTGGCGAGCGCTGGGCGCGATGGCGCACACGATTGAGGACGATTGCGGGCGGCTGCACGCGCGCGTGATGCACGAGTCGCCGAGGCTGATGGCGGTCGCGAATCGCATGGGCGCGAGCCGCCCCGCTGCCCAGCCGCGTCGCGAGGCGATCGGCTGATCGCTCGGCCTCGGAGTCCTCGTTCACGTCGATGATCGAGCGGGTCGCTGGTGTTCGCCTTTTGTTCGCGCGGTTCGAATCCTCCTGGATCTCTGGCGCGGCGCGAGGTGCGGGCCTTGCGACATCTCGCGACACACCGTCCAATCGAACCGGCTTATAGTGTCTTCGCCTCGTGGCGCACGCGTCGCGGAGGTACCGGAGCGTCTCATGGTGAAGCCACCGTCGCGGGCCGGCGGATTCGCGATCGTCGGCGTACTCGCGCTGTTGGGTTCGCACGCTGCGAGCAGCGCGGCGCCGCAGGACTCCGCAGCCACTCCGGCGCGGTCGCCGCAGGCGGTTGTCTCGCGCACCTGCGTCGGTTGTCACAACGATCGAATGCGGAGCGGCAACCTGTCGCTCACGTCGTTCGACGTCGCGACCGCGGCGTCGCACCGCGACGCCACCGAGCGGATGATCCGTAAGCTCCGTGCGGGTCAGATGCCGCCCGCCGGCATTCCTCGAGACGAAGCGGCGCTCGCCGGCCTTGCCGCCGCACTCGAGGCCGAGGCTGACGCACACGTTGCCGACGCCGCGCCGGGGCGCCGCACGTTTCAGCGGCTGAATCGCGCCGAATACGAGCGCTCGATCCACGACCTGCTGGCGCTCGACGTGAACGCCGCCGACTACCTGCCGCTCGATCCGAAGAGCGCGAACTTCGACAACATCGCCGACACACAACTGCTGTCGCCGACTCTGATGCAGTCGTACCTCACCGCCGCCGCCGAGATCAGCCGGCTGGCGGTCGGCGATCGCGCGGCGACGGCGCGCGAAGCGACCTACTCGCTGTCGCGGTGGGTGTCGCAGCGCGAACATGTCGACGGCGCGCCGTACGGGACGCGCGGCGGACTCGTCGTGACGCACAACTTTCCCGCGGACGGCGAGTACCGCTTCCGCGTGTCGTTCTTCCACGAGACGACCGGGGCGCTGTATGGCAATGGCCGCGCCGCCCTCCATACGGCTGACGCGCCCGAGCAGATCGACATCGCGATCGACGGCGCACGCGCCGCGCTGCTCGACATCGACCGCTGGATGAACTCGTCGGATCCCGACGGCGTCTCGGTGCGAACCGATCCGATCAAGGTCACCGCCGGGCCGCATCGCGTCTCGGCCGCGTTCGTCCGCCGTTTCGAAGGGCCCGTGCAGGATCTGATCGCACCGCTCGACTGGTCGATCGCGAGCACGAGCATCGCGGACGCGTACGGCTTCACGACGCTGCCACACCTGCGCGACTTCGCGATTACCGGGCCGTTCACGGTCACCGGCGTCTCGCAGACGGCGAGCCGTCGCAAAATTTTCACCTGCCGTCCCGAGGCGCCGGCAGCGGCACGAGTGCGCTCGGCACGCGACGGCGGACAGCAGATCGTCTGCGCGCGCGAGATCGTCACGCGCCTGGCCTCGGAAGCCTTCCGCCGCCCGGTCGCGGAACGCGACGTGGATCCGCTGATGGCTCTGTACCAGAAGGGTGCGGCCGAGGGCGGCTTCGAGGCGGGCGTCCGGATGGCGCTCGAAGGCATCCTGGCGAGCCCGCGATTCGTGTTCAGGCTCGAAGAGCGCCCGGCGACGCTGCGCGCCGGCGAGGCCTATTCGCTCAGCGACGTGGATCTCGCGTCGCGCCTGTCGTTCTTCCTGTGGGCGACCGGTCCAGACGAGGAGCTCATGCGCCTCGCCGAGCGAGGACGTCTGTCGTCGCCAGGCGCGCTCGAACAACAGGTACGCCGGATGTTGGCCGATCGGCGTTCTGACGCGCTGGGCCCGCGGTTCGCCGCGCAGTGGCTGCGCCTGCAGGATCTCGACACGATCAATCCGGACGTCCGCTTCTATCCCGACTTCGACGATCAGCTGAAGAACGCGATGCGGCGCGAAACCGAGATGTTCTTCGAGCATCTGGTGCGCGAGGATCGGCCGGCGACCGATCTCTTCTCGGCCGACTACACCTTCGCCGACGAACGGCTCGCACGTCACTACGGCATCACCAACGTCGTCGGTCCCCAGTTCCGCAAGGTGCAGTACGCCGATGGTCAGCGCCGCGGCGTGCTGGCGCACGGCAGCGTGCTCACGCTCACGTCGCACGCGGATCGGACCTCGCCGGTGCTGCGCGGCAAATGGGTGATGGAGGTGCTGCTCGGTACGCCGCCGCCGCCGCCGCCGCCGAACGTCCCGGATCTCGAGGCGACGGCGGAAGCCGAAGACGGCCGGCTGCGCACGGTACGAGAGCGGATGGAACAGCATCGTGCGAACGCCGCGTGCGCCTCGTGTCACAAGATGATCGATCCGATCGGCCTTGCGCTCGAGAACTTCGACGTCACCGGCGCGTGGCGGATCAAGGACAACGGCATGCCGGTCGACGCGGCGAGCACGATGTACGACGGCACACGGCTCGCCGGCCCGGCCGACCTCGAGCAGGCGCTGCTGAAGCGGCGCGGCGTGTTGCTCCAGACCTTTACCGAGAACCTGATGACGTTTGCGCTGGGACGGCGCCTCGTTCCGGAGGACATGCCGGTCGTCCGGCAGATCGTGCGTGGCGCCGATGCCGCCGGCGATCCGATGTCCGCGTTCGTGCTCGGCATCGTCAGGAGCGCGGCATTCCGCATGAAGAGCGTCGAAGCCGTGACGACGACTGCCGGCGTGGTTGGCCAGAGGTGAGGGAAGCAACCCGCAGAGCACGCAGAGAACACGGAGTTTTTGATCTCTGCGATCTCCGCGCGCTCTGCGGTTGCTTTCCGCCGAACTGGCGAGGAGAACAGCGAAGATGGTGATCACCGGAAAGCACATTCCACGGCGGACGGTGCTGCGCGGGCTCGGCGCAACGGTCGCGTTGCCGTTCCTCGACGCCATGGTGCCGGCGCGCGGACTCTGGACGAAAACGGTCGGCGCCGCGTCGCTCGATCGCACGCGCCTGGTCTGCATCGAGATGGTGCACGGCGCCGCCGGCGCGAACGAGTGGGGCGCCACGCAGCACCTCTGGTCGCCGGCCGAAACCGGACGCGCGTTCAACCTTTCGGGCAGCTCGCTCAGTCCGCTCGAGCCGTTCCGCAAGTACCTGACCATCGTCAGCGACACCGACGTGCGGCCGGCGGAGGCGGTCACGCCGCCCGAGATCGGC
>DATFXR010000824.1:0-4491 GCA_035315685.1 Vicinamibacterales bacterium | reverse complement strand
CATCGTGCCGGCCGAGCTGCTCGCTGAACAGCAGCGGACGAAACGGATCTTCGACATCGTTATGGTCGCGCTTGCGTCGATCTCGCTGCTGGTCGGCGGCATCGGGATCATGAACATCATGCTGGCCAGCGTGCTCGAGCGGACCCGCGAGATCGGCATTCGGCGCGCCATAGGCGCGCGCCGCACCGACATCGTCCGCCAGTTCGTGATGGAGACGACGCTGATCGCGGTCGCTGGCGGAACGGTCGGGCTTATCGTCGGCGCGACGCTGTCGCGAGCGATTGCGAGCTTCGCCGGCTGGTCGACAATCATCAGCAGCGGGTCGCTCGCGCTCGCCTTCTCGGTGTCTGTCCTCATCGGCCTCGTCTCCGGCGTCTATCCGGCGATGAAAGCCGCCCGCCTCGATCCAGTGGAAGCGCTCCACTACGAGTAAGGTAAACTACCCCCTGCAAAAGAGTTTTCGCTCATTTTCAGGAGGATTCCATGATTCGCGGATTGATCGGCCGGCACCGATGGCTGGTGGCGTGCGCCGCCCTCTTCGCGCTTTCGCTGACGTTGCCGGCGGCCGCGCAGTCGACGGGCATGATCAGAGGCTCGGTGAAAGACGCGAGCGGCAAGCCGGTCGAAGGTGCCAAGATCAGCATCGATGCTGACGCGAACAACCGGCATTTCGAAACCAAGTCCGACAAGAAAGGCGAATTCGTCCAGATCGGCCTGCCGCCCGGCGCCTACAAGGTGTCGGCCGAGAAGGACAAGGTCGGCGCGCAGCCGGTTCCGGTGCAGGTGCGCATCGGCGGCGGCAATCCGATCACGCTCGTTCTCGGCGCGGGCGGCGGCGTGTCGCCCGAAGCCGCAGCGAAGAACGCCGAGCTGAAGAAGACGTTCGAGGAAGGCGTGGCGGCGAGCCGCGCCGGCAATCACGACGCCGCGATCACCGCGTTCACGCACGCCGCGGAGCTGAACCCGAACTGCTACGACTGCTACTACAACATCGCGTTCTCGGAGTCGCAGAAGAAGGACTACGAAAAGGCTGAAGCCGCTTACAAGAAGGCGATCGAGCTGAAAGCCGACTACGCCGAGGCGTACAACGGGCTGGCGAACATCTACAACGCGACGCGCAAGTTCGACGAGGCGGCCGCCGCGAGCGCGAAGGCGATGGAGTTGAGCGGCGCCGGCGCGGCTGGGGCCGCGGGCGGCGGCGGCGGCAACGCCGACGCGATGTTCAACCAGGGCGTCATTCTCTGGAACGCGGGCAAGATCGCCGAGGCGAAAAAGCAATTCGAAGGCGCGGTGGCAGCCAATCCGAGTCACGCCGAAGCGCACTACCAGCTCGGGATGGCGCTCGTGAACGAGGGCAACCTTCAGGGCGCGGCGAACGAATTCGAAACCTATCTGAAGCTGGCGCCGACCGGTCCGAACGCGGCGACGGCGAAGGGAATCCTCGGCACCCTCAAGAAGTAGTGATCGACCCGTCCGCGCTCCGTACCCGGCTGGCCGAGGTACGCGCTCGCATCGAGCGCGCGGCCGGCCGGGCGGGGCGAGATCCTGCCTCAATCCGCCTGGTCGCCATCTCCAAGACGTTTCCAGCGGACGCCGTGCGCGCCGCCGCTGACGCCGGCCAGATCGATTTTGGCGAGAACAAGGTGCAGGAGGCGCTCGAGAAGATCGAGCGCACCTCTGACCTGCCGCTCCGCTGGCATCTCGTCGGCCACCTGCAGTCGAACAAGGCAAAGAAGACCGGCCGGTTTCATGTGATTCACTCGATCGACGCTCCCGCGCTGATGGCCAAGGTCGACGAAGCGGCGCGCGCCGCGGGCCGCACCATCGACCTTCTCGTGCAGGTGGACCTCGCCGGTGAAACGACGAAACACGGCGCCCGCGAAGAACAGCTGCTCGAGATCTTCGCTGCCTCGCGCGCGCTCCTCTCGTCGCGGGTCGTCGGGCTGATGCTGCTCCCCCCGGCCGTGGACAATCCCGACGAGGCACGACCGTACTTCCGGGAATTGAAGTCGGTCCGCGATCGGCTGGTGGCACGAGGCGTCGATGGCTCGACGTTGAAGGAGCTGTCCATGGGCATGAGCCACGATTTCGAGGTCGCCGTCGAGGAAGGCTCGACGATGGTGCGCGTCGGGACGGCCATTTTCGGCGGCCGCTCCTACGCGCGGCCCTGATCTATTGAAGCCAAAGCGTGCAGCCGATAAGGCAGAGCGGAGACGACCACGTATGAATGTCAGCCCGCTCGACCTTCGCCAGCAGCGGTTCCGCAAGGCGCTCCGAGGCTTCGATCCCGTCGAGGTGACGTCGTTCCTTGCGGCCGTTGCCGACGACTACGAGCAGGCGCTGCGGGAGACGGATCGGATGCGGCAGGACCTTGCGCGGATGGAAGTGGCGCTGGCCCATCATCGCGACAACGAGCAGAATCTGCGCGCGACGCTGATGACTGCGCAGAAGCTGTCCGACGACATCAAAGCCAGCGCCGAGGCCGAGGCGGCGCGGATCGCCGGCGGCGCGGAGGCGGAGGCGGCGCGCATCGTCGGCGGCGCCGAGGCCGAGGCGAGGCGGATCGTCACCGACGCCGACTCGGAAGCCCGACGCGTCATTCTCGAGGCGGGCTCGCGATCGGAGCTGCTCCTCAACCAGACGCAGGCGCGTTTCGAGGACATTCAGCGCGAGATCGACGGCTTGAAGCTCAAACGCAAGGATGTCGAGATCACACTCGAGGCGAGCATCCAGGCGCTGCACAACACGCTCGAGTTCGTCCGCGAGCAGGAGGCCCGCGAGCGCGACGATCGCATCCTGTTCCACCGTCCGCGCCCGGCGGAGCATGCGGAGGCCGACCCGCATCCGGCCCGCAAGATCGCCGGGTGATTGTCGCGACCGCGGACGGCGTCGCCTTCGACGTCCGGGTCATCCCCCGAGCCAGGAGATCGGAAATCGGCGGCGAGCGCGACGGCGCGCTCGTCGTCCGCGTCGCCGCGCCGCCGGTCGAAGGCGCCGCCAACGACGCTCTGATCGAATTGTTCTCGTCCCTACTCCGCGTTCCACGGCGCGCGATCACCATCGTCAGCGGCGAGCGCGGCAGACGGAAGCGGGTCGCGATCAGCGGCGTGGCGATCGACGCAATCCACGCGCTATTGCGCGACGCAGGGGCTGGGGGCTAGGGGCTTGGGGCTAGCTGACGCACGGCTCGAGCCTTCGCGCTACGAAGAGAGCAGCTAGCCCCGAGCCCCGAGTCCCAAGCCGCCACTACAATGACGAGCCGTGCTCGCCGACTTCCTGATTCACAACACCTCCGAGGTCCTGACCTGTGCCGGACCGGCGCCGCGGCGCGGATCGGCGCAGGCCGACGCCGGCTCGCGGCCGCGCGCTGTCGTCGCGGCGCGCGCAGGGACCATCGTGTTCGTCGGAGATGAAACCGACTGGCGCCGCATCGGCTCGCTGACCGATGCCGCGATCGTGATCGATGCGCACGGCGGCGCGGTCGTGCCGGGATTCGTCGACCCCCACACGCACGTCGTGTTCGCGGGCGATCGTCGCGACGAACTGCGCCGCCGGCTCGGCGGGGCGACGTACGCAGAGATCACCGCCGCCGGCGGCGGCATCGTCAACAGTGTGCGGGCGACCCGCGCAGCATCCAGCGAGCAGCTCGTCGCAGAGACGCGGCGCCGTCTCGACGAGATGCTCAGCTGCGGCACGACGACCTGCGAGGCCAAGAGTGGCTATGCGCTCACCGTCGACGGCGAGCTGAAACTGCTGCGCGTGCTCCGCGCACTCGCCTCCGCTCACGCGATCGAGATCGCGGCCACGTTCATGGGAGCGCACGACGTGCCGATCGAGTACCGTGATCGGCGCGGGGAGTATGTCGACCTCGTCGTCAACGCGATGATTCCGGCGGTCGCGCGCGAGCGGCTGGCGGAATGGTGCGACGTGTTCTGCGAGGACGGCGTGTTCACGCCCGAGGAGTCGTGCGCGATCCTGCAGGCCGGCGGTCGAGCAGGACTGAAAGCGCGAGTTCACGCCGACGAGCTCGGCGTGAGCGGCGGCTCGCGGGTTGCGGCACGGGTGGGTGCGCGCTCCGCCGATCACCTGATCTTCGTCGACAAAGCGGGCGCCGATGGCCTTGCCGCCGCCGGCGTGGTCGCCACGCTCCTGCCGATTGCTGCCTTCTACCTGAAGCTCGGTCGCTTCGCACCCGCGCGGCTGCTGATCGAGCGTGGTGTCGCCGTCGCGCTCGCCACCGACGTCAATCCTGGCGGCGGCTTCTCGCCGTCGATGCCGTTCGCGCTCTCGCTCGCCTGCTTCGGCATGCGGCTCACCTTCGAAGAGGCGCTCGTTGGCGCGACGATCAACGCGGCATACTCGCTCGATCGGCACGATCGCGTCGGCAGCCTCGAGCCCGGCAAACAGATGGACGCGGTGGTCGTCGACGGGCCGGCGATCGACTTGATCCGCGTCGGCGCCGATCCGATCCGCATCGTGATCAAGAAGGGA